>NZ_CP160403.1:624285-936428 GCF_040782645.1 Streptomyces sp. HUAS ZL42
CCGCGCTCTGGAAGTTCGGTGCGGCTACGGAGTTGTGCGGTGGCGCAAGCATCCAGTGCTGGCCGTCGACCTCGGCGCACGGCTTCAGGGCGAGGCCGAGGAGCCGCGGGTCAGTCGCTGTCTGCACGTCCATGCACTGCCCGGCGGCCAGACTGCGGATCTGGTACTGCTCATTGTCCAGCGAGAGCAGCTTCCACCGCTGGGTGGGCAGGGTGTCGGAGCAGTCGTCCAGGGACATCGTGAACCTGAAGAAACGGTTCGGGTTCGCGCTGAGGCACCTGCCTCCCACCTGGCGAATCCGGACCTGGTCGGATTCGACGAACTCGATGTCCCACTTCTGGTCGTCTTTGCCGGTGCGTTCGTACGTGGTGATCGGTGCGCCGTGGCCGCTTCCCAGGGGGTCCAGCACACCGCCGTTCTGCATGTTCTCGATGTAGCGCGGGCTGGTGAACAGGGGCTGGGGCTCGGCCGCCGCACGCAGGCCGCCGATGCCGACGCCGAAGGTGTGGTCGGAGGTAGCCGCGTCGACCCGTCGTACAGGGTGATTCTGGATGGCGACGGAGCCCACCGCGTAGTCGTACTCCTCCCCGTTCTGGTGGGTGGGTTGCCCGCTGTTGTAGAGGGTGGAACCGGGCGGGATGGGGAAGGTGCCGGGCTCCATGTTGAAGTCGCCCATGACGGTCCAGTTTCGGCCCGGCACCTGGTTCACGAAGTTCGCGATGCTGGCGAGCATGTCCTCCGAGTCGTTGGGCTGACCGCCGAGCGACCGGGCGTGAAAGGTGAAGTACCAGTCGTTGTCGAACCGGACGCCCAGCGCGGCACGCCCGCCAGGGTGGGTGTTGGGCACGGCCCAGACCTCGTCCGCCTCACGATGAGTGACCAGGGCGACGTTGTTGCGGCCACCCGTGTAACGGCCGCCGCGTGGGTCCGTTTGCAGGAAGTAGACCTCGTAGGAGCCGTGCCTGTACTGCCAACGGTGGTGCTGGATGAAGCCCGCCCGGCCGAGGCCTCACGCTGCCGCGGCTGCCGGCAGAGCCCAGTGCATCCCGTCGGCCGACGGCACCAGCCCTCCAGAGCGGACCGGTACCTGCTCGTCGATGGTGCCTCCGGTGGCGGCCTGCACCTGGATGTTGGCTCCAGCCTGCGCGACCGACCAGATCGCCTCCTCGACGTCCTGCCGGTTGCCGTAGGAGTCGGCGTTGACCAGCGCGCGCTCGTCCGAGGAGCCACCGCCGACGAGGGACACGAAGGACTGCAGTTGCGAGGCCGTGCTGCCGGTGACCCTCTTGGCCTTCCAGAAGTAGGACTCCTCGTCGGAGTGCATGTCGTAGAAGGAGACGAGGAAGTCGTGGAAGCGCATGTACTCCTGCCGGTACCGGGCTTCGTACTCCTCGAACAGCGTCTTCTCGTCCATCTCAGACTCGGGCGTCGCGCGCAGGGCGGTGTTGAGCGAGCGCGCGGCGAGCAGTCCGCCGTAGGTGGACAGGTGCACGCCGGAGGAGAACACCGGGTCGATGAAGCCCGCCGCGTCGCCCACGAGCACCAATCCCGGCCGCGAGAACTTCTCCTGGATGTAGGAGTAGTCCTTGCGCACCCGGATCTCGCCGTATGGACCGCTGGTGACCCGCTGGGCGTCGGACAGGAAGTCGGCGATCATCGGGCACTCCGCGATCAGCTCGTTCAGTGCCTGCTCCCGGTCTCCCTGGACGCGGTCCAGCGCTTCGCGGTGCACCACCGCGCCCACGCTGGTGAGCTCGTCGGATAGCGGGATGTACCAGAACCAGCCGGCGCTGAAGGCGACAGCCAGGATGTTGCCGCTGGTCGGGGCGGGCATCCGCTTGCCGCCGGTGAAGTAGCCGAACAGCGCGAGGTTGCGGAAGAACTCCGAGTACTGCCGCTGGCCGCCCACGCGGGAGTGGATGCGGCTCAGGTTGCCTGAGGCGTCCACGACATACCGGCCGCGGAACTCGCGCTGCACGCCCGCGGCGTCGGTGCAGCTGACTCCACAGACCCGGCCGTTCTCCGCGATGACATCGGTGACGGTGTGTTCCTCGTGCACCTCGACGCCGTTCCTTCTGGCGTTGTTGAGCAGGATCTGGTCGAACTTCATCCGCTCCACCTGGTAGGCGGGTGCCGCCGTCCCGGCGAACTGGGGCGAAATGCCGAAGTCGAACGTCCACGGCTCGGGGTTGGAGCCCCAGCGGAAAGTGCCGCCCCGCTTGACCGGAAACCCGGCCTCCTCGAGTTCCTCGGACACCCCGAGCAGCCGGCAGACACCCTGCACGGTGGACGGCAGCAGCGACTCGCCGATCTGGTAGCGAGGGAACCGCTCCTTCTCCAGGAGCACGACCCGGTGCCCTTGCCGGGCCACCAACGTCGCCACCGTTGAACCGCCCGGGCCGCCGCCGACGACCACGACGCCAGTCTCAGTAATGTCTGTCATCGCTTTCCTTCGCTCAGTGCAGGCGGATGCCTGCGACCTTCGACCGCGCCGACGAACTCGGCGCGAGACGGCTGATGGCTGCTGCTACCTGTCCATGACCGCGACGGCTCGCTCGATCGCGATCCGCGCGTGCCACAAGTCGTCGGGCTCCCGAGGGATGTCGAGCACGAATGTGCGGATGCCTCCGTTCAGATACGTGGTCACCGCCTGTGCCACCTCGTCGTGGTTCCCCACCAGGTAGGGGCAGAATGTGTGGTGATACCGGAACGGAACCAGCCAGTACGGCTGCCCCTCCGCCTCGTCGGGGATGGGCACGGAAGCCAGTTGCGGCTGCCAGGACGAGCCACCGGCGGACAGGAGCAGCTTCATTCGCTCGGCTCCTTCCGGGTCGGCCGGAAACCGCTTGTGCGCGATCCGCCATGCCTCGGCCGAGTCGTCCCGTGCGATGATGCCGATGCTGATGCCTGAGCCGAACTTGTTCTTGCGCATGTCAGGGCTCGCGAAATCCTCGGGCAGCACCGGGAACGAGAGCTGGCCCAGGCCCAGTGACTCGCCGGCTTGCAGACTGGCCGCCGACGAGCCGGACACGTACGCCGTGGGCAGCAGGTCGTCGGGCACCGCCGTGGTGAGCCGGGCTCGCCGGACTTTGTAGTATTCGCCCGCGAAATTGGCCATGCCGCCACCGAGCAGCATTTTGACGATCGTCACGTACTCGGTGAGCCGGTCGTAGCGGGCGTCGTGCGACAGGGTGTCCCCCTGGACGGCGAGATCGCGGATGAATCCGCCGCTGACGAAGTTGATGTCGACTCGCCTGCCGTACAGGTGGGCAAGCGACGACACCGCCCTGGCCACCGCGAACGGGGTCTTGTCCAGCGGCTGTACCGCGACGAGCGGTACGAAGGAGGCGGTGTTCGCGATGGCCGCCTGGGCCGCCAACCAGACGTCCATCGAAGTGTTGTCGCTGTACACCAGGGCGCCGCGATAGCCCGCGTCATCCACCCACCCGGCAAGCTCCAGCAGCGTGCGCAGGTGGGAAGTCTGGCCGTGTCCGATACTGGATCGGACAGTTGAGTAGAGGGTGACACCGCTGGTGGCCAGGTCGATCATTTCGTCCCTCCCGCCCTGGGGGCGTGGTTTCGCGGATCAGGGCTGTTCCGTCGCGGACACCGGGATCCGGCCGGCGACGCCGCTGACGGACGGGTCGGCGAGGAAGTCCCGCAGGCTGATGGTGATTCCGAACTGCTCTTCCAGCCGGGCGACGAGCACGGCGGAGAGCAGCGAGTGGCCGCCCAAGTCGAAGAAGCTGTCATCGACCCCGACCCGCTCCACCCCCAGGACCTGGGCGAACAGCTCGCACAGCAGCTTCTCGACGGGTGACGGCTCCCGGCCGGCCCCGGCGGTGAAAACCGGCGCGGGCAGGGCTTTTCGATCCAGCTTCCCGTTCACCGTCAACGGCAGCGCGTCCAGGACCATCACCGCGGAGGGCACCATGTGGCTGGGCAGGACCTGTCCGGCCGCGGCCCGCAGCCCCGCGGGATCCAGCACGTACCCGGCCGCCGACTGCACATAGCCCACCAGCCGCCGGTCCCCCGGCCGGTCCTCCCGGACCACGACGACGGCTTGGTCCACTCCGGGCTGCATGGCGAGCACGGCCTCGACCTCGCCCGGCTCGACCCGGAAACCGCGGACCTTGACCTGCTCGTCGACCCGGCCCAGATACTCCAGCTCGCCGTGCTCCCTCCAGCGCACCAGGTCGCCGGTGCGGTACATCCGCTCCCCTGACCCGAACGGACACGCCACGAACCGCTGCGCGGTCAACCCGGGCTGGTTCAGGTATCCCCGAGCCAGGCATGGCCCGGCCAGATAAAGCTCCCCGGCCACGCCGGGCGGCACCGCTTCCAGCCGGGCATCCAGCACGTACGCTCGCACGTTCCAGATCGGCCCGCCGATCGGCGCGTCCCCTCCCGACAGCGGCGCGCTGATCGTCGTGCACACCGTCGTCTCGGTCGGGCCGTAGGCGTTGAACATCCGCCGGCCCGCCGACCACTCGACGGCCAGCTCGCTGGGGAGGGCCTCACCGCCCACGACCAGACACTCCAACCCGTGCAGGCCTTCGGGTGCCGCCCCGGCCAAAGCAGCCGGTGCCACCACCGCGTGGGTGGCCCGCAGCTCGCGCAGCGTCTCGACCAGCTCTTCCCCGGCGAGCGGCCCCGGCTCGGGAAGGACCAGCGCCGCACCGGCGGGCAGCGACGAGAGCAGCTCCAGCAGCGACATGTCAAAGCTCAGCGAAAGGAGCTGGGCCACCCGTGATTCCGGGGTGATCCCCAGAGTGCTGATCATGAACGCGGACAGGTTCGCCAGACCCAGATGGCTCACCACCACGCCTTTGGGACGCCCGGTGGACCCCGACGTGTAGATCACATAGGCCGGGTGCGCGGGCAGCAGCGGCGCCAGCCGGTCTTGATCGGTGACAGCGCCGCCGTGCTGCCCCGCCACCGCCGCGGCCACCTCGGAGTCATCCAGGACGACCAGTCGGCTCTGGGTGACCAGACGCCCGCCGGCCTGCTGGCTCGTGACCACCGCGACCGGCGCGGCGTCGGTGAGCATGAACTCGATCCGGTCCGCCGGATAGCCCGGATCGATCGGCAGATATGCCGCGCCGGTCTTGGACACCGCCAACACCGCCGCCACCAGTTCCAGTGATCGCGGCAACGCTACCGCCACCACGCGCTCCGGCCCGGCGCCCAATCCCACCAGATACCGCGCCAGGCGACTCGACCACGCATCCAACTCCGCGTACGACCACGACACACCGCTGCTCACCAACGCGACTGCTTCCGGCATACGCGCCGCCTGCGCCGTGAACAGCTCCGGCAACATCGCCGTCGGCACATCCCGTGCCGTTGCGTTCCACCCCGAGACAACCAACTCGCGCTCAGCTGTCGTCAACAGCTGCACGCCGCTGACCCGCAGCACCGGGTCGGCCGCGACCTGGCCCAGCAGCCGCACCAACCGACCGGCCAGCGCCCGCACCGTGGCCTCGTCGAACAGGTCCGCCGCGTACTCCAGCACGCCGCTGATCCCGTCCGGGGTACCGTCCGGCCGGTGCCGCGACCGGAACGTCAGCGACAGGTCGAACTTGGCTGAGCCCGCGTCCAGCGGCACGTCCTGGGCCTGCAGACCACGGACCTCCCACTGCCTGGCAGTGTCGTCATCGGAGGCCAGCATCACCTGGAACAGCGGGTGATGAGCGCTCGAACGGATCGGGTTCAGCACTTCCACCAGCCGTTCGAATGGGACGTCCTGGTGCGCGTAGGCTGCCAGGTCCTGGTCGCGGACCCGGCCGAGCAGCTCCGCGAAACTCGGGTCGCCGGACAGGTCCGTCCGCAGCACCAATGTGTTGACGAAAAATCCGACCAGCTGGTACAGCCTCTCGTCACCACCGCGGCCGGCCACCGGAACACCGATCGGGATGTCGGTACCGGCCCCGGACCGGGACAGCAGAACCGCCAGTCCGGCCTGGAGCACCATGAACAACGTCACCTGATGGGCCCGCGCAAGTTCCACCAGCGCGAGGTGCAGCTCCGCGTCCAGATCCATCGTGATGTGGGCACCGCTATAGGAGGGGTGCGCCGGGCGGGGCCGGTCGAACGGCAGCTCCAGGTGCTCGGGCAGGTCAGCCAGTGCCGACTGCCAGTACGCCACCTGCCGAGCCAGTACGCTGTCACGCTCTTGGTCCCCACCAAGCAGTTCGCGTTGCCACAGCGTGTAATCCGCATACTGCACCGGCAGGTCCGGCCACTGCGGCGCGTGGCCCGCCAACCGTGCCTGGTACGCCTGCCCCAGGTCCCGCAGCAGGACGCTGAGCGACCAGCCGTCGCTGGCGATGTGGTGCATCAGCAGCACCAACACGCACTCGTCGGGACCCAGCATGAACAGCCACGCCCGCACCGGCAGCTCGGCAGCCAGGTCGAACACATGCCGGGCCGCCTGGTCGGTCAGCGCGGCCAGTTCGGACTCGACGGCCTGCACCACCGTGACCTCGGGCACCGCCAGCGCAGCTGGCGTCACCTGCTGGTACGGCTGCCCGTCCACCACCGTGAACGTCGTCCGCAGCACCTCGTGCCGCCCGACCACGTCACGTAACGCCGCGGTCAGTGCGTCCGCGTCCACCTGCCCCCGCAGCCGCCACGCGACCGGCACGTTGTAGGTCGCGCTCGGCCCCTCCGACTGCGCCAGGAACCACAGCCGCTGCTGCGAGAACGACAACGGCAGGCGCTCCGGCCGGTCCGCCCGCACCAGCGCCGGCCACGCTTCTCCGGTCTCGTCCAGCGACCGCGCCAGCGACTCGACCGTCGGGTGGTCGAACACCGTCCGGATCTCCAGCTCCACGCCGAGCACCGACCGCACCCGGCTGATCAGCCGGGCCACCAGCAGCGAGTGCCCTCCCAGATCGAAGAAGCTGTCATCGACCCCGACCCGCTCCACCCCCAGGACCTGAGCGAACAGCTCGCACAAGATCCCTTCGGCGGGGGTGGACGGCTCCCGGCCGGCCCGGCCGGCGAAAACCGGCGCGGGCAGGGCTTTTCGATCCAGCTTCCCGTTCGCCGACAACGGCAGCGCGTCCAGGACCACCACCGCGACAGGCACCATATGGACGGGCAACACCTGAGCCGCGGCGGCCCGTATCGCGACCGGGTCCACCTGGCTCCCCGCCGCGGGCACGACATAGCCCACCAGCCGCCGGTCCCCCGGCCGGTCCTCGCGGGCCACCACCACGGCCCGGCCCACCCCGGGCTGCGCGGCCAGCACCGCCTCGATCTCGCCCGGCTCGATCCGAAACCCGTGGACCTGGACCTGCTCGTCGACCCGGCCCAGATACTCCAGCTCGCCGTCTTCCCGCCAAGACACCAGGTCGCCGGTCCGGTACATCCGCTCCCCGGACCCGAACGGACACGCCACGAACCGCTGAGCGGTCAACCCGGGCTGGTTCAGGTATCCCCGAGCCAGGCATGGCCCGGCCAGATAAAGTTCCCCCGCCACCCCGGGAGGCACCGGTTCCAGCCGACCATCCAGCACGTACGCCCGCGCATTCCAGATCGGCCCGCCGATCGGCGGCGCATCTCCTCCCGACAGCGGCCCACTCATCGTCGTGCACACCGTCGCCTCGGTCGGGCCGTAAGCGTTGAACATCCGCCGGTCCGCCGACCACTCGGCGGCGACTTCGCCCGGGCAGGCCTCACCGCCGACCATCAGGCATTCCAACTCGGACAGCTGCTCCGGAGTCGCGCCGGACAGGGAAGCCGGCCCGACCAGGGCATGGGTGGCGCGCAGCCCGCGCAGCGCGTCGGCCAGCACCTCCCCGGCCAGTTGCCGCTGTTCCGGCAGGACCAGCGCCGCACCGGCGGGCAGCGACATGACCAGCTCCATTACGGCCGCGTCGAAACTCAGCGAGGCCACCTGCCCGACCCGCGATTCGGGCCCGATCCCCAAGGTGTCGATCAGGAACGCGGACAGGCTCGCCAGACCCAGATGGCTGACCACCACGCCCTTGGGGCGCCCCGTGGACCCCGACGTGTAGATCACGTAGGCCGGGTGCGCAGGCAGCAGGGGCGCCAGCCGGTCCGCGTCGCCGACGCTGCTGTCCGGCAGTCCGGCCACCGCCGTGACCACCTGCGGGTCGTCCACATGGATCACGGTCACGCCCGCCACGTCCGGCAGGCGCGCGGAGGTGGCCCGGTCAGTGATCAGCAGGCCCGGCGCGGCGTCGGTGAGCATGAACTCGATCCGGTCCGCCGGATAGCCCGGATCGATCGGCAGATACGCCGCGCCGGCCTTGGACACCGCCAACACCGCCGCCACCAGTTCCAACGACCGGGGCAACACCACCGCCACCAGCCGCTCCGGCCCGGCACCCGACTCCACCAGATACCGCGCCTGCCGACTCGATCGCGCGTCCAACTCCGCGTACGTCCACGACACACCGGCGCACACCAACGCCACCGCGTCCGGCGTCCGCGCCGCTTGCGCCGTGAACAGCTCCGGCAACACCGTCACGGGCACATCCCGCGCCGTGTCATTCCACCCCGAAACAACCAACTCCGGCTGGAGGCCCATCTCCGTCATGACCGTTCGGCTTGGACAAGGCTGTTGGGGCGCATGTCAGTCCACTGCGCTTCGACATACTCGAGGCAATTCGAGCGCGAATCCACGTCGTGCGCAGTGACCCAGCCGGCCGGAACGGCGATGCCGGCGGGCCACAGGCTGTACTGCCCTTCGGAATTCACCAGGACCAGGTACAGGGCGTCAGGGTCCTCAAATGGATTAGACACGGAAACCTCATTCCCATTGACTATCAGATTCCTGGTGTGCCGAGTCGCAAGTGGTGGTGGAGTTGTCCGATCGTGAACGCGGGGTGCTGGGGGGCTGGTTGCGCAAGCGGACGGCCGGTCGGGCGCTGGTGTAACGGTCGAGGTTCGTGCTGGCGTGTGCGAGGCCGGCCGAATGTGGGTGGACAAGCCGCGGTCGGGTGCCCCGCGGAAGATCACGGACGAGCAGGTCGAGTCCCTGGTCGCCCATACCCTCGGCCAGAAGCCACCGTGCGGTGATGCGCACTGGTCGACTCGGTCCATGACCGATGCGACGGGCATGTCGCAGTCCGCTGTCTTTAGGAACTGGCGGGCCTTCGGGCTCAAGCCGCACATCGTGCAGATCTGGAAACCGTCCACCGATCCCGAGTTCGTCACCAAGGTCCGCGACGTGGTGGGGATCTACTCGTCCCCCCCGGCGGATGCGCTGGTGCCGGCGGTGGACGAGAAATCGCCGCTCCAGGCCCTGGATCGCACTCAGCCCGTGCTGCCGCTGGCACCGGCCACGCCGGCGCGGATGACGCACGACTCCGTCCGGCGCGGCACCACCAACCTGTTCGCCGCCCTGGACATCGTCTCCGGCTCGGTCATAGCCCAGCGCTACCGGCGCCACCGGCACCAGGAGTTCCTGCGCTTTTTGAAGACCATCGACGCGGCCGTCCCCAGGGAGCGCGACCAGCGCCTGGTCCTGGACAACTACGCCACCCACAAGACCGAAGCGGTCAAGAAGTGGCTGCTGTGCCACCCGCGCTTCCACCTGCACTTCACCCCGACCTCCGCGTCCTGGTTGAACCTCGTCGAGCGCTGGTTCGCCAAGCTGACCTGCCGCAAACTCCGCCGCTCCACCCACCGCAGCGTCGTCGAGCTGGACGCGACATCCGTGGCTGGATCAACGAGTGGAACAAGGACCCCAAGCCGTTCACCCGGACCAAGACCGCCGCCGACGACATCCGCGAAACCGTCGCCGCATACTGCACACGAAACAACGATTCAGGACACTAGAGCGACGTTTCTTGCTGCGCCTTGACGCTGTCATAAAGGTGCCTGATGTTCGAGCTGCCGAACGAGGTCGCACCGACCCGCTCGATGATCTCCAGGAAGATGGTGTTCCTCGGGTGTACGGACTTGGCGAAGATCTGGTACAGCTGGCCGTCGTGGTCCTCGTCCACCAGGACGTTCAGATCACGCAGCTCATCGACGGGATGCCTAAGCTGCTTGACCCGGTCGGCGAGCGCGGAGTAATACGCAGCCGGGGTGGTCAGCAACTCGATGCCGCGATTGGCGAGCCGCCGCACGGTGGTGAGGATGTCCGCGGTGCTGAAGGCCAGGTGCTGCACGCCTGGACCGTCGTGTTCTTTGAGGAACCTGTCGATCTGGCCTATTGCCATACGCGTGTCCGCCTCGATGAGAGTGAACGTGACAGCACGCGACTTGCTCTGGACCACCTTGATGATCATCCCCTGGTCACCGGTGACGATCCGCTCGGTGAGGGTGAGGTCGAAATCCAGCGTCCGCCGGTAGTACTCGACGGTCTCGTCGAGCCGGCCCGGTTCGACGCAGACCGCGAAGTGGTCCACCTTGAGCAGCCCGCTCCCCGGGACGGAGCCGTGGCCCGGCACCGCGACGAGGCCGCGCACGTCGGCTACTGTCGATCCGTCCGGTCGCTGGATGAACGTGTGCGTCACGTCGCCGAAGCCGGCGACCGCCGCGGTGGTCACCGCTCCCTGGGTGACCGGCGCCGTGACCGGCCGCACGCCGCGCCGCACGGCCTCGGCGAACGCCCCGGCGGCGTCCGGCACCCGGATGCCGATGTCACCGACACCGTCCCCGTGCTGCTCTGCGTAGTCGCGAGCGGGGTGGTCCTCGCTCGACTCGGTGAGCAGCAGATCGATGCCGCCTTGCCCGACGTTGACCGACCGTGTCGCTCCGCCTGCCGGGCCCGACTTCGCGCGCACGGCGAAACCGTAACCTTCAACAAGCCAGGCGAGACTTCGTTCGATATCTTCCACATAGAACTCGACATAGTCGATCTCCATATGCTGAAGAGCGTTCTTCACGGTCTCTACCTCCACCTGCGAGCATTTGGCACCCGGGCATCCCGCTCCAGCGAGCTACTTCAAGAATCACAGTGCCGGACCGACGCTGTCGTCTTTCATGTTGCCTGCGTCAATAAAAATGACAGCGGGTCATGCATTCTCTGCGACAAGCCGGGAAAGCCGTTGCACGCCCTCCGCGATCTGTTCCGGCATCAGGTAGCTACAGGACAGCCGGACCGAGTGGTCGCCGCCGTCGACGTAGAAGAACCTCATCGGCGTCCACAGAACGCCGTACTGCTCCGCGGAGAGTTCGAGAAGTATCTCGTCGGCCCGGAGCGGCAGGTCGACGACCGCGAAGAATCCGCCTCTCGGCACGTTCCACCGCACCGCGCCTTCGCCGCGCTCGGATTGCGGGAAGTGCTTCTCCAGCGCGGCGAGCATGGTGCGCAGGTTGCTCCGGTAGAACGCGATCTTGTCCCGGTTGGCGGCGCGCAGGCCGCAGCCTGACTCGACCAGGACGCCGCCGATGACGGCCTGCGAGATCGCGGAGGTGTTCACGGTCAGCATGCTCTTGACCGCCGACATCTCGTCGGCGAGCAGGGTGCGCCGGCCGTTCTCGCCGACCACGGTCTGGTCGGCGACGAGGAAGCCCACGCGGGCGCCGGGGAAGCAGGACTTCGAGAACGATCCCAGATAGATCACGCGTCCGTCGGTGTCCAACGACTTCAGGGTCGGACGCGGCTCGTCATCGAGTCCGAACAGGCCGTACGGGTCGTCTTCGAGCAGCAGCAGGTCCTGCTCGCCGGCGATGTCGAGCAGCTGGCGGCGGGTCGCCACGGGCAGCGAGACGCCCGAGGGGTTGGAGAAGTTCGGCACGAGGTAGAGCGCGCGGGGGCGTTTGCCGGCGGCGCGGACCGCACGCACTACCTCGGCCACGGTCTCCGGCGCGAGCCCGGCTGGAGACTCCGGCACGGGCACCACCTCGACGCCGAGGATCCGAGCCGCACCGTTCAGCCCGACGTAACAGGGCTCGACTGCGAGGACAACGTCCTCGGGGCTCGTACACAGCGCCCGCAGCGCGATGACCATGGCCTCCTGGCAGCCCGCTGTGACTATCACCGATTCCGGCGCCACCACGATGCCCTCGTCGATCTCGAGCATCCTGGCGATCAGGGTGTGGAGTTGGCCGTTGGTTCGCCCGTACTGGAACAGCAGACCGCGCACCTGCGCCTCGGAGAGTCCGTCGGCGCGGAGATGGTTCAGATAGGCCTCAAGGTAACGCTGCACGTCTTCGGTCGAATAGAACCCGTCGTAGGGACGGCCCGCAGCCAGCGAGATCGCGTTCGGGAACCGGCTCGCGACCTCGTTGAGGAAGTTCATCGAGGTCGCGGCCGGGTCGGACACCGAGACGTGCAGGTCGGCACGGGACAGCTCAACCATGGTTCGCCGATCCGGTCACGGCCAGCGTCGTCAGCTCCACCAGCCGGGTGCCGACGTCGATGACGGGCCGGTCGCAAACGGCAGTGATCAGCGGCAGGAGCGCGGTGAAGTGCGTGCAGGCCAGAATGACGGCGTCGAGGTCGAGGTGCTGAGCCAGGCGCAGGGTGGTCGGCAGGTGCGAGGCGGTGAAGGCCGCCTCCACGTCACCGGCCTCGATCCCGCGCACCAGCGCGGAATCCGAAACGCCGAGCATCCTGTGCTGGGGGGCGATCCGCAGGGCGGTCCGCTCAAAGCCGAGGAGGGCCTGGGCGTTTCCGGTGACCACCAATGACGACCCCAGCTTCGGCAGCAGTTCGCCGTAGACGGTGACCGGTGAGACGACCGGCAACACCGCACCGTCATGGTTCACCACCGCGGACATGGAGTTGCAGAACAGCATCGCCAGTTCGGTCCCGCCCGCCCGCAACTCGGCGAGGCGCTGATGGAACGAGGCCGCCAAAGTGCCGGGGTCGTGGTACTGCAACCAGTCCTGCTCGTCGGGCGACGCCGCCATGGGGTACGGCTGCGCGGCCAGCCCCTCGGCGCGCAGCAGTTCGGCGCCGAGCCCCGTGTCGTACGGGGTGCCGGCGATGACCGCCACCGCGGGCCCTGTGCCGCCCATCATCATGGGATCACCGTCCTCGCGACATCCGTTTTGTTCGATGCTCGCAGCCGGGACGACGGCCGCCGCCTTCCAGCTTGCGGCCAGCCCGGCGCGATCACCTTGCCGGGGTTGAGGATCCCGGACGGGTCGAGCGCGGCCTTCAGCGCCCGGTGCACCCGCATTCCGACGGGGCCGAGTTCGCGGGCGAGCCAGTCCCGTTTGAGCATGCCGACGCCGTGCTCACCGGTGCAGGTGCCGCCCAGCGCGAGGCCCAGCTGCATGATGTCGTCGAACACCCGCCGCCCACGGTCCATGCTGGACGGATCCGCCCGGTCCACCACGATGACCGGGTGCAGGTTGCCGTCTCCGGCGTGCCCGACCACTGCGACCAGGATGCCGTGTCGTGCGGAGATCTCCTCGACGCCCGTGACGAATTCGGCGATCCGCGTTCTCGGCACCGCGACGTCGTCGACCACGAGGCCACCTCGGCCGCTGGGAAACGCCTGCGTCGCAAGGCGTTCCATTGCCGGATGGGCCAGCCGGCGGGCGGCAGTCAGCGCCTGCGCCTGCTCCGCGTCCTCGGCCACATACAGTTCGCTCGCCCCGGCGGCTTGACAGCAGTCTGCGATCGCGGCCAACTCGGCCCCGGCACGGTCGCCTGTGTCGGTCGCGATCAGCAGCATTGCCGCGGCCGTACCGGGAAGGCCCATCGGCCGGTAGGCCTCGATCGCCCCCAGGTGCACGCGGTCGAGCAGCTCCAGCATGCTCGGGACGTGGCCGGCGGCGGTCACTGCCGCCACGGCGCCGCAGGCGGCCGCCACCGTGGGGTACAGCGCGACCAGGGTCCGGGCCTCCTCGGCAGCGGGCCGGAGCCGAACAGTGATCTCGGTGATGATGCCGAGCGTGCCCTCCGCGCCGACGAACAGCCGGGTCAGGTCGTATCCTGCGACGCCCTTCACCGTCCGGCGGCCGCAGCGCAGGATCTCGCCGTCGGCGAGCACGACCTCCAGGCCGAGCACGTACTCGCCGGTGACGCCGTACTTCACACAGCACATCCCGCCCGCGTCCGTGGAGACGTTGCCGCCGATCGTCGAGGACTCCCAGGAACCCGGATCCGGCGGGTAGGCGAGGCCGTGCTCGGCGGCGGCGCCGCTCAGGTCGGCGTTGACGACGCCCGGTTGCACGACCGCGATCCGCTCCGCCGGGTCGATCTCCAGGACCTGGTTCAACTCGGTCAGCGACACCACCACGGCACCGTCGACCGCGTTGGCTGCACCGGCCAGCCCTGTGCGCGCACCCTGCGGGACGACCGGCACACCGTGTCCGGCGGCTACCCGTACGGTCGCGGCGACTTCGGCGGTGTCCCGCGGGCGCACCACGGCCAGCGGCGTGCCCGCGGCGCACAGGTCAGCCTCGTCGCGGCGGTGAGCGGCCAGCAGATCCGGGTCGGTGAGCACGCGATCGGCGGGCAGCACCGCCAGTAGCTCTTCGACTGTGGCATCCATTCCCGCACCGTAACGAGACGCACGGGCAGGACTCCATCCGGCAATGCGAACACCGCATTCCGAAAGATGGGCACCGGTGCGCCGTGGCGTGGGGCCAGCCGAGCCGGCGGTTCCAGCAGGCTTCGGCGGAGGTCTTGCAGCAGGCGCAGCCCGGCGGCGCTCATGGTGAACCCGCGCCGGCCGATGGCTGCCCGGTCGAGCACCGCGAACACATGGCGCTTGTCTCGGCAGGGAACCGGCCGATGACCTTGACGCGGCGGCGGGTCTCGCCGAAGGCGCGCTCGATGAAGTTGGAGTTCCGGATGCGCTTGTGGTGCTCGATCGGGAAGCGCAGGTAGGCGGTCAGCGCCGCGCGGTCCTGGCGCATGCGTTCACCGCGTTCGGGAACGCCCGGCCCCAGCGGTGGCGGGTGACGTGGTCCGTCGTCCGCGTGCTCGTTGATCCCGCGTACGCCGACAGCAGGTGCGGCGGAACTTCCGCGAGCAGTATTCGCTGCCGCGGTCGCTGCGAAGATCACGCCACGGACGTCGCCGCAGCGGGTGGCCGCGGCCATCTGCAGCGCCGCGATGGGCAGGCGCGCGTCGTGGTTGGCGCTCATCGCGCAGCCCGGCAGCCGGCGCGAGATCAAGTCGATCACCGTGGCCAGGTAGAGCTTGCCCTCAGATCGCCGCACCAGACGAGGTCCGGTACTTCGGCGGTGAAGTCGCGCCTGAGGTCGGTCACCGTCCACCCGGGTGCGGGAGAGACGGGGATCAGTCCGGCGCCAACGTAGTCAAGCGCCGTGCTACGGGCGAGATCGATGCCGATCCCTTTGAGCCGGGCCTCCTTGCGCGTCCACACGCGGGCCACCACAGCCGGGGCAGGGCTCGCGCACCAGCTCCGGACGGACCCCCAGCCCGGCACCGAGGACCATCCGCAGCGCCACATCCGCGGCGATATAGCACCGGCGGTCCTCCTCACGCACAAGGATCGCAGCGCGCCGCTGCTCTTCTGCATCCAGCACCCTGGAGGCGACACGCACAGCAGCATCCCCGTGCCGGTGTACCTCCACCAGCCACAGCGACAGCCCTTCCCCGCCCGGTGGACCGGCCGGCCACTCCCCCGGTGCCCCACACCGTTCCGCGAAGTCCACAGGTGCAGGCGCTGTGGGGGTTTTGCTGATCATCGCGGAGAAACCGACAGTCGTCGGCGGGACGGAAAGCTGTTCTTGTTGCCGGTCCAGGGCCGCCAGGCCCGTCACGAAATCGTGGATCAGCGCTGTAGCGGCGGCACGCGCCTTGGCTGCGCTGTATTCGGGCGGACGGCCGCCCGGCGGGATCTGGGGCAGCGTCTGTCTCTCGCTCATGCCCTGCCTCCGGAAGGGGTGGGGCCGGAGCCGCGCAACAGCAACACGGCCCGCAGCACGGACAGCGACGATGGCACTCCCCTCCGGGGACAGGCATCTTCGGCCGTGCTCCGCCTGCCACTGGTGAATTGCTCCCCGCTGAACCGACCAGGGCAACGGGCGAGAAGCGCAGCGGCGCCCCGTACCTCACCATGGGCGGGACGCGTGCCACGGCCGGAGCGCCGGCACAAACCCCTGCCGCACCCAGTGGCCCTGGACCAAGGAGGAAATCATGCTGGTCTGTGTGACGGGCGGCACCGGTTTCGTCGGCTCCCACTCGGTCGCGGCCGTCCTCCGTTTCGGCGCGCGGGTGCGGATGCTGGCCCGCGACCCCGCCGGTGCCGACCGGGCGCTGCGACCGCTGGGTATCGACCCGGCGGCCGTCGAGGTCGTGACCGGTGATGTCACCGACGCAGCCGCGGTGGCCAGGGCTGTCGACGGCGCGGACGCAGTGCTGCACGCGGCGTCCGTGTACTCCTTCGACAGCAGACGGCGCGCCGAGATGCGCAGAACCAACGTGCGCGGTACCCAGCTGGTGCTGAGTTCCGCCGTGCGTGCCGGGGCCGACCCCGTCGTCCACGTCTCCACCGTTGGCGCACTTTACCCCGCCGCCCAAGCGGCGATCCGGGCGGACTCCCCCCTCGGCATGCCGCACGAGACCTATCTGGCAAGCAAGTCCGTGGCCGAAGGCATCGCCCGCCTGCACCAAGAGGAGGGCGCGCCCGTGGTGATCACCTACCCGCCAGCACTGCTCGGGCCGCACGACCCCCACCTGGGCGACCAGAACTCCCGGCTGCGCAACGCGCTGCGCGGCCTGATGCCCGTCTGGCCACGCGGCGGCTTCCCGGTGGGCGATGTCCGGGACACCGCGGAACTGCATGCGGCACTGCTCGCCAAGCCGGCCGGGGCACGAGAACGGCACTTCGGGCCGAACCGGTATCTGACCACCCCGGAGTTTGTCCAGACTCTCCGTGAGGTGACCGGCCGTCAGCTCCCCGCGGTGTTCCTGCCGGCCCGCGCGATGCTTCCGCTCGGGGCCCTGACCGGCGTTCTGCAGCGGATCTGGCCCTGGCACATCCCTGCCGAACACGGCGCCGTGTACACCTGCGCGCACGCGGTCCCCGTCGGTCCTGGCGCCTCAACGTACGGCATCGGCCCGCGGCCCACCGCCGACACCATGGCCGACACGGTCCGCTGGCTGCATGGCACGGGCCGGATATCGGCCCGCCAGGCCGGCTCGGCAGCAGCCGTGCCCGAGGCTTCCCGGGCATAAGAGCTGCTGTCGGCCGGGGAGTACCCACCCCCGGCGCCACCCGGCTCCTGACCGCGAACATCACCGTCGGCCCTGCATGCCCGTTGCCAGCTGCTGGGCCTCTCCTCGTGCGGGGACCGGGCCTGAAGGGATAGTTGGGGTCAGGGGATCCAGGAAGCGCATCTACGGCGCCGAGTTCCGTGAGGGAGCGGTGCGGATCGTGACCGAGACTGGGAAGCCGATCCCGGAGGTGGCCCAGGAACTGGGCGCCCATCTGGGCACGCTGCAGAACTGAGTGTCACGGGCCAAGCGCAACGGTTCATCGTCGTCCGACCGGCCGGTGGCCACGCAGCTGGAGCGGCTGCGGGCCGGGAGGGCCTTCCGTTCACCGAGCTCCTCGTCCGCGACATCCGCGACATCCGCTGAGCACGTTCAGCTCGCGGTTCAGCCGCAGTGTGGGGCTGTCGCCCACGGACTACCGGAGGCAGGGCGGGCACTACTGAAATTCCGGGCGTGATGTCGCGCGACGACGGCGCCTCTGAGCTGGGAGTCTCGTCGACCGTCCGGCGACATGGCGTCGAGATCATCAGTAACCGGATCCGGCTGTGCGACGTGCGCGGCCGGCCTCGCCGACGGGGCGGCCGTGCAGGGCGTGATCCGCCCGCACTACGAAGGGCACGGGGTCGTGTTCACCGGCCTGTTTCCGGAGTGCGTGCCGGAGGGATGGCCGGTGCGCTGCGCGGTGCTGGCCGAGCCGGGACCGTTCCGATTCGAGAACGTGCCGCCGGGACGCTGGTACCTGTCGACGCAGTCGGTGGCCGACGCGGACGACGACGCCGACCTGCAGTTGAAGCGGGCCGACGTGCTGGACCCGCCGCTGCTGCTCACGCTCATGGACGTGCGGCGGACTGCCTTGGATGTCGCGCGGCGGGCTGAACGGCACGGCGGCTCGAGAGACTCGCCGGTCTGACTGCGGCGGTGTCGCAGGAACACCGCCGCTTCCGGCTTCTGCTTGTGCGGAGCCGGGTGCCGACAATGTCGGTGCGCAAGGGCAGGTTCGAGGTCGCGCTGACCCACTCGGCCGCGCGATCCTACGATCCCTACCCCTGAGGCGCAGCCCGCACCGTAACCGGCACCCCGTTGAACACCGCGGTCCCCGACACCCCGTCCAGCACCGCGTCGTCGGTCAGGGTGTTGGCGTTCACCCCGGGGTCCCGGCGCGCCACCTTCTGCGGGGAGTCCTGGTGGCCCCAGCCGTGCGGCAGACTCACCACGCCGGGCATGATCGTGTCGGTGATCTCGATCGGCACCGTCAGCTCACCGACCGTCGAGCCGATCAGCGCCGGCGTCGTGGCGTCCAGGCCGAGCCGGGCGGCGTCGCCCGGGTGAATCTGGAGCGTGCACAGGTTGGTGCCGCCGCGAAGCTCCTCCACGTTGTGCAGCCAGCTGTTGTTCGACCGGAGGTGGCGGCGGCCGATCAGCACGAACTCCGGCGGCTCGGCGTCCAGACAAGCGCGCAGCCGTCCGGCCTCCGCGACGAGTTGCGGCGGCGCCAGGTCCACGCGGTTGTCGGGGGTGCGGAGCAGGGCCGGCAGGCGTGATTGCAGCGGCCCCAGGTCCAGGCCGTGCGGCGCATCCAGCAGGGCCTTGAGCGACAGGCCGTAGCCGCCGGCCCGTAGCAGCGCGTCCACGATCTTCTCGGTGCCGTCCTCACCGTCGAGCGCGTCGACCGCCTCCCCGGTGATGCCGAGCTGGTCGAGGAACATCTCCTCGGCACGGGTCGGCTCGGTGGCGACGCCGAGCCCGGCGGCGATCAGCATCAGCCGGGCCAGGATCTCGGCCTCGGAGCGCTGGTCGTCGTCCAGCGGCAGGATCGCGCGGGAGTAGCGCGCGTAGTTGCGCACCATGATGATCTGCACCAGGAAGTCGAAGTGCGGACTCTGGAGCGTCCGCGGCGGTGGCAGGATCACGTCGGCCAGGCGCGTCGTCTCGTTCAGGTACGGATCGACGCAGACCACGAAGTCCAGCCCCTCGATGGCCCGGGCCAGCCGGGGAGCGTTGGGGGCCGAGGACGCCGGGTTCCCGGCGACCGTCACCAGTGCCCGGACCTGCCCCTCGCCGGGAGTCTCGATCTCGTCGGCCAGTGTTGCGACCGGGAACTCCCCGAGCACCTCCGGCAGTCCCCGCACCCGGCTGTGCCACTTCCCTGTCGAGAACGCCGGGCCTGCCCGGAAGATCTCCAGCGCCGCCGTCTCGGCGAACATCACGCCGCCCCGGCGGTCCAGGTTGCCCGTCAGGGTGTTGAGGACGTCCACCAGCCACTGCGCCACCGTGCCGAACTGCGTCGTGCACGTCCCGATCCGCGCGTAGATCGCGGCCGAGGGCGCCGCGGCCAGCTCCCGGGCCGTCCGCACGATGGTCTCCGGCGCGATCCCGCACACCGGCCCCACGGCCTCCGGCGGGAAGTCGCGGGTTATCTCGCGCAGTTGCTCCAGCCCGGAGACCGGCAGGCCGATCCGCTCCAGACCCTCGTCCAGCACGGTGTGCACCATCGCCATCAGCAGCAGCGGATCGGTGCCGGGCCGGACGGACAGGTGTTCGTCGGCCAGCGCGGCGGTGCGGGTGCGCCGGGGGTCGACGACCACCAGTTTCCCACCCCGCCGTCGTAGGGCCTTGAGACGCCCGGCGAAGTCCGGAGCCGCGCACAGCGAGCCGTTGGACTCCGCCGGGTTCGCACCCAGTATCAGCAGGTAGTCGGTGTGGTCCAGGTCCGGTACCCCGATCGCCATCGCGTCGCCGAACATCAGGCCGCAGGCGACCTGCTTGGGCATCTGGTCCGCGGTACTGGCCGAGTACACGTTCTTCGACCCCAGGGCCTGGGTGATCGCCTGGCGGTAGAGGTACGCGGCGATGGTGTGGAACGTCGGGTTGCCGAAGTACAGCGCCACCGCGTCCCGGCCGTGCCCTCTGATCACCTCGGACAGGCCGGCGTCCACCGCGGCGAACGCCTCGTCCCAGCTGACCTCCCGCAACTCGCCATCCTGGCGGAGCAGTGGTCTGCGCAGCCGGTCGGGATCCTCGTCCACCTTTCCCAGCACCGCGCCCTTGGGACAGATGTATCCCTTGGAGAGGGGGTCCCGCTCGTCCCCGGCGACCCGAAGGACGCGGCCGGCGTCGTCCAGATCGAGCCGCAGGGCACAGCCTGCCTCACACAGCGGACAGGTCCGGTGCGCGGTCCGGGTCCTGACTTTCTGGTCCGTTACATTTTTGATGGTCACCACTACTCCCGTGGGATGGCGCCTGTTTCCCGACGACAGGGTATTCGGGAACCCGCCCGCGCAAGGCGATGCTTTTCCGCAGCCGCATTCTGAGAGATGCGGCCGCCCCCGGAATTCCCGAAGTGAATCAGCATTCTGAAAGATGCTCAGGATACGACCGCCAGGCCTGAACAAAACCTTGTCGTTGAGCAATCTGGGAGCTTGTCGGCGGGCCCGGGGCTGCGAAGGTTGTGGGGAACGCTCGGAGCCTGCATGGAAGGTGAGCGACTGATGACTGTTGCTGCGATCCAGGACGTGCGAGACGTGCTGGCCGCCTACCCCGACCTCGCGGACGTCGCCGTCCTGACACATGTTCAGGATCCCGCCGGCCCGGTCCATGTGGCCTACGTCGTGCCTGGCAGCCCCGGCTTCGATCTGGCCGCGCTGCACACGTACCTCAGGGGGGCGCTGCCCGGCGCAGCGGTGCCGGCGGCGATCGTGGTCGTCGACGCCATGCCGGTGGCCTCCGACGGGACACCGCAGCCGCAGGCGCTGCCGGCACCTGATCTGCGTGGCCTGATGCCCTACCGGTCGCCGGAATCGGCCCGCCAGGAAGTGCTGTGCACGATCTTCGCCGAGGTGCTCGCCAGGACCCGGTGCGGCCTGGACGACGACTTCTTCATCATGGGCGGCGAGTCCATCGACGCCATGCTGATCGCCAGCCGCGTCGGCCTGGCGGTCGGCCTGGAGATATCGATGAACGAAGTCTTCGACGCGCCCACTGTCGCGGAGCTCGACCGGCTCCTGGACACGCTGAACACCGAGGTCTGACGATGGTCAACGTCGCCAACCGGATGCGGGGACTGCAGGAGTCCTCGATCACCGCTATGACGGTGCGCTGTCAGGAGCTCGGTGCCATCAACATCGCGCAGGGACTGTGCCAGGTTCCACCGCCTCCTTCGCTGCTGGCGGAAGGCGCGCGGGATTTCCGGGACATCGACCATTCATATAGCGCGCCCGAAGGGTTCGCCGTCTTTCGCGAAGCTGTCGCCGACAAGCTGAAGAAGTACAGCGGGCTCAGCGTCGAGCCGGCGACTCAGATCGTGGCCACCGTCGGCGCGACCGGCGCCCTCATGGCCACGCTCACAGCGCTGCTCAACCCGGGCGACGGCGTGCTCCTGTTCGAGCCCTTCTTCGGCAACTATCCGACCGCGCTCGGGGTGCTGGATCTGCGCGCGGAGCCGGTTCGACTTTTCGGCCCGGGTTTCGAGGTCACCGAGGAGGCGCTGCGATCGGCTGTCACGGACCGCACCCGAGCGATGATCGTCTGCACGCCGAACAACCCGAGCGGGCGACGGCTCACCATGGCCGAACTCATGGCGATATCGGCCGTCGCGGAGGATCACGATTTGCTCGTCATCACCGACGAAGTCTATGAGGACATCTACTTCGGCTCGGCCCCGCACATCGCCCCGGCGACCGTCGGCGATCTCGGCAGGCGCACGGTGACGGTGTCGTCGCTGGGGAAATCGTTCAGCGTTCCCGGATGGCGGCTCGGTTACGCCTGCGGTCCGGAACGGTTGATGGACGCGATCAGGGTCGCTGCCGAGTCGCTCGTGGTCTGCCCGCCGGCTCCGCTCCAGGAACTCGGCGCGCGAGCGCTGAGGCTGGGCGATGACTACTATCGCGGCCTCCGCGCGATGTATGACCGGAAGCGCCGAGCCCTGACGGAAGGCTTTGCCGCCGCCGGGCTTTCGCCCAACGAACCGGACGGCTCTTACTACCTGTTCGTCGATTGCTCGCCATTGGGAGTGACGACCGGGGCGGAAGCGACGGAGATCCTGCTCCAGCGAAGCCTCGTCGGAACGGTGCCCGGAGAGACCTTCTACCTGAACCCACCGGATCTTCCGTACATTCGCGCGTGCTTCTCCCTTCCGGACGAAGTCATAGCCGATGCCGCCAGCAGGTTGGCGAGAGGGGTCTGACCCATGGCCGAGAACGTGAGTGCGTCGATTGGAGGGCGCGCGGTTCTCGTGACCGGGGCGGCCCGGGGTATCGGGTGGGCCATCGCGCGGCGGTTCGCGAAGGCCGGTGACCGGGTGGCGATCCTGGACAGGGTGTCGGGTGAGGTCGCCGAGAAACTGGTGGCCGGGCTTGACGGCGGCGGGCATGTCGTCGTCGAGGCCGACCTGACCGACAGCGAGGCTGTACTGGCGGCAGTGGACTCGGCCGTCGCCCGGTTGGGCGGTCTGGACATCCTGGTGAACAACGCCGGCATTTTCACCGCGCACCCGATCACCGAGGTCGACTACGCGACCTGGCAGGAGCTGTGGCGCTCGACGTTGGGGGTCAACCTGGTCGGCGCGGCCAACGTGACCTGGTGTGCGGTCAGGCACATGAAGGAGCGGGATCGCGGTGGGCGGATCATCAACGTCTCGTCGCGGGGCGCGTTCCGCGGCGAGCCGGACGTGCCTGCCTACGGAGCCAGCAAGGCGGGCCTGAACTCGTTGACCCAGTCGCTGGCGCTCGCGCTCGCGCCGTACCGGATCGCGGTCTCCGCAGTGGCACCCGGGTTCGTGGCCACCGATATGACCACGGAGTGGCTCAAGCCGCCGAGCGGCGACGAGATCAGGGCACAGAGCCCGTTCGGCCGCGTCGCAGAGCCGGATGAGATCGCCGCTGCCGTGTTCTACCTGGCCTCCGCTCAGGCCGAGTGGGCCAGCGGCGCCATCCTCGACCTGAACGGTGCCTCCTACCTGCGAACCTGAGCTGGTGGTGGGGCGGCTGCCGCCGCCCCACCACCACAGGCGTCAGTGGGAGACCTCAGCGGCCGATCCGCTGCTGCATGAGCGCGGCGATGTCCGTCACCCTGTCGAGCTCGATCAGCTCGTCGTCGGTGATGTCGATGCCGTGGTGCTGGCTGAGCACCAGAGACAGCTCGACGACCGCAAGGGAGTCTATGCCCGCCTCTTCGAGCGTCGCGTCCGGATGCACGCTGTCGGCGTCCAGCAGCAGGACATCGACCATGATTGCCTTCAGCTGCTCGTACATTGCGTCCTCCGGTGTCCCATAGCTCCGATGCCCTACGCATCGTGGAGTTCGAGGTGGGGCCAAGTCAGCGTGGTGGCGCCCCAGGTGAGGCCGCCGCCGAAAGCGACGAGCAACAGCCGGTGGCCCGGTTCGATGCTCCCGTCCGCCGTCGCCTGGGCGAGCAGGACCGGGATCGAGGCGGCGGCGGTGTTGCCGACGTCGCCGATGTTCTGTGCCATCACGTCCCGGCGCAGGCCGAGCCGCGCAGCCAGCGCGGCGCTGACGCGCGCGTTCGCCTGGTGGGTGACCACGCGGTCGACGTCGCCCAGCTGCCAGCCGGCCAGGGTCAGCGCCTCGGTCCCCGCAGCGCTCATCCGCTCGACCGACTGCCGGAACACCTCGCGTCCCCGCATCCGGAAGTACTGCGACCCGTCGTCGGGGATCGGCCCCGGGAACGGCTGTCGCGCGCCGCCTACCTTGACCGTGATCAGCTCGCTGCGATCACCGTCGCTGCCCAGGACCAGCGGGCCGACGGCTCCCGGCTCGTCGGCCCGGCCGCGCCGCAGCACCACCGCGCCGGCCCCGTCGCCGAAGATCGGCAGGGTCGTCCGGTCGTCCGGGTCGAGCAGGGTGGAGAACGCTTCCGCGGCGATCATCAGGACGCGCTCGGCCAGCCCCGCCGCGACGAAACCCGCCGCCGTCGCCAGGCCGTAGAGGAATCCGGTGCACACGGCGGAGACGTCCAAGGCTGCGACACCGCCGAGGCCGAGGCGCGAGGCCACCTCGGGCGCGGTCGCCGGGCAGCGCTGGTCCGGGGTGGTGGTCGCCAGCACGACGGCGTCGATCTGCCCGCCGCCGGCCGACTTGAGCGCGGCCCGCCCCGCCCGGACCGCGAGGTCGGATGTCGCCTCGCCCGGCTCGACCCAGCGGCGCCGGGAGATCCCGGTCCGTCCCACGATCCAGTCTTCCGAGGTGTTCAGACGCGCGCACAGCTCCGCGTTGGTGACGATCCGGTCCGGCAGCCGGTACCCGATACCGCAGATGACCGCCCGGTCCGCGGCCCCGCCCGTGCCACCAGTCACGACTTGTCCCCGATCCCAGCGCCTTTCAGGGCCAGCGCGACATCCATGATGAGGTCCTCCTGGCCCGCAACCGCCTGGCGTCTGCCGAGTTCGAAGAAGACATCGCGCGGATCGACGTTCTCACGCGCGGAGATGTCGAGCACTCTGGTCTTGAATCCGGAGAACACTCCGGCCAGGCCGCTGACGACGGAGATGGAGTCGATCGTGGGCGGCGCGGGCATCAGTTCCCGTTCGGCGATGTCCGCCGCGTCCAGGAGCCCGTACAGGTCGATGCCGGTCCGGTACCCGAGCCGTTCGAGCACCGGCACCAGTACCTCCAGCTGGGTGTTGCCCGCGCCGGCACCGAAGCCCCTCGCGCACGCGTCCAGGATGTTCGCTCCCGCGTCGGCGGCCGCGACAGAGTTCGCCACGGCCATGCCCAGGTTGTTGTGCCCGTGGAAGATCACCGGCACGTCGACGGCGGCGCGGATGGCTTGGATGCGCTCGGTGACGTCGGGCGGGAGGTAGTGGCCGGCGGAGTCGAGGATGCCCACCCCGGTGGCACCGTACCCGACCAGGCGCGCGCATTCCTCGGCGAGCTGTTCCGGGGTCGCCATGTGGCTCATCAGGAGGACGCCGTGCGCCTCGACACCCTCATCGCGGAGGAAGCCGAGGTGCCGTTCGGCCAGGGTCGCCTCGGTGCAGTGCGTGCCGATGCGGACCAGGTCGGCCTCGTGCGCGATGGCGTTCTTGATGTCCTGGACCGTGCCCCAGCCTGGAAGCAGGAAGACACCCAGTTTGCTGTTCGTCAGGGCTTCCCTGGTGATCGACAGCATCTCGTCGTCGTTGAGCTTGGCGAGGCCGACCTGAAGAGAGGACGCGCCCAGCCCGTTGCCATGGCCGACCTCGACCACCGGAACGCGCGCGGCGTCCGCCGCCTGGGCGTACGCGCGCAGCTGGTCCGCGCCGAGGCGGTGCCGGACGGCGTGGTGGCCGTCCCGCAGACTCGGATCGTGGATCTGGATCGGCTTGCCCGGGGTCTCCGGTCCTGTCGCCTCGGTCATGATTTCCCCACGCCTGCCATCGAGAGCCGTTCCGCCGCGTAGCTCTCCGCGACGAGGATCGCGGCGGAATTGATGATGTCGAGGTTCCCGGCGTACCGCGGGATGCGGTCCCCGGACGACGTGACCTCGACGGAGACGAACGCCTTGCCGTCATTCACGGTGCACGCCTTCACCTCGAAGCCGCCGGCGTAGGAACGGACTTCGTCCGCGGCTCCCGCCACCACCGAGGACACCGATTCGGTGGTGAGATCCGGGCCCAGCAGGGACATCGCGACCCGGAAGGTCGCCGGCGGCCGCGCGGGGCTGATGTTGAGCATCACCTTGACGTCCCTGACACCGGTGAAGCAGCGGATTGCTTCCTGCGTGGTCTCCACGTACTCGTCGAGGTTCATGCGCGTCCCGTGACCGATGCTCAGGGTGGCGCAAGTCGTCACCACCTCGATGTAGTCGATCTGGTGGGCCTGCGTGATCGCGTGCAGGATCGGCACTGACGCCTGCCCGCCGCAGCTCACCATGCTGAGGTCACGGTGGGCGGGGATGTCCGCCCGGTTGACGGTCGGGATGATCATCCGCCCGCTCCGGCTCGGCGTCAGGTCGATCAGCGTCGTGCCCAGCGGCGAGAGCTTCTCCACGTGCCGAGCGTGGGAGGCCGCGCTGGTGGCGTCGAAGACCACGTCGAAGGGGTGCTCGACGTCCACCAGGGAATCCACGCCCCCGGCCGAAACCGGCACGCCCAGCGCCGCCGTCCGCCGCAGTCCCGGCGTGGCTTCGTTGCGGCCCGCGACCAGCCGCAGATCGAGACGGCCGGAACGGATGATCTTGGCCACCAGATCGATGCCGATGAGGCCGGTGCCGAGCACCGCCACGGACAGCCTGCCGGCCGCTGCCCGGGAGTCGTTGTGGGTCATTCGTCGCTCCTGACGCGAGAGGACATCTCAGTCGCGGGCGCGCTTGTACGCCAGCGTGACGCCGTCGAAGATGGGGAGCATGGTCAGCTCGACTCGCTCGTCGTCGAGCAGCATGGAGTTCAGCGCACGCATCGAGTCGATCTCCGGGTCGCTGATGTCCGGTCGCGCGACGTTCCCGGTCAGAAGGACGTTGTCGATCGCCATCAGACCGCCTGGCCGCAACAGCTCAAGGCAGCGCTCGAAGTAGAGCGGGTAGCCTTCCTTGTCGGCGTCGATGAAGGCGAAGTCCACGGTGCCGGCCGCGCCGTCGGCCAGCAGCATGTCCAGGGTCTGGACCGCCGGGCGCAGCTCGAGCTGGATGCGGTCGGCGACGCCGGCCCGCTCCCAGAACGGGCGCCCGATGTCGGCCCACTCCTCGTTGAAGTCGAGCGCGATGAGGCGGCCGCCCGGGGGAAGCGCGCGGGCCATGCACAGCGTGCTGTAGCCGGTGAACACCCCGACCTCGACGACGGTTTTGGCCGACATCAGCCCGACGAGGAAGCCGAGAAGCTGCCCCTGCTCCGGCGAGGCCGACATGTTGTGTTCGAACACCTGCGAGGTGGTCGCCGCCCGCAGCTCGCGCGCGATCTCGTCCTCGCGAAGCGACACGTCCTGCACGTATTGCTGGATCTCATCGTCGAGCACCAAATGAACAAGCACCGGTTCCCTCTCGTGACACCGATGTATGACAACCGGCATTCATCGTGCCAGGAAAGAACACGGCCAACGTCTCCGAAGTTGCGCATAGGAACAGGCGACAACGGTGCACAGCAAGGACGAAGGCGATCCGACCTGACGCCTTGGGCATGGTTATGAAGGAATGCAAGGGACCGGTCTCATGAATGCGACGCATGTTCCTTCATGACGACAGCCGAATACACAGAGCTATGCGGAGAGTGGCACATGACAGCCTTTTCTATTCCCGCCCGGTTCGCTGAACAGGTGGCCAGGACGCCGCATGCGACAGCCGTGTCCGAGGCTGCGACCGGGGCCGCTCTGAGTTATCAGGACCTGGACCAGCGTGCCAACCAGCTCGCGCGTCATCTGATCAGGCTCGGGGTCGGCCGCGAGGATCGAGTCGGGGTACTGATGGAGCGGTCCGCCGATCTGGTGGTCGCGCTCCTTGCGATCCTCAAAGCCGGCGGGGCGTACCTGCCGGTCCACGAAGCCGACCCCGCCGACCGGCGGCAGTGGATCGTGGACCGCGCCCGCCCCGTGCTGCTGCTCGTGGACGACGCGATGTGCGTGGCCGGCGTGCCCGACCGCGTGCCGGTCGTCTCGGTGCACGACCCGGAGATCGCCGGGAAGCCGTTCGACGATCCACAAGTTCCGATCCGTCCCGATCAGTTGGCCTACGTGATCCACACGTCCGGTTCCACCGGCCAGCCCAAGGGCGTCGCGGTGACCCAGCGGGAAGTGGTGCGGCTCCTGGTGGATCCGCAGTGGGCCGTCGAGCGGCACGCGCGGGTATTGCAGTTGGCGCCGTACGCCTTCGACGTGTCCGCGTACGAGATCTGGATGCCGCTGCTGCACGGCGGTCAGGTGGTCGTCGCGCCCCCCGGCCGGCTGGAGCCCTCGGTCCTGCGTGAGCTGATCACGAAGTACGAGATCACCGGGCTCCACATGACCGCCGGCCTGTTCCGGGTGTTCGCCGAAGAGGCCCCGGCGACGTTGGTCGGCGTGCGCGAAGTGCTCACCGGCGGCGACGTGATCTCGCCGGTGGCCGTCCGCCGGGTGCTCGAGGCCTGCCCCGACATCGTGATCCGCGCGCTGTACGGCGCGACGGAGGGAAGCGTGTTCTCGGCGCACCATGTGATCACCCGCGACACGGAGCTCGACAACGTCGTGCCGGTCGGCGACGTCTTCACCGGAATCAGCATCCACATCCTGGAGGAGGGCCTCACGCCCGCACCGGCCGGCGCCGTCGGCGAGATCTACCTCGCGGGCGAGGGCGTCGCCCGCGGGTATCTCGGCCAGGCCGGCCTGACCGCCGAGCGGTTCGTGGCCGACCCGTTCGGCCTGCCGGGATCTCGTATGTACCGGACCGGCGACATGGCCCGCCGGACCGCCGACAACACGATCGAGTTCGTCGGCCGGGAAGACAGCCAGGTGAAGATCCTCGGCTTCCTGGTCGATCTGGCCGAGGTGGAGGCGGCGCTGGCCGACCATCCGGGGCTGACGCAAGTCGTCGTCCTGGCACGCGAGCGCGAAGACGGGAACAAGCAGCTGGTCTGTTACGTCGTAGCTGAGTCGGGCACGCTCGACCTCGCGGCGGTACGCGCACACGCCAGGACGAAGCTGCCCGGCTACATGACGCCGGAGACGTTCGTCCGGCTCGACGCGCTGCCGCTGACGGCCAACGGCAAGCTGGACCGCGAGGCGATGCCGGAACCGGACTTCGACCAGATCGTCGCCTCCCGTGCGCCGGAGACGCCGCTCCAGCAGGAGCTGTGCGCGATGTTCAGCTCCCTGCTCGAGGTGCCCGAGGTGGGGATCGACGACAGCTTCTTCGACCTCGGCGGCCAGTCGCTGCAGGCGATCCGGCTGTGCAACCGGATCGGCGCCGCAGTCGGCGTCGGGGTCTCGGTGAACAAGCTGTTCGACAACCCGACCGTGGCCGAGCTGGCGGCGTACATCGACGCCAAGCGGGCCGCGTACCGGGCTACGGCGGCCTCCTGATGACGGGGCCGACCCGGCCGCTGACCGGTGCCGAGTACCTCGAGAGCATCCGTGACGACCGCGCTGTCTACCTCTACGGCGAACGGGTGACCGACGTCACCGGGCATCCGGCGTTCCGCAACCCGGCCCGGATGATCGCCCGGCTCTACGACGCGCTGCACGATCCGGAACACCGGGACGTGCTCACCACCCCCACCGACGCCGGCGGCCCCGGCGGCTTCACACACCGCTTCTTCACCACGCCGCACAGCGCCGCCGATCTGGTCGCCGACCAGCAGGCCATCGCGGCGTGGTCCAGGCTGACCTACGGCTGGATGGGACGCAGCCCGGACTACAAGGCCTCGCTGCTCGGCACGCTCGGCGCGAACGCGGACTTCTACAACCCGTTCGCCGACAACGCCCGGCGCTGGTATCGGGAGTCGCAGGAGAAGGTCCTGTACTGGAACCACGCCATCGTGAACCCGCCGGTGGACCGGCATCGGACACCAGACCAGGTCGGCGACGTGTTCGTGCACGTCGAGCGGGAGACCGACAGCGGCGTGATCGTGAGCGGAGCCAAGGTCGTCGCGACGAACTCCGCGCTCACGCACTACAACTTCGTCGCCCACACCGGCCTGCCGGTCAAGGACCGCAAGTTCGCCATCTCGGCCACCGTGCCAATGAACGCGCCCGGCCTGAAGCTGATCTGCCGGCAGTCCTACTCCGCCGCGGCGGAGGCGACCGGCAGTCCGTTCGATTACCCGCTGTCGTCCCGGCTGGACGAGAACGACTGCATCCTGGTCCTGGACAAGGTACTGATCCCGTGGGAGAACGTGTTCATCTACGGCGATGTCAACAAGGTCGGCATGTTCAGCGGGCACTCCGGGTTCGTCGAGCGGGCCATGTTCCACGGCAGCACGCGGCTCGCGGTGAAGTTGGAGTTCATGGCCGGCCTGCTGGCCAAGGCCTTGGACATCACCGGGGCCGCCGACTTCCACGGCGTGCAGACGAGGCTGGGCGAGGTGCTCGCCTGGCGGAACCTGTTCTGGGGGCTGTCCGACGCGGCGGCGCGGAACCCCGTGGAGTGGCGGGACGGCGCGGTGTTGCCGAACCCCGACTACATCATGGCGTACCGGTGGTTCTCCCAGGTCGGCTACAACAGGGTCCGGGAGATCGTGTTGCAGGACGTCGCGAGCGGACTGATCTACCTGCCGTCCAGCGCGCAGGACTTCCGCAACGAGGAGATCCGGCCGTACCTGGACACCTATCTGCGGGGCTCGCACGGCGTCGAAGCCGTCGAGCGGGTGAAGGTGATGAAGCTGCTCTGGGACACGATCGGCACGGAATTCGGTGGCCGGCACGACCTCTACGAGCGCAACTACTCCGGCAACCATGAGAACACCAGGATCGAGTTGCTGCGCGGCCAGATCGGCAATGGGAAAATGGACGGATACCGAGAGTTCGTCGATCGCTGCCTGGCCGAGTACGACCTCGACGGTTGGCGGGCACCCGACCTCGCGCCGGTTCAGATTCCCGCGTTTTAGGGCGCGCAGAGCGACAGGTCAGACAGCGAAATCCTGCTGGAGTACTAGGCTCGGCCCATGTCGGAACCATGCGCTGCCTGTTCGAGATGGCCAGCTCTGCCTCATTGTGCTTTGCGGGATTCCTCCGCGTTCTGGCGTGACAACTTGTCCTCGAGAGCCAGTCGCCGCAGTGCGAGCAACACCGGTTCCAGCAGCACCGTCACGAGAGCGGCCTGCTCGGCTTGCAGCGAAGCGCCGGCCACACCGTGTATCTGATGGCTGTCCAGCTTGGAGATCCGGTCCGCGAGTTGTGCGTAGGGCAGCAGGGTCTGCCACCCGATGTCAACACCCAGCTGATTCGAAAATCCGCCGTCCCGTTTCCGTAGCCGCTGATCAGGCGGCGTCTTCCGTCTGCTGGAGAGTGACCTGGTAGCCGAGTTGGTTGAGCTGGCTCACCAGCCGTCGGGTCTGCCTGGCACGGCCGGTGCGTTCGAGGAAGTACTGGCCTCCGAGGTCGGCGTATGCGGTGTCGCGGGTGAACATGTGCCAGACGGAGACGAGGATCGAGTGTTCCAGGGCGACCAGGGCTCGCTTCTTGCCGCGGCGGGCGATGAGCCGGCGGTAGCGGGCGGCGAGGTAGGTGTCCTTGGTCCGTGACGCGGCGATGGCGGCCTGGCCCAGGGCGGCCTTGAGCCAGGGATCGCCGTGGCGGGTCTTGCCGGGGCCGCGTCTGCCGCCGGATTCGTTGTTGCCGGGCACACCCCGGCCCAGGAGGCCAGGTCGCCCGCGGTGGGGAAGCGGGCGATGTCGTCGCCGATCTCGGCGAGGATCACCTCGGCGGCCCGCGTGTTCACGCCGGGGATGGTCACCAGGAGTTCGATGCGGCGGCGAAAGGGCGCGATCTGTGCGTCGATCCGCGCATCCAGCCGTTTCTCCATCGCGGTGCAGGCGTCGATACGCTCCAGCATGGCCCGGGCCAAGAACGCGTGATGGGCGGTGAAGTGGCCGGTCAGGGCCTCGATCAGGGCGTCCGTCTTGCGTCGCATGATGCCTTTGGCCAGGTCCGCGAGCACCTGCGGGTCGCGTTCGCCGGCGATGAGGGCCTCCAGCATCGCCCGGCCGGATACGCCCAGGATGTCGGCGACCGCGGCGGACAGTTTGATCCCGGCGTCCTCCAGGAGCTTCTCCAGGCGCTGGGCCTCCCGGGTGCGTTCGCGGATCACCTCGGTGCGATACCGGGTCAGATCCCGCAGCTGCCGGATCGGCTCGGGCGGCACGAACGAGGGCCGCACCAGGCCGTGCTCGACCAGGCGGGCGATCCACTCGGAATCCTTCACGTCGGTCTTGCGGCCCGGGACCGCCTTCATGTGGCGGGCGTTGAGCAGCCAGCACTCCATCTCATGTTCCAGCAGGTAGAACACCGGTTTCCAGTACACGCCGGTGGCCTCCATGCCGACCACGGTGATCTGCTCGGCCAGCAGCCAGTCCCGCATCGCCAAAAGGCCCGAGGTCACCGAGGAGAAGGTGCGGGTCTCGCTGCGGCGCCGCTTGCCGGTGCCCGGCACCCTGATCGTCACCTTCACGTCCGCCTTGCTGATGTCGATCCCCCCGCAGCGTTCGTGGATCACGTCCATCTGCCCGGTACCCCCTCCCTTGATCGGCCGCGAGTGCGCGGTCGTCCGGCGGGGGCCCGGCAGGCGGAAGAAGCTGATTCGCGTGCTCGCAGCAACACATCGGGGTGCCTGTCGATGGACCCCCAGCGTCCTACTCAGTCACAGGCTCGGAACGCACCAAGCAGAAACGACGTCCGCCGGACGGCCACAGACCGATTTTCGCGCCCACAGGGTGTCGCCGACAGGCGACCGGACTACTCAGTCAGGACGTCCAGGCTGTCGCCCAGATCCTTGGTGGCCGGTGCGGCGCGCCTCACGCACCACCCCATCTCGGCAATGAGGCTTCGAGCGTCCGTGACACCGCTTGTGCCCGGCTTCGCGGGCGTCACGACGCCCTCCGCGCCGTTGTGCTCCTGGGCAGCGGAACCTGCGCTCAGCACCTTCACGACGACCCCATCGTGATCATCCGGCGATGCTGTGATGACGTCAAGGATCTCCTTGGTGACACCGACGGGTAGACGACCAACGCCAATGAGCGCACGGATCAACCGCAGCCGGTGCACGTGGTCTTCGCCGTAGTCGGCCTGGGTGGCCGTGATCCGTTCGCCAGGAAGGAGCAGCCCGCTGCGCAGGTAGTACTTGATGGTCGCGATGGATACCGCGCTTCGCCGACTGAGTTCGGCCAGCTGCATGATCTCCGCTCCATTTCCATTCGTCATCGGCTCGCCCACCGGCGGTGAATGGCCAGGCCACCCCGCATGCTCGGTTCGATCCACAACGCCGAGAACTGCTGCCGGAGACGCTCTGCGGGCATGGCGGACCTTAGATTGGGCCGGCGCGCAGCGGGCCGGCGTGCACCGGGCCGGTTTCTACGCCTCCACGCGACCCGTAAGCGGCGCCGACGGGTAAACGCCCTCCCAGGCCCGGCCTTCGGGGGGAAGTCCCATGGCCACCAGGCAGTTGATGATCATCCCGTGCGCGAGGAGCGTCGTCGTCTCGTCGAGGTCGGCGCCGAGGCTCAGATGCACCGCGTCCCACAACCGCATCCATACGCCGCGCACCACCTCGCCGAACCCGCGGTCGCCCTCCTGCTCGGCGGCGGCCACCGCAACGTACGTCTGCATCTGCATCTTCAGGCGCTCAGGCTGATCGGTGATGACCCTGGTGTACGCGTTCGCCATGGCGTGCGGGGCCTCTTCACCGTCCAGGCCCTTGACGGCCTCCTCGAAGGTGCGCACGGTGTCCTCCATCCACCGCTGGGCCGTCGCGAGGAAGATCGCCTTCCTGCCTGGGAAGAGTGGGAAGAGATACGGCTGCGAAATACCGACCCGCTTGGCGATCGCCTCGGTCGACGTGCCGTGGTAGCCACCGCGGTCGAACTCGGCGGTCGCCGCACAGATGACGCTCTCGCGCCTGTCTTCTGCGCTCATCCTGACCATGGGGCCCCAAGTTGATTGCCCGCGGCCCGCGCCCTGATGGACCGGGCAGGTACAGGAGTTGGTATCTGGCGCGGCTGGGCCTGTGCCAGAACACGTCAGGTCACACACTCAAGCAGCCCACGGAGCGATCGGATACCAAGGGATGATCTCTCGGCGCGCAAGCAAACGGACGTCCCAATACAAGAATGTGAAGGCACCAGCCACGATGAGTGTGACCGCCATGAGCATCGCCGCGCGCCCAGGCTTTGCCATCCACGTCTGCAGGCGGGTGCCTGAGGCCACGGACAGTACGATGAAGATCACAGCCATGATCGCAATGTTCCCGACCGATTGCAGCATGAAGGCCGCTGCACCATACAACGGATTCCCGCTCTCGGCCGCGTCCCGAAACAGTTGCCGAAAAAGCGGATAAGGGCGCCCGATGAGAAAGCCGCCGATCAACGCGCCCATGAACACTGTCTGCGCATAGGGAAACCGACTGTGCAGGTGCAGGAACGGATCGCGGACGAAACCGAGCGAGCTCAGCCCCATGTAGAGCATCGCCAATCCAACGATGCCGAACGCCACCATGCTCTGCACGGAACGGCCGGACAGGACTCCGGGCATGCTCTCGGCCTGGGAAAACTGCGGCATAGAGGTACCCACGACCCCGACCACGGCACCGTAGACAGCCGCCACCGCGAGCAGACCAAGCGACATCCAGCCCAAGGGCTTCAGCGACTGCACCAGACGACCCCATCGGCTGCCGGCAGCACCAAGAAGAGGGGCGACCGCACCGAAAGCTGCGATATTGCAAGCGGTGAACGTGCCAGCGAGTCCCGAAGTGAACGCGAAGGCAATACCCGCCACCGCACCGGAGATCGGGGCTTCCGGGTCGTGCCCGAGCACGGTTCTTGCGACATTGTCACCGATAGTCTTGTCCACAAACTCTGCGGACCACACCACCGTCAGTAGAAATCCTGCACCGATGCTGAGTAGCAGGACAAGCCAACGTCGTTCAACCGCTGTTCCACCGACAGTATTTACATGTCCCTCAGGACCTTGGCGGGTGACCGATAGCTCCTCACTGCGCGCCACAGTCAGACTCCCTCGTATTCCGCCGTCAGATGGAAGATCCGTACACAAGGGGTCTCGAGGCACCCTCGCACTCGGAGCGTAGACAGCATCCAGGCAGGGCGTTTCTTCCAAGTTGCTGAACGAGTGCCAGCACCAAGGGTCATTGCCTCATCGCGAGCTGCCCGTTCTGACGGTCTGTGCGCTGGCGGCGAACGATTAGCGTACGCACCACACTTGGGCGCCTGCCGGCGAGTACAAGCCGATCATCACTCATCGGCTGACCACGAGTGGGCAACTGAGGCGACCGGTTTGAGCGACAGCAGCGGCGTCCCGCCTGACGGGACGCCGGGCGGGGTGATCAGCATGCAGCTGCCGCTGCATCCGGTTCTTCGAACACTGGGGGTAGCTGGTGGGCGACCGCCAGCCGCCTGTTTGCTCCCCCGCCTGCCACGCAAGTCGCCCCGGTGCCAGGCAAGTTGATGATCTTCCCTCGTGGTTGGCGACGGTCGTCGCACTTGACTGCGCACGGACGAAGATGCCCCAGCCTGCCTGTGCTGCTGTGATGGCTTCGTCCCAGACCCGGTATTGGAGGACCACGCATGGCGGTCAATGCGCATGCCCCCCAGGCGCGCACTTTCGGTGCGACCCTCAATAGCAGGCTTCACCGCACCGGATTGCGCGTGTTCCTGATCATCGTTCTCGCCCACTGGGCCGAGCACGTCGCCCAGGCGGTCCAGATCTACATGTGGGGCTGGCCCGCAAAGCAGGCTCGCGGTGTGCTGGGTATCCCTTTCCCGTGGCTGGTCAGTTCGGAGTGGATGCACTACGGCTACGCACTGATCATGTTGGTCGGCTTCGTGCTGCTACGGCCTGGATTCACCGGCACCTCCCGCACTTGGTGGAACATCACGCTCGGAGTGCAGATCTGGCATCACTTGGAGCATCTGCTGCTGCTGGTCCAGGCACTCACGGGCGCTTATCTGGCGGGGCGGGCGGTCCCGACGAGCATCGTCCAACTGGTGGCACCGCGGGTGGAGCTTCACCTGTTCTACAACGCGGTGGTGACGATCCCGATGGTGGTTGCCATGATCTTGCACAGCAGGCCGGCGAAGGACGCAGTCTCTGCTCCGCGCTGCACCTGCGCTGCGGCACCGGCCTAGCGAGCGGTGACCGCCACCGCAACCCGCCGCAGGCCCTCGCGGTTCTCCTCCTTGGCAATCCTGGCAACGGCCTGCCTGCTGCTGTACGTCTCGCTACCGAATCTCGGCAAGGCCCTCTTCTCAGCTACGACCGACGGCAAACCAGGAACCTTCACCGCGGTCAGACTCGACTGCGTCAGCCACCCCGGACATGAGAGCTGCAGCTGGTCGGGAACCTTCGGGTCACGCGACGGCGCCATCTGGCACACGACGGTGACCCTCTCCGGCAGCGGACGCGGATCGCTTCACAACGGCCAGCAGGTCAAGGCCGTAGACATGGGAACCACCGGCCGGGTCTACCGTCCAGGAGGGTCCCACGAATGGATTCTCACTGTTGTGCTGCTACTTGCGGGCTACGGCCTCCTGGCCCTGTTCGCCAAGCGGCACCTCACGCCTCCGTCCCAGCCTCGCCGTCGCACCTCGAACCTCCCGGCCGATTTCACCAGCCCTGGCCCCTCTGTCCTAGAGGATCACACGGAGATCGTCCCGCCTCACCCGCCATGACCTCCGTGCCGATCCTGATGTCCAGAATGATCAACAATCGGCTTCTGGTCCCCACGCAGCAAGTCGAGGATCCAAGGACTATGTGCCCGTGCGCGCCGACCTGCGGGGTGCCGGGCTCCCGCGCTCGGGTGTGGGGGCCCGGCTTCTTGGCGGTAGGCCACAGCGTCCCGCCTGCTCCTGAGCCATACGCACGATCCGGTCATTGGCGTGCACGCCCCCGGCAGGGGCGGTGGTCCAGCCCAGCCGGCGCAGCGCCATCCAGGCGTTCGACGGCAGCTTCCTGCCGCCCGCGTCCATCCCCGAAGCGAGCATGCCGACATCGGCGGTGTTCCAGTGCTCCGACAGCAGCACGGCCGTCATTGCCGACACCGGGTCAGCACACCAGCCCACCCGCTCCGCCAGCACACCGGCCGACAGCACCTCACCCGTCTTCTCTCCACCACGCCCGACCGCAGCAGACCACGGGCACAGGCCGTACGGGCCGTACGGGCCGTCTCACACTCACCCAGCGGCAGCCTCCGGCTCACCGGCCTCCTCCTCCCTCGCCGGTGGTGCTGTCACCCGATCAACGACACACCCGCGGGAAGGTCACACATTCGGCCCACACACTCACGTACGACACCGGCATCAGTACCCGCCCCACTACACGACACCGACGCATGACACACCACTACGGATCACCACGGATCCCAAAGGAAACACGTGAGCCTCGTCGAACGGCGTGGTCCGGGTCATCAACTTCGCTCGGACGCCACCTGTCACGCGGCTACAGCGGGAGTCGTATGCCGAGTTCCTGCATCGCGCGGGAGGGCGGGCCGCCTTCGGAGCGTTCGGTCTTGTAGCCCTTGACGCGAGGCTCAAGGGTGCGCGGGTCGATGGCCTCGGCTGGGGGTGCTCTTGGCGTAAAGGCCGTCGGGCTCGCTATCGCGGTCGTGGGGCAGGAGCCAGAAGACACGGCGGCGGAAGGCGCCGAAGGCGCGGGAAGGTTCGGCAGTGGGGCCGAGGATGGCATCGCCGACCATGCAGCCGTCGCGGTGGTACGGGGTTTGCCCTTGCGGGTGGGCGGCCGGTCCGGGCTCTGCCGGACGTAGTCGAGCCGGTCGAGGTCCTCCAGCCACACGAACTCGGTCTCGTGGCTGAGCTCGTCCACCCTGATCAGAAAACTCATGCGCCGACTTCCCTCTCGTCGTCGGTGAGCAGTCCGATACCCGGGTAGTACTTGCGCTGGTTGGACAGGATCATCTCCTTCGGCCAGGCCAGCCGGCCAGTTCGCGGGTGCGGGAGGCGAACGCGCGCGAGGACATGACCAGTGCGCCTTGATTGTGGCACCAGGCCTTGTAGGCGGCGTAGAGCGCCGTCTGCTCGGCCCGCAGCGCGGGGCCCAACCGACAGCACTCGTCGTAGAACCGGCCAGTGTGGTCCTCGGTCTCCGCGTACGCGGTCGTCGCGATCCGCACGCGTTCCGGGCCGGTCGGGTCACGGGCACCGGCGAGGTAGCGGCGGGCGCCGTCGATCAGCCAGGCGAGGATGCCGGGGCCTTCCTCCATGACGAGAAGGTCGGCCAGGTTGTCGATCTTGCGATCGTCGCAGACGACGCGCTCGAACGGGATCAGTCGCATACGGCGCCAGAACGCGAAGCCACGTCCAACTTGTCGCCGGGCTTGATCTCCGAGCAGACGTGGACGCGCCGGCCGTGGAGCTCGGCGAGGTCGGTGGGGTCGCCTTCGAACGGCTTGGCCATGAGGAGGCGGGGCCGCGTCCGCGTAGTCGCCGAGCAGGCAGCTTCAAGACGTCCAGAAGGGCCGATTTGCCTGCGGACGCCAGTCGGCGAGCCGGAAGAGCGGAACCAGGTCCTCGGGGCTGCGGGTGGAGACGTAACGGCCGCACATGCCCCCCACTGTGCCATCGGCGCCGTAGATCGAGGCGTTGTTCGGCGGGCCGTGTCGGGTGGAGGTGGGCGACCGGGCGCTGAGCGGCCTTACACGAAGGGATGTGCGCAGCGTCAGCCTGCGCTACTCTCCGTTCAAGATCTGTTCTGTGTGGACGCTGGGGGGCGTGTGAACGGCGGGTTGGTCAGTCGCCATCGCTTGGAAGCCGGGAGCACTTCGCAGTCCGCCTTACGCCTCTTATTGATCACGGACGTACTAGGCACACCCCTTGACGGGCCCAGCGCGGTCCCCGGAGCCGTAAAGGTCGTCCGGTCGCTTACCCGTCTGACAAAGATCGATTTTGGGCTACGCCACCCTGACTACCTCGCGCACGAGCTCCTGACCGAGCTGGAGACGGGTCGTCAGCCACCTGACCACGCTTCCACTGATCACCGTCATGATCGTGGCAGTGCTCCGTCACTGCATCGATACCCCATGGCCAAGTACCTCTACGGCGCCTTTGAACCACCGGACAACGCCTTGGCCCTCCTGGCGGCGCGCAAGCACATCAAGCAACGGCGGATGAATGAGAGCAGCAACGCTCGCAGGGACTACTACCTGTTCCCCAAGGGCCAGGCTGCGGCAGCCGCCATGCGAGAAGAGGTGCCGCCTGTGCAGTGGTGCGGCATTGCTCCCACCCGGCGCGAGACCGGCAGGCTGGCGCCAACTCTCACCGAGCGATCTCACCGTCGCCTCACCTCTGCTTTCTCCCACAAGGACGCAGAGCGGCGCGGCGGAGCGATGGCCGGGTGTCGGGGGCATCCTTAGGTTTCACTCGCTCTCTACCTTGTCCGTAGAGGCGGCTGCGAGGGCAGCGGGCAATGTCTGCACTGCCGCTGATACGGAACATACCGCCCGGCTTGGGCCAGCGCCGCCGGGCTCCCACCGCTCAACGGGGAGGTCTCACTGTGAGTCGAACACGCTTATGCCCCAGAGTGCTCATCGTTGGTGCCGGTCTGGCTGGCACGGCCACGGCGATCCGTCTGCTCTGCTTTGCGCGCAGGCCGTTGGAGATCGTCCTGCTCGAACGGCGCTCCGAGTATCGGTCCGCGGGCGTCGCCTACCACCGGGACGGCAACCCCTGGGGCCATGTTTTCAACATCCAGGCGGGCCGGATGTCGGTATTTCGGGAGGATGTCCTCGACTTCGTCCGCTGGGCCAACGACGAAGCGGACCGCAGCGATTGGCCGGCGCCCTGGGCCGAGTTCGAGTTCGTCGAGCAGGGGCCGGCGCCCCGGCGTATCTTCCAGGACTATTTGATGGACCGTTTGGCCAGGGCCAGACGAGAGGCCTGTTCCGGTGTCGTGCTCGTCGAGGCGGACGGTGAGGCGATCGACATGGAACTGCGCTCCCCGGGAGTCGAGGTGACGGTGCGGCACTTGTCGGCGCCGCAGGGGAGCGGCCTTCCGGCCTGGGAGAGCCCGGAACCGGCGGTGATCTTTGCCGATCACGTCGTTCTCGCTACTGGCCTCGAACTCCGGGAGCCGCCCTTCGCGGCCGAGGTACTCGCGCATGCCTCTTTCGTGCGCAACCCCTTCTCCGCGGCCGGCGTCAGCAAGCTCGATGGCCTCTCGCCGGAGGCCACGGTCGCTATCGTTGGCTCCACGCTGAGCGCGTACGACTCGGCGGGTCTGTTGCTGCGGCAAGGCCACACCGGGCGGATTTACCTCATCTCGAAGACCGGAACGATTTTCCGGACGTACCCTCGCGGCCACGAGCACGAAGTGGTGAAGTTGCCCTGCCCGAGGTCGCTGATGGAGCCATACCGGAATCGTGAGGAGTTCCTGGCCCGGGTCCGGGCGGAGTGGGCGTCGGCGTGTGCGGCGATCAGCCGGGAGTACCCGGGCATCGACCCTGCCGTGGTCGCGGAGCGGGTAGCCAAGGCCTGGGAGCCACATCTGCCCGAGGCCATCGGGCAGATTCCCTCTTCGGAACTGCGGGGCCTGCTGGATGAGTTCAGTACCGCGATGGCCTCGTTCCGCGTCGGCGCGGTGGAGCACACGATGGCGATCATCGAGCGAGCAATGCACCCGGCCGACGGGCGGGTGCATCTGGTCGTCGGCAACGTGGAAAGAATCACGCCAACTGGCGCCGGACGACTGGCCGTTTCGGTCACGGCCCCACAAGGGAAACGCACCCTCGACGCCGATCTGGTGGTGTCCAACTTCAGCCGGGAGTGGGACTACAGAAGGGCCAGCCAGCCGCTCTGGGCGAATCTCCTGCGGAGGGGGATCGCGGTACCCCATGAGCGTACGGGGCGCGGCGTAGAGGTCGACGAACGGGGCGCACTCCTGGACCTGCGCGGGACGCCTGTGACGCCGATCTCAGCGATCGGCCCACTACGCGAGGGCGACGAGATGGTGCGGAACGGGCGCATCGGCGCGTTCACCTTCAATCTCGCCGCCATCAAGAACCAGTCAATTGTCGTCGCCGCGCGCGTGGTCGAGGAATTGGAGTCGCAAGAGGATTTGACTCCGTTCCGTGATCAACTCCAGCGCTATGTCAGCAATATGAAGGACGCAGCCCTTGCGAAATTCCAGGACGCTGTGAACCTAGAGGTGAGGAGGCTGGTCGCGAATTCGCGCAAAGAGCGGGAACTGCTCGCTTCCCGCTTGACCGTCAGCATCCGATCCATGGACGAACCTCCGATCCTTTCCCCCGGCGCGTTCCGGCACGACCGCGTGACCAGAGCCCTCGTGCACTGGACCGCCGTCGAGCGGCTCACGGACGTCACCGTGACTCCACGACAGCTACGTCGGCAATTAGGGATAGTGAACACCGAAGACCTGGAGGGCTAGTTGAACGGGCACCGTATTCAGGGATCCCTCTTGACCAGCGGCGCACAGCGTGTACTACGAGGTGTCTGTAACCGCACAAGAAGTCCGCTGGAGGGATCGATCCTGGTCGCGCCTACCCTCGAAGCGGGTTTGTACGAAGCGATCGTGTCTGCGCGGGCGGTCGTCTGCGGTTCGGGTGGGCTGACCGGCCACATGCAGTCCCTCTGCCGCGGCAGGGGGATACCCGTGCTCCGGGTCGACAAGGCGGACCTCGCCGATCTGGTCGGCGAAGTGACGCTCGATCTGGAAAGTCAATCGATCATCCTCGAGCGCGGCTCGAGTGCCTTGAGCCCCTCACCGGACGATCTCGGGTCGGCATGTGCTGTCATCGCGGACCTGCAGGACATCCGCACGATCAACTCGTCCGGTCCTGACGCGAAGCGGGTCGACTCCTTTTTCATTCGGGAGGAGTTCCTCTGTCTGGCGGCGCGACTGCGTCCGCTCGACGCCCTGGCGGGTGGCCCGGCCGACATCAACGCCTACGCTCGTGCCGTCGCGGACCGACTGTGCACCTTCGTCCAGGCACTCCTGCCTGGCCAACGGCTTGTCTTACGGCTTCTCGACCTCCGCTCCGACCACGCCGCCGAGGTCACCGAGCTGGCCACGGTCGCAGTCGAGCCGAATCCCGAGCTGGGCCTGCACGGCGCGCGTTGGCTGCGTGGTTCGTCTGCGTACCGGGATGCGCTGCACGCCGTACTCGGCTTCCTGCGCGAAGGTCTCGGTGACGCTGCGGACCGAGTGTGCCTCTCGGCTCCATTCGTCACGGACGATGAGGAGTTCGCCCAGCTCAGGATGCACCTGGACTTGCCAGTTGGTGTGCCCTTGTCCGCGTTCATCGAAACGCCCGCAGCAGTGCACGCCACGGCGGCCATCTGCGCCGCGGGAGCAAACGAGTTGTTCGTCGGCGTGAAGGACTTGGTGCAGTTCTACCTCGCGGCGGACCGGGGCAACCACCTGGTGGCCGACACCTACCAGACCCGGCACCCGGCCGTCATGGACGCACTTCGGAAGGTGGTGGAGTCCGCGCGTACTGCGGATACCCCTGTGCGGGTGTTTTCGCTGGGTTCGGACCTCGCCCACTACCTGGAGCACCTTCCGACCCCCGTCGGCTACATGATGTGCACCGCAGAACTTCAGCAGATCCTCCTGCGGACACGCCCCTGACAGATTGGGCTCGACGCACCTCACCACCGTCGGCAGCCGCTCGGCATGCCTCGTGCTCGCCCAGGCCCAAGCCGTGCCTTTCTCACGGAGGAGCGCCGGCGACTACACGAGGCAGCCCTGAGGGAGTGACGGAACACACCTGCGTGGCCGTTCTGCTGGTGCCGCTCTTCCATGATCAGGAGCCGGCTCGTTGGCCGGTGAGTACCTGCCCGGTGATCGTCTCCGGTGGCGGCGCTGGCGGGCTGCGTTCAGGGCATCCAATGTGGCCAGAATGTCGGCGGGTTGGGCGCGGGTGGTGCAGTCGGTGTTGACGAAGGACCAGCGGATGATGCCGTGGCGGTCGATGCCGTAGGTGGCAGGCAACGGGAGGGTGCGCGGGTGGCCGCCGTTGACGCGCTGGAGGTCGAAGCCAAGCTTGTCGTAGACGGCTGCGAGGTCGTCGAGGAGGTCGCAGGCGAGGCCGTACTGCCTGGCAGTGCCGGAGCCGATGTCACTGAGGACGTCGAAGGCGAGCGAGTGCTCCTCGCTTGGGGCTTGCCGGGAATCAACACGCTGATGCCACGCCTACAGCCAGCCGGTGCGCCGCGCCGACGGATAGACGCCCTCCCAGACCTTGCGTTCGGGGGCAAAGCCCATGGCCACCAGGCAGTTGATGAGCATGCCGTGCGCCATGAACGTCGTCGTTTCGTCGATGTCGGCGCCGAGTGACAGATGAACTGTGTCCCACAGCCGCATCCATTCGCTGCGCACGGTCTCGCCGAACTCGCGGTCGCCCTCCTGCTCGGCGGCGGCCACGGTGACGTACATCTGCATCTGCATCAGCAGGCGCTCGGGCTGCTCCGCGATGACCTTGGTGTACGCGTTCGCCATGGCGTGCAGAGCCTCTTCGCCTTCCAACCCTTCGGCGGCCTCCTCGAACGTTCGGATCGTGTCCTCCATGCACTTGTGGGCCGTCGCGAGGAAGATCGCCTTCTTGCCTGGGAAGAGTCGGAAGAGATACGGCTGCGAGACACCGACCCGCTTGGCGATCGCCTCGGTCGACGTGCCGTGGTAGCCGCCGCGGGCGAACTCCCAGGTCGCCGCGCGGATGACGCTCTCGCGCCTTTCTTCTGCACTCATCCTGGCCATGGGGCCTCGTTCTGACTGCCACCACTCGTGCTCACTTCCTGCGGCTGCTCTGTGAATTCATCGGCACGGTGGGACAGTTTCGGGGCGTGTCGGAATGCTTCGGAATCCAACCTCCTGCCCGAATCTTTCGTCTCGTCTCCGCTATTCTTCACCCGTTGCGCACCTCCTGCGGATCCATTCATCTGTTGCAACTTGAGTGCGTGCTGCCGTCGATGCTGGCTGGGTGCGACACCAAACAGGGCCGAGAATCGGGTAGTGAACGTGGTTACGCTGCCGTACCCCACCTGGCGAGTTATTTCACTGACACTTAGCGTTGTGGACTCAAGTAAACATTTGGCGCGCCACATACGCACCAGGGACAGGAGTTTGATGGGAGACATTCCCACTTGACGCTGAAATACGCGGCAAAAGTGATAATTGCTCAGCCCGGCAACTTTTGCGAGATATGGGAGAGACAGCTTCTCACCGTAGCGCTGGTGAATCACCACAAGCGTTCGCCCAATCGGCTCGCCGATCTGATTCTGTGACGCGAATCCAAATATCCCCTCATCCAGGCCCCCGCTTTCTCTCCTTAAACACTCGAGCCATGAGGCGTAATTTGTCATCAGTTCCACCCCCACGCGCCAGCTACTGCGCGCCGAATACCGCAACACGGCGGGCACGCCGGCAGAGCGTAGTCACGCCTTCGTCAAGATATGCCGAAGGCCCTGGCCCATCGTGCGGGTGCGGCTCCCGTCGCTAATCCGGAGCGTAGATGCTTCATCGGGATGCGGCTTCTTCGCTATTGCCGTCCGTCGTGATCACGTAGAGGTGTTCCGGGCTGGCCCAGCTCCTTCGGCTGTCGGCACTTGCCGCCGATGCACGATCTGCTTCGCGGACAAGGGGGACAAGGGGTACCAAGACACCGGCCCCGCGGTCCTGGTCCCCTGCCACGGCCAGTGGGAGAACCGGTCCGCAGGTCAGCAGGCGGTGAACGTCCCGCATGAGAAGATCCTGGCCCTGAGCGAGCAGGCCACCACCACGCTGAAGGACTGGCGGCTGCTGCGGAAGCCGAGGTATTCCATGATCCCTGTCGCCGGTCGTGCGGCACCGGATGGTCGCTGATGGAAGCGTGTCCGCCGACAGGCAGGGCTGCGTAATGTGGCTGCCGATCTCCGGGTCCTGGGCGGGCCACCGGTTGTCACTCCGGGGAGGGAAGCCCGGTGACCAGCAACACCTTCACCTCGATCGATGTGTTCTGCGCCCTGGACGTGGGCAAGTCCACCCGCCACGGCACGGCTTTGCTGACCGACGGCCGTACGCCTTCGACAAGCCGCTGCCCAACGGCGAGCCCCAGCTGCGGGAGCTGTTCCCCCGCCTCAAGCGCAAGGGGAAGGTCCTGGTCGTGGTGGACCAGCCGGCCTCCATCGGCACCCTGGCGGTCACCGTCGCCCGCGCTTGTGGATGCGAAGTCGCCTATCTTCCGGTCCTGTCGATGCGTCGGCTGGCCGATCTGCACCCCGGCACCGGCAAGTCCGACCCCCGCGATGCCTACCATCGCCGATGCCGCCCGCACCATGCCCCACCTGCTGCACTCAATCGACCCCAACGAGAGCGTGCGGGCCGAACTGACCATGATCCTGGGCCACGACGACGACCCCGCCCAGGACGCCACCCGCACCCCCAACCGGCTGCGCGGACTGCTCACCTCCATCCACCCCGCCCTCGAACGCGTCCTCGGACCCCGCCTGCGCCACCCGGCCGTCCTGGCCCTGCTGCAGACCTTCGGCTCCCCGGCCCAGCTGGCCCAGGCGGGCACCGAGCAGATCACGCAGGTCATGCTCCAGGCCGCCCCGCGCATGCGCAGTGCCCGCACCCTGGCCGACCAGATCACCGCCATGCCCGATGTCATCGGCGGCAACGCCGGGCGCGAGTACGAGCAGATGAGCTCCGAACTCGACATGAGCTTCAAGGACGGGAGCGGGCAGGGCCGTGCAGTGGACGACCCGGCTGCGTGGAAGATGTACAACTCCCAACCGGGCCCGAACCAGCCGGTCACCGAATTCCCGGCGGAACGGGCTCCGGACCTGGTGGACGGCTACTGCGTCGCCCCGGCCCCGAACCCCTGCTGGGTCGCCGACTTCACGCACGTCACCACGTTCGCCGGCGTCGTCTACGTCGCCTTGTCGTGGACACCTTCTCCCGCCGCATCGTCGTCTGGTCAGCGGCCACTTCGAAGGAGACCCGGCCCGTCCTGGACGCCCTCGAGATGGCCCGGTGGCAGCGCGACCGGGACCAACTCAACCACAGACCAGGCGAGCGCTCGTCAGAGTTGCCCCCACGCGTTCTGAACCACCGCCGCGGCGATGAGCGCGACGAGCGGCGGGGAGGTCAGCGCGACAGTGCCGCCCCTCCCGGAGCCCTTGACGCGACCGAGGCCCAGTCAGTCCGAAATGCCGAGCGCGACATCCGCTCCGACGGGCCGTGTTCGAAAAGCGTGCGGCGGATCCGCCCTCATTTCTCCCAGGGTCCGGGTACACCAGGCGCCTTTCCGTCAACGGCACCGGATGGGGCGGGATGAACTGCGTAGACACAGTGGCGAATCACGCGACATGGACTGCGTACAAACCCTCGCAGTACGCCAAGTCGGAGATGCCCACCACGCGGTTGGTGTGCTGGAAAGTTCGGGGGTACGTACGGGGGCCGGTCTGCCGGCGCGCACGCGGGCCCGGCGAACGGCTGCGCTTCCCGGCTGAGATCATGCGTGCCATGAACGCCGATTTTCCCTCCACCTCCGCCGGACCCGCCCAGGGCTTCCTGGCCGAACTGCGGGACGCCATCAGCTTCCGCGCCTTCGGGCTCGTACTGGGCGGCCTGCTCATACAACTCGCCTTCACCGTCTCCTACCTGGGCGCATTTCACTCCCCCACCCCGCACCGGATTCCGGTGGCGGTGGTGGCCCCGGCACAAGCCTCGGCCCAGATCGTGGCCAAGCTCAACGGGCTCGACGGCGACCCGGTGAAGGCGACCGCTGCCGCCAGCGAGTCTGCCGCCCGGCAGCGGATCATGGACCGTAGGGCAGACGCCGCCTTCCTCTTCAACGCAGGGGGCACGAAGGACACACTGCTGGTCGCCTCGGCGGGCGGCCCCTCGGTGTCGCAGACCGCCTCACAACTCGCCCAGAAGATCGAAGCCGCGCAGAAGCGGCAGGTCACCGTCACCGACATCAAGGCGCCGAACAGCGGCGACGGGCGCGGCATGACCTCCTTCTACCTGGTGCTCGGTTGGGTGGTCGGCGGCTACCTGACGGCGACGATCATGAATATGTCCGCCGGTTCACAGCCGGCCAACCAGCACCGGATCATGATCAGGCTGGCAGTGCTGGGTGTGTACGCGATCGTGTCGGGGGTCGCCGGGGCGGTGATCGTGGGCCCGGTGTTCGACGCGCTGAGCGGTCATTTCTGGGCGTTGACAGGGATCGGCACGCTGGTGGTGTTCGCGTCTGCGGCGACCTCGCTCGCGCTCCAGACGCTGCTGGGCATGCTCGGCACCGGGCTGACCATCCTGCTGTTCGTGGTGCTGGGCAACCCGAGCTCGGGCGGGGTGTACCCGTCGGTGCTGCTGCCAGGGTTCTGGAGCGCGATCGGACAGGCACTGCCGCCGGGCGCCGGCACCACGCTGGTCCGCAACACCGTGTACTTCGACGCGCACGCCACGGCGGTCGCGTGGTGGGTGCTCGCCGCCTACGCGGTGGGCGGAACCGCAGTCGCGCTGGTCGCGGCCTGGTCACGGGAGCGACGCAAGGCAGCGGCCTTCAGCGCCGTTGGATCGGGCGGCAGCGACTCGGGCCCCGTGCCTGCAGGGTGACGACCGTTCAGACCGGTATCACGCGGTCGATGCGCAGCTCGACTGGCTTGCGGGAGAAGACCGGCTCGAGCGCTGATTCATGAGGCGATCATGTCCACTTCAGCGTGTCGCCTCCAAGGGCAAGCCATACGCGTGCTCATGCTCGTCACACCCTCCACTTCCTTCGACGCTCAGTCAATTGGAGGGATGAGCATCACCGGCGAGATCCAAAGAGCCTCCCCAGCATAATCTCCGCGAGATCATGAACGTGATCCTGTACGTGGACCGAACCGGGGTGCAGTGGCAAGTTGAGAATTCGAGGTAACGATCGGGCAGGGTGGACGGATGCATGAGTCGCCCTTGCCGGGAGGTTTCGTCAATGCCGTCGTTCGTGTTGGCGACACGGTGCGCCGTCCAGCGTCTGCTCGCACGAAGTTCGTGGGTGATCTGCTGAGGTTGCTCGAAGCCGGTGGCTGGAACGGAGCTCCGCGGTATCTCGGTGTGGACGAGCAGGGCCGCGACGTGCTCAGTTACCTTGATGGCCATGTGGCGTGGGAACCGCGACAGCCAGCTGCCGTGTCGTCGGACGAGAGCCTGGCGGCGGTCGCCCGGCTCGTGCGCGAGTTCCACGACCTGACGGCCGGCACCGCGCTGGCCGGAGACCACGAGGTCGTGTGTCACAACGACCTGTCGCCCAAGAACACGGTGTATCGGCTGGTCAGTGGCTCGCTTCGGCCGACGGCATTCATCGACTGGGACCTGGCGGCGCCGGGCGCCCGGATCCATGACGTCGCTCATGTCTGCTGGCAGTACCTCGGTCTCGGCCCTGCTGTGGCCGACGTCGATGAGGCGGCCCGGCGCATGAGGCTGATCGCTGACGGCTACGAGTTGTCGGACCGGCAACATCTGGTGCCCACGGTCTTGTGGTGGCAGGACCGCTGCTGGCGGGGCATCGAGGCCGAGGCCGACGCGGGTGACGTCGCCATGGTCCGGCTGCGTGAGGCCGGGGTGGTCAGGGAGGTTCAGGCGGCGTCTCAGTGGGTTTCCGATCACCGGGGTGAGTTGGAACGCTCATTGAAGTGAGCGCATGGAGACGGTAGCTCGGGGCCGAGGAGCGGCTTCCTGCGCAGGCCGGTCTTCGATGCCGTCCTTGACGGCCAGGAGCTGGCCGCGACTTGAGGTCTGGGGGACGCCCTGGCAACCCTCCAGGTCCAGCACGACGAGGCCACCACCCGGGCCGGAGAACTACGCGACCAGATCGAACACCTCACCGCCTCCCTGGCCGAGACCGAAACACGGCTTACGGACCTGGCCACCATCCGAAAGCCCATCGTGGAGGTCGCACCAGCAGGTACCGAACCCGATGCCCCCAAGTCGAACAGCGCCTACCAGACCGTCGTGAGCGCCTTCAACCAGCACTCCGACCAGGCATTCCGCGCCCGTGAACTGCACGAACTCCTCGGCATGCCCACCGACGAAGCGTCCGTCAACATCACCCGCAGCCGCCTCGGACGCCTCATCCCTCAAGGCTTCCTCACGCAGCCGGGTCGAGGCCGCTACCAGAAGCGGACTCAGCGGGCTGGGATCTGTACGGCCGCCGGTCGCCATTCTCGCCTGAGCAATCCGAACACCCACGAGTCGGATACCTCGCCGTTCACGACGCAGTCTTCCCGCAACGTCCCTTCACGCACGAATCCGATCTTCTCCAGTACCCGGGCGGATGCCACGTTGCGCGTATCGGTCTCGGCCTGGACTCGGTTCAGGTCCAGTGTGTCGAATGCCCATTTCAGCAAGGCGTGCGCCGCCTCCGTCGCGTAGCCGTGTCCCCACATCGCCTCGTCGAGGACGTAGCCCAACGATGCGCTGCGGTAGTCCGGGTTCCATCCGGTCAGACCGCACCAGCCGACGAAGGCCCCGTCGGAAGCACGGTCGATGGCAACCCGTGCCCCGGTGCCTTCGTCCGCCATCTTCCGGCACATCGCGATGAAGCGCTCGGCGCGGGCCGGTTCCGTCCACGGCGGGGAGTCCCAGTAGCGCATCACGTAGGTGCTGCTGTGCACCGCGAAGAGGGGGTCCGCGTCGGTGTCGGTGAAGGGGCGCAGTCGCAGGCGAGCGGTGTGCAGTACGGGGGCGGCCAAAGTCATGCGCACCATCTTGCGTCCTCACGGGGCGGGCAGAGCACTGAATTTCCGATCCCGATCCGGTCCTCACGACCCAAGGCTCCGCCTATCAGCGGATCGTGCACGCCTTCAACCAGCACCCTGATGGGAGCCGCCGGGTCGGAGAGACTCGGTTCCGTAGCCGCCAGCAGGTGAGCGCTCACCAGCCCGGAAGCATCTGACTGCTGTGGTCAGACCGTGCCCCCGCCGGGGAGCGTGCTGTGTCTTCCGCAGGCTGTACGACGAGTGAACTACCTGGCTGCGGAGGCAAGTTGCTGCTGATCGGCGACGACTGGGTTCACCGCGACCATCCGCAACACCGGCGTGGAAGAGGCCCGCCTGGCGATCGACTACGTGGTCCACCACAGCAAGGCCAACGGCCCGCAGAGCGCCAAGACGTTCAAGCTCACCACCCGCACCCTCGCCCCGGGCGAGACGACGGAGGTGAGCCGCGAACACTCCTTCCGCCCGATCACCACCCGCCGCTACCACCCCGGACCACACGCCATCGCGCTGCAGATCAACGGCGTGGCGTCAACCCGCGCAGAGTTCGAACTCCAGGGCCGCTAAGCGTGTTGCACAACGACCACGGTGACGATCGCGGGTCTCCGCGTGCACCACGGGAAGACCCGACGGGCATCGCGGTCAGCGGGTGCCGGCCTCGGCGCGCGCGTAGAACCCGGCGAGCTCGTGGGGGTTCTTGGTGTAGACGTCGACCTTGCGCACCATGCCGTCCTCGACCTGGTGGATCTCAACCATGGTCAGCGGGAACCTCTCACCGGTGGTGTGTGCCGTGAGCGTTCCAGTGAGCGTTCCGACAACGCCGGCCGGGCCCTCGAACACCTCGGCATCAGTGATAGCAACGTGGGCGTAGCCCATCATCGCGCCCAGGATCGACTGCACGAACACCTCGCGGCCCTGGTGGACGCCGCCGTAGGGGAGCTGGTTCGGCTCGTCGACAATCACCTCGGGGGCGAGCCTGGCCAGGACACCCGGCACGTCGCCCTTGCTCAGCGCGTCATACAGCCCTCGCACGACATCCGCGGGGCTCTCCGTCACCGTCTCGATCTGGTAGCTCATTTTGTGTGTCCTGTCAGTGTTCAGGTGCTGACGAACGGGGCGCGTACGTCCTCGCACCGGTCGGGCCCCGGGGATCGGGGCACGCACCATGCAACGGGAGACAGCCGCGACGAGGGAGTCCTTGCTGTGAGGGGTACTGGCAGGGCCCCTCCCCCATCGCGCCGCCCTCTTACCCTGTCCTCATGGACAACCGGGACGCAGTCAGCGCATTCCTCCGCTCCCGACGCGACAAGATCACCCCAGAGCAGGCCGGTCTGCTGACGTATGGTCAGCGGAGGGTGCCCGGGCTGCGCAGGGGCGAGGTCGCCACGCTCGCCGGTGTGAGCGTCGAGTACTACACGCGCCTGGAGCGCGGCAACCTCCAAGGTGTCTCCGACAGCGTGCTGGACGCCCTTGCCCACGCCCTGCGGCTCGACGACACCGAGCGCATGTACCTCTACGACCTCGCTCGCGCTGCGGGACCGGCGCCTCAGGCGCGGGCACGGCAACGGGAGAGTCGGCCGACGGTGCGGCCGAGCGTGGCGCGGATCGTCGAAGGCATGCCGGAACTGCCGGCGTACGTGATGAACAATCGCCTCGATGCGCTGGCCGCCAACCCGCTGGGCCGGGCCCTGTACTCGGAGATGTATGCCGACCCGACCTGTAATGCGAACGTCGCCCGGTTCGCGTTCTTCAACCCCGCAGCCAGGCGGTTCTACGCCGACTGGGAGCGCATGGCCCACTTCGCCGTGGGCGCGCTGCGCATCGAGGCGGGGAAAAGCCCCAACGACCGGGAGCTGTCGAATCTGATCGGTGAACTGTCCACCCGCAGCGACGCCTTCCGCGTGATGTGGGGATCCCACGACGTGCATGTCTTCCGCGAGAGCACCAAACGCCTCAACCATCCGCTCGTCGGCGACCTGCAACTCGATCAGGAGACCATGAGCCTGCCGGACCAAAGCGGCCTGAGCGTGGTCGTCTACAGCGCGCCACCCGGAACCGCCGCCGAGGACGGCCTGAAGCTGCTCGCCAGTTGGTCCGCCACGACCGGACAGGAGCAGGACGCGCAGTCCACGAGCAAACCGCCACCCCGGCAGGCCTGACGGGCTGCACCGGTCCCTTCCAGCGCTCAGCGGCGACTGTCACCCGGCGCGAGCAAGCCGGCGAGTTCGGCGATCGCCTCCGGGGGCGCCTTGAAGTAGCGGCACCCGTTCCAAGCCACCTGACCTGCGCCGAAGGCTCGCTCACCTTGCCATGTCAGGACCCGACACAGCTCCTCAGTGCCTGTTACTGATCCGGGCTGGAGTGTCTCCGGGCGCTATCCAGAAGTCGCGCAAGGTTATAGGCGGATGATGACGAGAGCGATGTCGTCGGAGACACCCCCGGCGACGTCGAGCCGGGTCAGCAGTGCGTCGGCCAGCAGGTCAGGGGCGAGGGTTCGGTCCTGGGCCAGGGCAGTGGTCAGGCGTTCCAAGCCGGCGTCGATGTCCTCGCCGCGGCGCTCGATGAGGCCGTCCGTGTACAGCACGAGGGTGTCTCCCGGCCTGTAAGGGAGGCCGGCCTGGGGGCGGGGGACATGGTGCTCGCGCGTGCCGAGTGGCGGGTCGGTGGCCTGGTCCAGCAGGTCGCAGGTCCCGTCGATGTGGAGCAGGATCGGCGATGGGTGCCCGGCGTTGCTGTAGATGATCAGCCTGCTGCGGGTGTCGATGAGTACCTTGACCGCGGTGGCGGCCATGGCGCCGTCCACGGAGCGGGCATAGAGGCCGAGGACTTCCAGGGCCTGGGCGGGGCTGGGGATGGCGCGGATGACGGCGCTCAGGGCGCTGCGGAGCATGCCCATCACGGCGGCGGCGTGCAGTCCGTGGCCGACGACGTCTCCGACCGCCACGGCGTAGCGGTCGGGTGGCAGGTCGACGATGTCGTACCAGTCGCCGCATACGTTCAGTGACGCGGTCGCGGGCAGGTAGCGCACGGCGATGTTGCTGTGCCGGTCCAGGTCGGGGACGGAGAGCATGGCTTCCTGCAGGGTGATGGCGACCTGCTGTTCGCGGGCGTGGGCCTGGCGCAGTTCCTGGTTCAGCCGGTGCAGCTCGCGGGCGCGCGCGTACAGCTCGGCTGCCATGCCCTCCGTTCGTTCGGGCCACTCCTCGCTCAGCTGACGTGGCCGGGGTGAGTGGACGAAGGACGTGACGTCCTCTATCTGCTGGATGATCCACTTCACTGTGCCGTCAGGCGCGGACAGCGGGGTGTGGACCACCGACCACCATCGCTCCTCGAACCCGTCCTGCTGATCGGGGGCGGGAAGGTCGTACCGCTGGAGCACCGCGGTTTCGGGCTTCCCGGTGTCCAGAGGCCGGTGCAGGGAGGCTTTCAGATTTCGTTCCGCGTCGTCGCGGAAGCCGGGATTTTCCGGCAGGGCGTTGAAGAAGTACTTCCCGATCAACTCGTCCTTGGTCCGGCCGGCAGTCCGCAGGCAGGCCGGGTTGACGTAGCGGATCACCAGGTCCGCATCCAGCACCAGGTACGGGCTTGGTGTGGCGTCGAAGAACGCCGTGAAATCGATGTCCGCTGTCATCACGCGCTCTCCGTGGCCGCGAGCGCAACTGCCTGGTCTTCCAATCTACGGGCGGTCCAGTGCTCGGGCTCGTTCGCGTTCATTCACCCGGCACCGACCCCCGACCGGGTCCCAGAGGGCTCCCCGCAGCCGCTGTCGTGCCGCACCGCACGAGGCGTCGGCAAGCCTTCTGGGGCGAGGAGTATCCGGCACTGCCGGCAACGCAGAGAGATCGCCCGAAGCGGCAGCCAGGGCGACGGCACCGACCTGGCAACTCTCCGTTGACCACCTCCCGCCAGGCGATACGGGGCTGGGCGGAGTGAGGATGGAGAGGAACCGATCCACCCCTCTACCTGGAGGGTGAGGCGGCATGACATCTCCCTCCGAAACCCCGGCAGGCACCGGCACCACGCCCCCGCACGGCACCGCACCACAGGACCCTTGCTCGGCGGAAGCCTGGCGACCTTGGCGGACATGGGCCGGCAATTCCTTCTCACCGTCTGAACACCGAGAGCGGGTGCGGTGATGGCCGGCGCTCGGACGCGTGCCCGGGTGGTGATCGTGATGAATCCACGCTCGGGCGGCGGCAAGGCGGCTCGTTACGGCCTGGTGCAGCGGGCCGAGGGTATGGGAGCCCAGGTCTGGACGACCAGCGCGGAGGAGGACGCGGCGTCGCTCGCGAGGAACGCCGTGGTGGAGGGGGCGCAGGTGCTGGGGGTAGCGGGCGGTGACGGCACCGTGTCGGCAGTCGCCGCGGTGGCCGCCGACACGGGCCGGTCGTTGGTCGTGGTCCCGGCGGGTACCCGCAACCACTTCGCCCGGGACCTGGGCCTCGATCTGCGCGATCCAGGGCGGGCGCTGGACGCCCTGCTCGACGGTGAGCCCGCGCAGGTGGACCTGGGGGTGCTCGGCTCGCGTGTCTTCGTCAACAACGTCTCTTTGGGTGTGTACGCCGACGCGCTGCTGGAGCCCGGGTACCGGGAGGACAAGCCTCGCGCGTTCGCCGCAGTGGCACCCGACTATGTCAAGGGCAAGCAGTGGGTCGAGGCCCGCGTGGACACACCATGGGGGACCGTCGAGTTCCCGCAGGTGGTGCTGATCTCCAATAACCCTTACCACCTGGCCACACCGCGTTGGCTGGGGCGTCGCTTCTCCCTCAGTACGGGACAGCTGGGTGTCATCGTTCTCAAGCGCCGGGCACAGGCTCCCCCGGATCTCCTGCGGCATCTGCGCGGCGAACTGCGACAGCACAAGCGTGGTACCGGGTCGGCAGGGGATGGGGCCGTCATCTGGTCTGCTCCCGGCATCACGCTGCACGGTGAGGTGCGGCATCTTGACGCGGGCGTCGACGGCGAAGCGGTGCGGCTTCCTCTGCCCATCGTGTGCGGTATCCGGCCGGGTGCCCTGCGTGTGCTGCTGCCGAAGGACCGGCCGGGCATGCCCCCGGAGCACGCGATTGCGCCACTGAGGGGAAGTCCCTGAGTGCCAGCCTTCCGTATCCCTTGCCTCACCGGAGTCGGCCGAGCGTGACGTCTGCGCTGCACTCCGCTCGACCCGTCCGCCTTCGCGGATCATCTGCTGGACATCCCGCTTCATGAAAGTGTGGGGCTGACGGACCTGACCGTGTGGTGCAGGCGCTGACCGAGGTGCCCGCCCACTGCACGGAGTGCCGCTTCGTCGCTCGTCCGCGGCTGGCCGGTCCGGCCCCGGTGATCAGTGCTGTGGGTGCGGGCGGTGGAACAGGGGCCGCCGCTGTGTGGCAGTGCCGCCAGGAGCGAGGCGGCCGACTTCGACGCGCATTCTGATGGCCTGGAACACCTCGACCACCCCGAGGACCACGGCCATGACGCCCACCGCCAGGGTGAGTGCGGCGATCGAGGTGAACGGCGATACGATCAGCACGATGCCCGCCAGAGTGCTGATGATCCCGTAGAACAGCTGCCAGCCGCGTGCCGGCATGTCCTCGGCGGAAGCCGCCGCAGCCGTCACCATGATGCCGCGCAGCAGCCAGCTGAAGCCGATCCACAGGGCGAGCAGAAAGATCGACTGCACAGTGCCCCGGAAGCAGATCAGCCCCAGCAGGACGGAGAGCGCACCCGTGAGGAAGTGCAGCACCCGAAGATGCCGGGGGACATGCGTGCCGAAAGCGGCGGCCAGCTGGAAGACGCCAGTAGCCAGCAGGTAGATGCCGAAGAGTACGCCGACGACCCGCAGCGTCTCCTCCGGCCAGGCGAAAACCACGACGCCCAGGGCGATCGTGGCCAGGCCCGTGGTGAGCAGGATCTGCCAGCCCATGTTCGCCAAGGCGCCCAGGCCTTCGGTCAAGGGGGCGTCTTGTGGCTCGGAGCCGCGCGGAGGGCCGGTGCCCGAGGAATCGGTGGGGGATGTCATGGCGCCTGCTCCTTCCGGGAACAGCGTGGTCGGATCGCGTCACCTCCATCGTTACTCCCGCCCCGGTATGTGTCGCGCGGCGAGGATGCAGGGGGCGTCATTGAAATTCCCCAGGTTTCATTGGGACTCAAACGAGTGTTGAACTGGCCTCTGACCAGGTTGAACAAAGCGCCAGGACCAGACACCAAGAGCCTTCTGTTCGATGCCGGTCTGGACAGCGACATAGGCGCCCCGGTCTCAGGTGGGGACCGAGGGCTCCTCCGCGAGGCGGACTCGGCCGTCGTCACCGTGGTTCCGTGACCACGGTCGGAGTGCCCTCGGCTGCGCGGCCGCTGCCGCACAGCAGTGATGCCCAGGCCGCCGAGGTGGCCGCGAGGTCGTCTCCGCACGTGGTGCCGGGGCGGCGGGGGCGGGCCGCGGTGGCGAGGACGACCCGGTCGGGGCGGAGCAGGACGGCACCCGCGGTGCCCATCCAGCGGACCAGGTCTCTTGTGCCCGGATCGGCTTTGGCGCGGTGATCGGCGCCGGCGCCGCCCGTGCCTGGCTGTGGTCGTCGGGGGTCGTGCAGGTGGATGACGCGGGCGTCCAGCGCTCGCGCCAGCGCGTGCAGGGCCGGGCTGAGCGGTGCGGTGGCCAGGACCGCGAAGCCCTCGCCGAGCAGGTCGTCCAGCAGGCGCGGGGTGCCGTCGGCGTCGGGGAGCAGCGGTTGGGGGCACAGCGTTCCAGGGCGCGGGCGTCCCGGGCGGCGGGAGCCGGCCAGGGGGCCTGGTCTCAGCGGCGGGCTGACGGCGGACAGTACGAGAGAGGAGGCGCCCGGCAGGCGGGAGAGGACGGGCAGGACGGCGTTGCGGGTCAGTGCGGTGCCCGTTCCGCCGCCGGTCATGAGGGCGCCGACGGCCACGGCGGTGCGGATCAACTGCCGTGCGTGGCGGTGGCGTTCGGCCTGGTAGGTGTCAAGCAGGGCGTCGTTCGCGCGGCCGGTGAGGACTCGGGCGAGCTTCCAGGCGAGGTTGTGGGCGTCGCGCATGCCCGCGCCCATCCCTTGCCCGATGAAGGGCGGGGTGAGGTGGGCGGCGTCACCGAGGAGGAACACGCGGCCGTTGCGCCAGCGGTCGGCGACCTGGGCGCGGAAGGTGTAGGTGGCGGTGCGCAGGACGTGCAGTTCGTCATCAGGGATGCCTTGCGTCCAGGGGGCGATCAGCGTGAGCAGACGCCCGCGGTCGGCGAGTTCCTCCTGCCGCTCGCCGGCGCGCAGGCGGAACTCCCAGCGGTAGCGGTCCTCGCCGACGCGCATGTAGGTGGCCGCCCCGTGCGGGTCGCACAGCTGGTGGACGCCGTCCCAGGCGGGCAGTGGCAGGCGGCAGCGGACGTCGACGACCAGCCACTGCTGAGAAGCGGCGAGGTCCTGCATCCGGGAGCCGATTGAGGCACGGACCAGGCTGCCCGCGCCGTCGCACCCCAGCACGGCGTCGGTCAGGATCGCGCGGGAGGCACCGGTGTCCTCGTCCCGGAAGGAGACCCGCACCGGAGCGCCATCGTGCGGGGGCGGGGTCACGGCGGTGACCTCGATGCCTCCGCGCAGCGTGACCAGCGGGTGGTTCCGGCAGTTGTCCCGCATCAGTTGCTCGAGTTCGGGCTGGTCGAACATGTTGGCTTCGGGAAATCCGTACCGGCCGCACGGGTTGTCGCGACAAAACTCGGCCAGGACACGGTGGGAGCTGTCGAGCAGCCGCATGCCGCGGGCCGGACGGGCGATCGCGCTGAACGTCTCGTGGATGCCCATGGCCTGGAGGATGCGGTGCACCTCGTCGTCCAGGTGGACCGCGCGGGGCAGCGGATAGGGGGCGCGGTGGCGCTCCAGGACCAGGGCGGGTACGCCGTGGCTGGCGAGGAGGGTGGCGGCGGTCAGCCCGGTGGGCCCGGCACCGATGACCACAACGGGTACATGCTCAGGAATGGTGGCGGTCACTTGCTCAGGGCTTTCATCAGGCCCACCAGACGGGCGCGGTCGATTTCGTTGTCCTCGCGCAGCGCGGAGATCGCCTGCAGGAGCGCCCCCGGCGAGGGGGTGGTGCCGAGGAAGTCGCGGGTGGCGGGCGGGCCCCACTGGGCCAGGCCGGAGGCGGACATGGCGGCCCAGCCGGGTTCCAGCGTGTTGTCGAAGACGTCGCCGTCGGCGTAGTGCTCCAGCATGAAGCGGTCGGGGTCGCGCCAGTAGTCGAAGATCTGGCTGCCCTGGATGTGCCGGCCGATGCCCCAGGAGTGGTGGTAGCCGCGCTCGCGCAGGTACGCGCCGCCGGCGGCCAGCGCGTCGAGATCGGCGACCTGGTAGGCGGAGTGGACATAGCCGGTGTCGGGGCCCAGGTGCATGGCCAGGGTGTGGTGGTCGGCGGGTTCGCTGCCGCGGTCGCAGCGGATGAAGGCCATGGTGGGGCCGCGGTCGCGCTGGCCGTCCAGGTAGAGGAAATCGCTGACGATCAGGCCGAGGTGCTGCAGGTACCAGTCCAGGGCGCGCCGGAAGACCCGGGTGGAGAGCACCACGTGGCCCAGGCGCTGCACCTGGGAGGGTGTGCGGGGCGGGCGCTGGGTGGCGTTGATGCGGGCGGCTGAGGCGGTGGTGCCGGTGTTGAGGACCAGGGGCTGCTGCAGTGGTCGCGCGGGCTGCTCGGTGACGCCGTGTACGACGCGGACCGGGACGCCGGAGGGATCGAGCAGGTCCACGACGCAGCCTTGGCCGTACTCGGTCAGGGGGCGGACCTGGTGGCCGGTGGCGCGGGCCAACCGGTCGAGGTCGGCGGCGTCGGCGGCCTGGAAGGCGGGGCCGATGAACCGGGAGGCGGGGCCGCGGCGGATCACCAGGCAGTGCGGTCCGGCCAGGGCGCCGCGTAGATAGAGGGTGTCATCGGTACGGGCGGCGGTGGTGAACCCGAAGTCGCGGGCGAAGGTTTCGGCCCGGTCCAGGTCGGGCTTGGTGAACTCCAGCCAGGCCAGGTCGACCACTTTGATGACGGGCTGGGCGGCGCGGCCGGGGTGCTCTCCTCGCAGGGCGCCCTGCTCGCTGTGCAGTCCCTGATGAGCGTCGGCGGTGGGGACCGGGGTGGGGGTGGGTGTCGGGTCGTTCATGGGGGTCCTTCCTGTGGCCTCCACGGTCTGCCGCGAGGGTGGGCGCAGGTGCCGCGGTGCCCCGGAGGCGAGGGTGAAAGTGGGGCCCGGCCCGCCGACTGCGGCGGTGATCGGCAGGCCGGGTGGCACGGCAGGTGAGCGGTTCCTACCGTGCGAGGAGGGAGTCCAGTGCCGTGCTGAGTTCGGCGACCGGGTCGGTGACCGCGCCGTGGGCGCGCCAGCCGATGAAGCGGTCCGGGCGCACGAGGACGGCGCCTTGCGGTGTGTGGCCGCGGGCGGCGGTCCAGGTGGAGCGTGGGTCGCGGTAGTCGCCGTCGACGTGGCCGACCCGGATGGCGTCCAGCGGCAGCCCGCTCTCGGCGGCGATCTTCTCGGCGGCCTCGCACCAAGCCTGACCGTCCTCTCCGGCGATCAGCAGCAAGCGGCCGGGGCGCACCAGGTGTGCCAGGGCCGCGCGATGGCCGTCGAGGTCCTCCAGCCAGGCGTGGGGCAGCGGGTGTCCGGGGCGGGCGGCGGGCTGGTAGATGCGGACGGGGTCGGGGTTATCGGGTGCGGGAGTGCCGTCGGGGACGACGGCTGCGGAGTCGTAGGTGTAGCCGAACTCAACGCCCAGTTCGTTGAACTCCATGGACTGGGCGGCCACCGCGGCCAGGAAGGTGCGGCGGAAGTCGACGTCGGCGGGGTCCTCGCTCCACAGGCGGCGGGCCTGGCGCCAGTTCTCCTCCTCGCCGGCTTCGGCACCGCCGCCGAAGAGGGCGTTGATGGCGATGTGGTTCATGGCGTTCTCCAGCGAGCGCTGGACGTTGGTGGCGTCCGCCGGGCGCCGCTCGGCCTCGTAGGTGTCGAGCAGGGCGTCGCCGGCATGGCCGTTCAGGACGGCGGCGAGTTTCCAGGCGAGGTTCTGGACGTCGTGCATGGCGGAGGTCAGGCCGAGGCCGCCGGTGGGCGGGTGGCGGTGGGCGGCGTCGCCGGCGATCAGGACGCGGCCGGTGCGGAAGCGGTCGGCGACCACGCCTTCCAGACTCCAGCGGGAGATCATGTGGACCGTCACATCTTCTTCGTTCAGGCCCAGCCCGGTGCGCAGGTCGGCCAGGACCGACTCGTCGTCCAGCGCGCGGCCGTCATCGGGCCCGTAGTTGAGGTGGAAGACCCACTCCTCGGACTCGGGCCCCCAGTGGTCGGGGCCCATGGGGACGAGAACACCGGGGATGCCGAGGTCGGGCAGCCACAGCCAGCGGATCAGCACCTCCGGGTCGCGCGCCCAGCGGGACAGGTCGGCGGAGATGTGGAAGGAGACCACGCGGGCGAGGTCGCGCACGCCCTCCTGCACGATGCCCAGGGCGGGCCCGACGGTACGGCCGCCGTCGCAGCCCAGCAGGTACCGGGCCCGCACCCGGTAGGTCTCGCCACTGTCGCGGTCGGTGATGATGGCGGTGACGCCCTCGCCGTCCTGGGCGAGTCCGGTCAGCTCGTGATGGAAGCGGACTTTGCCGGGCGAGAGTTCCTCGGCGCGGGCGCGCAGGACCGGCTCCAGGCGGATCTGGGGCAGGTTGGCCTGCCGCTCGGGGCTGGCCGCGAGCCACTCCGGAGAGTTCCCGCCCGCGCCCCAAGCCTCCATCAGGGCCACCCTGCGGCCGTAGTCCTCATGGTCGCCGGCCAGACCGACGTACCAGGCGGTGTGGGACATCTGCTCGGCCGGGGTGGAAGCGGCGTAGATGGTGTCGGCCGCCCCGGCATCACGCATGACCTCCATGGCGCGCTGGTTCAGGACATGGGCCTTGGGCAGGACGGAGGTGCTGGGCCAGGCGGTGACCAGCAGGGACTCGATGCCCATGCGGCTGAGCAGCATGGAGGCGGTGAGCCCCGCACCGCCTCCGCCGACGATGAGGACGGGAACATCGATGTCGTTCATGGGTACTCCATGGGATGTCACGGCTCGGTGCCATGGGGTGGGGACGGGTCAGGAGAGGCAGGGGAAAAGGGCCAAGGGCGTTTCCCCGGTCGCCGGAAACAGCGGTGTCGATTCAGAGGCGCACAGCACCTCGGCAGCCAAGGCGGTGAAGATGCGGCGGGCGCCGTACAACCGTAAGAAGGAAGGCGGCCTGCGGCGGTCGCCCTGAGCGCGGATGCTGCGCTACGTCAGCCATGGCGTGGAGGCACAGGGCGCGGCAGATGCTGGCGGACGTCGATGCGGCTCATCGTGATGCTCCTCGGGTCCCGGCGGCGGCGCTGCCAAGCGGGTCTGGCGAAGTCCGCTGCGATTTCGGCAGCACCCTGAAGGGGCGTCGGGCTGTGTCGATATGCGGCTCCGCCGCGTGGGCGCGACCAGCCACGACGGCGCCGCGGACGGCTGACGGCCCATCGCGGTACTTCCAGCGGGGCGCTCAGCCGCCGCCGGCCAGCACGACGAGATGGGCCCCGGCCAGGACACCCACGACGACGGCCGGCAGGCAGCGAGCCGCCGGGTCACCGCTGCGTAGATGGACGACGACGGCTCCGGCCATGAGAAGGATCAAGCCGACCGACGCGGCGGCACCGAGCGCGGTGATCCGCAGGCCGAGCAGCAGACCGGCCGCTGCCGCCACCTCCAGAGCACCCAGCAGGCGGTAGTGGGTGGTGGTCATGCCGACGTGGGCCGCGGCCTGGCGCATCGCGGGGACTGCCGCGAGCTTGGCCGACCCGAGCAGGAGGAAGATCCCGGCGAGGAGGACGACGAGGACGATGGCGGTGGTGCTCATGGGGTTTCTCTCTCTGGTGGCTTGCTGGGGGCGTACTGCCAGTGCAGGACGTACCGGTCCAGTGCTGCGGTGACCCTGCGTCGCACCGCCTCGTCGGCAAGGGCGGGTACCGTGACGCGGACACCGCCGTCGTGCGGCCGGCACAGGATGCGTTCCGGGTCGCAGTCCGCGCCCTGGGCGGCCAGTTCGGCGTGGACCGCGCGGCGGGTGGCGTCCAGGCGAAGGCCGAGCTTGTAGGGCTTGCCGACGGCGGTGAGCGGGATGGCGTCGATCACGAGCACCTCGCGCGGGGCGGCGGCGCGCTCGGGGACCCGTTCGGTGGCCCAGGTGAGCAGCTCGGCGGGATCGGCTTCGGCACCGGGGGCGAGGGTGACGTAGGCGACGGGCACCTCACCGGCGTGCGGGTCGGGACGGCCGACCGCCGCGGCGGCGGTGACCTCGGGGTGGTCGAGGAGGGCGTCCTCGATCGCGGCGGGGTCGATGTTGTGGCCCCCGCGGATGATCAGGTCCTTGGCCCGGCCGGCGAGATGGATGAAGCCGTCGGCCTCGATGCGGGCCAGGTCGCCCGTGTCCAGCCAGCCGTCGCGGACCTTCCCGGTGGTTTCCAGGCGCGGCCCTCTGTCGGTGTGCTCGGCGACGTACCCGGCGAAGACCACCGGCCCACTGACGGCCAGCACCCCGGTGGCGCCCGGCGGCAGGTCGTGCCACTCGCCGGTGTCCGGGTCGATTCGCACCGTCTTGACCTGCTGGTAGGGCAGGCGCCGCCCGACACTACCGGGCCTGGTGTGACCGGGCAGGCCGAGAGCGGAGGCGCAGGTCGCCTCGGTCAGGCCGTAGCCCTCGCACAGCGGGATGCCGGTGTGCTCCTCGAAGGACTCCCGTACGGCGGGCGGCAGCGGCGAGGCGCCGACGGCGGCGAACCGCATGCTGGAGATGTCCGCGTCGACGGGGACATGGGCGAGGACGGAGTACACGGTGGGCACGCCGGACATGGTCGCGATGCGGTAGTGCTCCACCAGCTTCCAGAACACCGGATACAGCTCGGGATCGCGGTAGCCCAGCGGCCCGGCCCACACCACTCCCCGGCCGCGCAGCAGCGGGCCGAGCAGGGTGACGATCAGGGCGTTGACGTGGAACAACGGCAGCGCCGCGAACATCACCGCGTCCTCGTCGAGAGGAACGCTCGCGGCCACCATCCAGGCGTCGACGACCTCGTTGGCGTGCGTGTGCGCGGCGAGCTTGGGAGTGCCGGTGGTGCCGCCGGTGTGGAAGTAGGCGGCCAGGTCGTCGGCGGCAGGGGGCTCGATGTCCACCAGCCGGTTGGCGGGATGGGACGCGGCCAGCTCCGTGAGGTAGCCGACCCGTACGCCCTCGATGGGTTCCAGAGCGGGGGCAGGGCCGTCGGCCAGGGTCGGGGCCAGGGCCAGCAGTGCGTCCAGCCGCAGGGCCGCGGCGACCTTTCGGGCCGTGGCCCAGACCTGCGTATCCAGCTGCGGGCCGGCGGCGATGAGTACCCGCGCGCCGCCGCGCCGCAGCAACTGCTCGACGTGCTCGGACGCCAGGCCCGGGTTGACCGGGGCGGCGATGCCCGCAGCCTGCGCGGCCAGCAGGGCGGCGGGCAGCTCTGCGGTGTTCGGGGCGAGCAGGCCCACGGCGGCGCGGCGGGTGACGCCGAGCGAGCGCAGCAGGTTGGCCGTGCGGTGCACCTGGTCGCGCAGCTGCGCGAAGGTGGCGGTGTCAGGGCGCAGGAAGCGCGCGGCATCGGGCAGCACCGTCAGGGCCGGGCGGTCGGGCCACAGGCGGGCGGCGCGGAGCACGGTGTCGTAGGTGGTGGCGGGCAGGCCGCGCTCATGCAGCGGGACAGCCTCGATCGCGGACAGGTCCGCGATGCTGTCGGGGGCGGGCCACAGCAGGTCGGTGGGTGTGAGTGTCACCGGTGCGCCTTTGCAGGGTGAGGGATGGGGGCAAGGGGCCGGCCCGGTACGGGGATGCCGGGCCGGCCGCTCCCGGGCGGGGGTCCCGGGAGTCTTCAGCGGGCGCGCACCACCGTGCGCTGCTCGCCGAGATCGAGTACGCCGTCATCGGTCGCTATACCGGCCGTGACGACGTCGCCGTCCTTGAGGTAGTCGGGGTTCGCCTGCTGACGGGCGAAGAACTTCTGCCAGCGCTTGTGCGGGGGCAGCAGGGCGGCGAGTGTGGCCAGGAGCTTGCCCGGGGATTTCAGGGCGGTGCCGCCGGGCGTTCCGGTAAGCAGCACGTCACCGGGCTGCAGGGTCTGGAAGCGGGCCAGCAGGCTGAGGGCGCGGGCGGGCCGGACGATCATGTCCGTGGTGGTGCGGTCCTGCCGGGTGGCCCCGTTGACCTTCAGCGTGAGCCGCAGCTCCGGCAGGCGGGCCAGATCGTCGGCGTCCACCAGGAGCAGCCGGGGGCCGAGCGGGGTGAAGGTCGGGTACGACTTGGACTCGTAGAACTGGGTCTTGGGCAGTTGCAGGTCGCGGGCGCTGACGTCGTTGGCGACGACCAGCGCGGCGACGTGCTCCGCCAGGGTGGAGTCGGTGACCTCGGCGCCGACCGGCAGATCGGCGCCCATCACCAGCCCGAGCTCCACCTCGTAGTCCAGGAAACGCACGTGCTGCGGCCGCACGATGTCCTGGTACGGGCCGCTGACGGACCCGGACGCCTTGCGGAAGAACGCCGGCGGAACGGTGTCCGGGTCGAATCCCGAGTCCACAGCGTGGGAACGGTAGTTGACCATCTGCGCCACCACCCGGCACGGGGTGGTGACGGGCGACAGCAGCTCCGCTTCTCCAGCGGAAAGCCCGGCGTCGGGGTCAGCCGCAGCGCGGGCGGCCGCCTGCTGCACGGCGGAACGGTCGGCAAGCAGGCCGGCGGTGGTGTCCGCGTCGGTTTCGACGCGGTGCAGCCGTCCTGTGCCGCTCTCCACCCACCAGCCGTCTGTGGTGCGGACGACCTGGATACTCATCGGCTCTCCTGAGTCCTGGACAGGCGCCGACCGGACCACTCCCGCGAGCAGCCCCTGTCAGCAGTGATGAAAGAATCAGTCCAGATGACAGCATCGTCAATAGCCGTCAGTAGTGATGGAACAATCAGTTTTGATTCCGTTGGGTAAGATGAACAGATGAGCATCGACCGACAGGGCAAGGCCAACAGCCGAACACCCAACCGCGCGCCCAACCGCCAGGACCGGCGCAAGGCTCGTACCCGGGCCGCGCTGATCGCCGCCGCGCAGCAGTTCCTCGCCGAGCAAGGGCGGACCGACGTGAGCATCCAGGAGATCACCGAGGCGGCGGACGTCGGCTTCGGCTCCTTCTACAACCACTTCACCAGCAAGGACGAGCTGTTCGACGCCGCTGTCGCCCTCACCCTGGAGGAACACGGCGTCCTCATGGACTCCGTCGTGGGAGACCTGAACGACCCCGCGGAGATCTTCGCCGCCAGCGTCCGCCTGACCGTCCGGCTGCAGCGCACCCATACGCAGATCGCCAGGATCCTCGTCCGCACCGGCATGCCCTACCTGACCTGCGACAGCGGCCTGGCCCCGCGAGCGATGCGAGACCTGCAGGCCGCCGCCGACAGCGGACGTATGGACATCGACGACCCGCACACCGCCGTGGCCATGGTCGGCGGCTCCCTGCTCGGAGTGCTCCACCTGCTGGAGACCCGCCCGGACCTCGATGCCGCGCATGTTTCCGATCAACTGGCCGCCCGTCTGCTACGCATGTTCGGCATGACACGCGCCGAAGCACAGGAGATCGCCAGCCGGCCCCTGCCGTCGCTGCCCCGGACCTGACATGGGCGAGAGGCGGCGATGGAGAGGGTAAGGCCGGCGCGGCCCTCCAGGGACACCGGACGATGGCTCCAGAACGGCTCGCCCAGCCCCGGGTCCGCGTGCGCTGACCAGGAGCCACCGAAACGGTCTCGGTTGTCAAGCGGCCCGCTACTGGGGCTCATGCCGATCACAGTTCGAGCTCAACATGCTGAACTTGACAGGGAAGCGGACCGACAGGCGGGGCTGGTAGGTGGTGACGTTGGCGACCTGGGCGGCGTGGTCACGGCCGTAGCGCCGGTAGACGTCGCCTTACCGACTCTCCGAGTGTTCCGGTCGGCCCTGACCTGTGATGATGCGTCACGTAGGTGTTCATGACGAGCAAAGTCCGCCCCCTCTCACGCCAGCTGCTCTCATGTCGCCGACGCTGGATGGGGTGTGGTCTTCATGAGACTGCCCGTTGTCCTCGAGCTCTGCGGACGGCTGCGAGGTAAGAACGGCTTGGCAGGACGACCGGGCAGGCTGGCTGAGCAGGGGGCGAAAGCGGGTGAACAGGGCGAGGAGTTCGCCTCCCCACTGTTCCGGGAAGGACGGGTCGATGCAGGCGAGGTCGAGTTCGTCGGCGGCCGTGAGCTCGGCGATGTCGTGACGCCGTTGCGGTTCGGGGAGGCCGGCGCGACCGGTGAACCGGTCATGGACGTAGCCATCGGCGTCCGTCAGCGCTGAATAGGTGGCTTTCCGGTCGCACGAGCCGTAGAGATACACGATGGCTTCGGCCTCGGCTCCGATCACCGCCGCGAGTTCGGCACGGCGGTCCAGGGCCGGCAGCGCGGTGGGGAAGCCGTCGGTGCCGTAGTACGCGTGGCACAGGCCCGCGAGCCGGAGGGCGGGGCGGGCGCCCCACGCCGCGAGCTGCTCCTGGACACGCTGGAGGTGCGCGAGGAGACTCCCCTCCGGGACGGACGAGCTCCGCCGCACCGAGATCGCGCAGGAAGGCAATGGCCTGAGCGGATGCGGAGGGGAAGACAGACACGGGCGGGCTCCTTCCGTCGCTCGGGTCGGCACCCGTCCGTGTCTTCGCCCGGAGCCCGGACCGCGCGAAGACAGGTCTGGACGGCAGCGGTCGAGCCCGGTGACGAGATCCGCGACCGCTTTTCGAGTGCCGGAAACGACAAGGCAAGGGCCAGTGGTGGGCGGACACCGCCACTGGCCCTTCCGATGCATCGCTGTTGGTCAGCGCAGCCGGTCCTTCGCCTTGTAGTAGGCGCCGCCGAACGGCAGGAACCAGGCGGTGCCGTTGTAAAACGGCACCGGGACCTTGGGGAAGCCGAAGCCGCGCAGGGGGTTGGCCTCCGGGTGGCCGTCCATCACCTCGGCCATGGCGCGGCCCATGTAGGTGGCCATCTGGACACCGTGACCGCAGTAACCCATGGAGTAGTAAAGGCCGTTGGCCTCACCCGCGTGCGGAACGCGGTCCCAGGAGAAGCCGACCATGCCGCCCCACACATAGTCGATCCGCACGTCCGCCACCTGCGGGAAGATCTCCGCCAGTTCCCGCTTCAGGACGTCACCGCTCTTGACGTCCGAGGCGGGGTTGGAGGGGGCGAAGCGGGCCCGGCCGCCGAAGGCGAGGCGGTTGTCCGGGGTGAGGCGGATGTAGTGGCCGATGTTCTTGGAGTCCACGACCACGCGGTTGTTGGGGATGAGCTGCCGGGCCCGCTCCTCGCCCAGCGGCTCGGTGACGATGACGAAGCTGCCGACGTTGATCAGCCGCTTGCGGAACCAGGGCATGGCCTGGTCGCTGTAGGCGTCGGTGGCCGCCATGACCTGCTTGGCGCGGATGGTGCCGTGCAGGGTCTCGACGAGGAAACCGCCCTCGGGGATGCGGTGCAGCGCGATGGCGGCGTTGCGTTCGTGGATCTCAGCCCCGGCCCGTTCGGCGGCCTCGGCCAGGCCATGGACGTATTTGCCGACGTGAAGGTGCGCGCTGAGCGGGTCGAGCAGGGCTCCGTGGTAGTAGTCGGAGCCCAGCTCAGCACGTAGATCGCTCTTGCTCAGCAGCGTGGTGTCGTGGCCGAAGTTGTCGGCCAGGTCGCGCTGCTTGGCCCGCATGCTCTCGAAGTGCCGCGGCTTGAACGCGACGCCCAGACGCCCTACGCGGTGGAAGTCGCAGTCGATCTGCTCCTTGACCGTCAGCTCCTCCACCAGGTCCACCGCCTCGCGGAAGGCGTCGTACAGTTCCCGGGCCCGCGGCTGCCCGTAGCGCTTGCGCGCCTCGGCGGGGCTGATGGTGATGCCCTGGGTGCACATGCTGCCGTTGCGCCCGGAGGCGCCGGAGCCGACCTTGTCCTTCTCCACGAGGACGACGTGGGCGCCCTTGCGTGCCGCGTGGTAGGCGGTGGACAGGCCGGTGAGGCCGCCGCCGATGACCACCAGGTCCGCCTGCTCGGGCAGGGGCTTGCCGGTCCGGTCGGGGAAGGCAGGAGCCGTGTCGAGCCAGTAGGGGATCTGCTTCATGACGTACGTCCTCGGGTCTTCCTGGTAGTCCAGGGGTGTTTTGTCTGGGTCCCGGCTTCAGCAGCCGAGCAGGGCCGGCAGGCCGGACAGGTCGGGCAGCTCGTCGTAGGGCTGGTAGTCGGCGCTGCCGCGGGCGCCGATGGAGCCGTTGTGGCCGTAGCGGTTGATCCACACGCGGCGAGCGAGGCCGAGGTCGCGGGTGGGGATGAGGTCGTACTCCCAGCCCTGGGCGACGTGGATGACCTGGGCGGGGTCGATGTCCATGGCCTGGAAGGCGTACTCGAAGGTCTGCCGGGAGGGCTTGTACGCCTTGGCCTGCTGGGCGGTGATGACATGGTCGAACTCGACGCCGATGTTGGCCAGGTTCTGGGCGATGAGGTCGTCGTCGGTGTTGGAGATAATGGCGATCTCGTACCGGGACTTCAGCGCCTGCAGGGCGGCCGGGACCTCGGGGTGGGGGCCGAAGGTGGGCACGGCCGCGACCAGGGCCTCGCCGTCGGACTGCCGGTACTCGAGGCCGTGCAGACGCATCGCTATCTCCAGGCTGGCGGGCAGCACCTCGTGGAAGGGGCGGTATGCCTCCAGGACGGCGTGGAACCGCATGATGCGGAAGTCGTCGAGGAACTCGTCGACGTTCAGACGGTCCAGGTCCAGCCGGTCGGCCAGGACCTTCAGGGTGGTGGGGCCGAGCTGGAAGTCGACCAGGGTGCCGTAGGCATCGAAGGTGACGATCTGACGCATGGCGTTCAGCCTCTTTACGGGTATATAGGACAGTCTGTTTACCGGGAGTCACGATCTCGTCGAGTGCGGCCAGGTCGGCCGCATCGGAAGTTCAGGAGGCTGCCGAGGCGTTGGGGCGGCGACCTGTTTAGGGGGCATGGGGGGCTGAGGGGGTGTGAGCCTCTCCCCCGGCTCGAGGTGATGCGTCAGTGAAGCACTGTGGAGAATCCGGCAACAAGGGACGTGAGGCCGCGAGATCGACCGCGTATTTTGTGCCTGTGCACAATTTCCTGTCAGGGATCCGATGCAGTTCCGCCCGAACCGAATGGGTCTCTGAGAGGCACCGCGAGCGGCTCCGGCGCGAACTGCGGCCGCTTGGCGCTGCTGCCCGGCGGTGTGATCGGGCTGTCGGCCGCCAAGGCTGTCGTCCGCATGAAGGGCATGTGGCCTCTGACCGACACGCTTTGGCTCCAGCTCTCTCGGTCGCGGCCCCGGCCGATCGCCTCAACTGTCCAGCGATCGGTGGATCAGGACATCGTCGCCCGGAAGCGGGCGCCCGCGTCCGTCTCCAGCCAAGCCAGGGCGAGGACCAGCCGGGCGGCGTCGTTCGGTCGGGACAGCTTCAGCCCGGTCGCCGCTTCCGCAGCCTGGAGGCGATTGCCCACCGTGTTCCGGTGACGGTAGGTGCGTGCGGCCACCTCAGCGACCGAGCCCAGGTCGAGGTACCAGCGCAGGGTCTCGACGATGCTGTCGCGGTCGCGCAGCTCGAGCAGTGGGCGCAGCACGCCGGTGGCCATCGCACCGGTGAGCTCCTCCTGCGCCGACATGATCGCCCCGATCCAGTGGCCCTCCACGTGCCGCACTCCGGGCTGCGCGGAGCTGCGGATCGCGGCACGTGCGAACCGGATGCCCCGCGCCGTCAGCGATAGCCCTGGAACTTCCGCGACGCCGCAGCGCCACGGGGCGAACGGCCGGAGCATGGCAAGCATGGCCTCTTCATCGCACCGTCCGTGACCGATGATGCCGAGGAGCTCGTCACCCATCCATCCGAAGTGACGTACCAGGCCGCCCCGACGCAGCGCATCGTCGACCTGGGACACAGCCGGGTCCCCGGTGGGAACGGATTCGACCACGACCACGGTCAGGGCGACGTTCTCGGAGAAGCCCAACAACGTCGAGGCCTCGGCGACGGTGGAGGGATCCTGCTCACCTTCCAGGACCAGGCGGCTGAAGGCGCGGTTGCGCACCTCCGTACGACGGCTCGCCAGGTCGCGCTCGGTGCGGCGGTAGGCGTCGACGACCTCGACGCTGTTGGCGTCCGTCGCCTCCCAGACGCGGATCAGCCCGTCGAGGAAGTCGGGATCGGCGCTGATGCCACGTGCTCGCCCCTCCGCGAGCACGGCCTCCCACAGGGTCCTGAGGTCCAGCTGGAAGGAGTGCATCAGAGCGGTCAGGGGAAACGCCTGCTCCGCTCGCTCGCGTCCCACGTCCTCGGTGGCGCGCGAGACCTTCCGGGGCACGGGACCGCCGGCCAGCCGGGTCAGGGCGAGTTCGAGGGTTCGTCGCATCCCCTCCCGTTTCTGGACCGGGTCCCAGTCCGCCGACGCGTAGGCGGGCTCCTCGGCTTCCAGTTGTTCGAGAGCACGAGAGGTCAGTTCGTCGAGTCGTTCCTCGAGGAGCCGGCGCGCGATCGCCTGCACGGCATCGTGGCGAGCCTCGCCCTGACGGCGTCCCGGGCCGCTCACGAGGACCGCCTCTCCCGACGACAGCCGTCACCGGACGGATCCGGGGCCGTCTCCGGGTAATGCCGCTGACATGCCGCAGGGGCTCCCTGACAGAAATTGTGCACAGGCACAAAATACGGGGTCGATGTCGCGGCCTCGCGTCCCTTGTTGCCGGATTCTCCGCGGTGTTTCACTGACGCATCACCTCGGGCTGGAGAGAGCTCGTGACATGACCACGCACTTGGAGCAGCTATGGCGCTTCCGTAAGCACCTGATCCCCAGTCCGTCTCCTTGAGTAGGCGCTGCTGAGGGGCGCCGCGTCCCTCGGGTCAGCCTCAGCCTTCCGCTACGGGGCCCACCAGGAAGCGATGACCAAGGCGGCCGAGCCAACCGGTTCGCCAGGCAGAACGGGATCGAGATCACCCAGGACTCCCCCGGAGACTACGCCGACCTCAAGGCGAGGGTCGAGGACCAGAACGTCACCTGTGACGTCGTGACCGCCGCCGCGTGAGCTGATGCCCCGTCTCGATGAGCGCTCCGCCTTTGACGGACGGCCCACCTCGGACCTGATCGCCGACCAGGTGCTGGAGCGCGTCCTGGCCCGGGCCCCTGCGGCCGTCGGAGTGGGGCATCGAGGGGAAGTACCAACGGGGGAGTTCGCCCTGCACCTGTCGGTCGTCGACTTGGCCAAGGTCTGCGCAGCCTGTGAAGCGATCGAGACACAGCCGCGGCAGCCATGCCCGCCTCCTCCCAGGAACCGCATCGATCGGACCGTCCGGGAGCTGACTGACAGCGTCGGGCAAAGGTCCGACACGGGTGGCGGCGGGGGACTGGCCACGACCTGAGCGTCGTGACGCAGGCCCACGGTGAGTGATGAGCGACCTGACGACGAGAGAGAGAACGCACCGATGACCTCAGCGACCACCACCGGCCGGGACGGAACGACCGTTCCCGGTGACACCGGCCAACTGCCGGGCTCGCTCCTCGATCACGTGCTGCGGCAGTCCTTCGGACTCGAGGGATATGTCCAGCACCCACTGGGAGGGGAGATCGACCAGAACGTCCGGATCACCGGCGATGACGGCATGCGCTACTTCGTGCGGGTCACCCGCGCGGAGCCGGACTCGGCCGACGTCCTCTGGCAGAACTCGCTCCTCCAGCATCTGGCCGCCACCGTTCCCGGCCTTCCGGTGCCACGACTGGTCCCGACACGCGAGGGGAAGTGCCTCGCCGACGTCGTCCACGAGGGCCGAACGCACGTGGTCCGCGTGATGAGCTGGATCGAGGGCCGGGTCCTGGCGGAACTCGACGACCACCCCGCGGCGCTTCTGCGTCAGCTGGGAGAAGCCGCTGGGCGGCTGAGCCTCGGACTCTCCAGCATGGAGCCACCGGTGGGCTTGGAACCGCACGACTGGGACATGCGCCGGGCCGCTGAGATCGTCGAGGCGTCGCTGCACGCGGTACAGGACGCGGACCGGCGGGAGTCGGTGCGCACGATCATGGGCTGGTACGACGAGCTCCTGCCGGCATGGGACCGACTTCCGCGGAGCGTCGTACACCAGGATCTCAATGACGCCAACGTCCTGGCCGACGCCGACGAGGACGGGGCGCTGCGGATCTCGGGCATCGTCGACCTGGGCGACTCGCTCTACAGTGTGCGCGCGGCGGAGGTGGCGATCGCGGCGGGCTACGCCATGGTCCGCAAGGCCGACCCGCTCGCTGCGGCGGCCGAAGTCGTGGCCGGCTTCCACTCGGTGCTCCCCCTCACGGCTGAGGAACTGGCGGCTGTCTATCCGTTGGCGGCCGCCCGGCTGTGCATGAACGCCGTGACGTGGACGCGCCGGGTCGCCGAGAGCGGCACGCCGTACGGGCGGACCCGCATGCAACACACCTGGCCGGCGATCACGCAGGTGGCCAAGGTTTGCCCCGACGTCGCCGAGGCGACGTTCCGGGTCGCGTGTGGGCTCCCCCGGACGCGGGAGCAGCGGGGTTTGGAAGAGGTCCTGGCAGAGGCGGCCCGAGAGGGTGCCCCGTACGCACCGGCCCCGCAACTGCTCGACCTGCGACCGGCAAGTGATCTCTACGACGAAGTCGACTGGCACGACGCGAGGGCGGTGCGCGCGAGCATCGACGACGTCCTCGACGGACGACGGCGACGGGGCTACGTGCCCCACCTCAGCGCCTCCCTGCTCCTGGGGGGCCGGCGCCGCCCAGGAGCCGACGAGCCAGCGACGGTTCAGGTCGGCGGCATGCTGATCGTGGCCGACGCCGAGGAGATTTCCAGCCCGCTGTCCGGCGTCGTCGAGGCCCACGGTGGCCCCGGTATGCCGTTGGTGCTGCGACATGCGGTCGAGGGGCTGGAGTTCTGGACCTGCTGGTGGGGACTCGACGACTCGCCGCCTGTTGCGGCGACAGTCCCGGCCGGGGCGCCGTTGGGACGCGCCGGCGCGAGCGAGGAGACAGACCCGCTCGGGCCCTGCGTCCAGGTACAGGTCCACCGCACCGCACGGATGGCCACGTGGCCGCCGCCTCGTGCCGTGCCGCCCTCCGCACGGCAGGTGTGGAGCCACCTGTCACCCGACCCCGCCCGGCTCCTCGGGTTCACCGAATCCCCCGCCGCGGTCCCCACCATCGATGACCTCGTCTCAGTGCGCCGTCGCCACATCGCTCGCTCCCAGCGCAACTACTACCGCACCCCGATGAACCTTGTGCGTGGGCGGGACGTGTGGTTCCACGACGAGGACGGCCTGGCCTATCTGGACTCGCTGAACAACGTCACCCACGTCGGCCATGCCGAGCCACGGGTGACGGCCGCCGCCACCCGACAGCTGCGCAAGCTCAACACCAACAGCCGTTTCGTCTACCCGCAGATCGCCAGTTACGTGCAGAAGCTGGTGGCCACGCTGCCCGACCCGCTCGAGGTCGTCTTCCTCGTGTGCACCGGCAGCGAGGCCAACGACCTGGCGCTGCGGATCGCCCGCCAGGTGACAGGTCGTCAGCACATCGTCAACATCGACGGCGCGTACCACGGAAACACCGGCGTGGTGACCGGGATCAGCCCGAACCGTTACAAGGGCCCCGGCGGCGCCGGTGCACCCGCGACCACCCACGAGGTCGTCATCCCGGACCGCTATCGCAGCACCTACGGGTACGACGACACGGACGCCGGAGTCAAGTACGCGCGCGACGCCGCGGCTGTCATCGAGCGGATCACGGCCGACGGCCGACCCCCGGCCGCCTTCATCGCCGAGTCCCTGATGGGATCGGGTGGGAACATCGTGTTCCCCGACGGCTACCTCGACGGCGTGTTCACCGCTGCCAGGCGGGCGGGCGCCCTGTGCATCTCCGACGAGGTCCAGGTCGGCGTCGGACGACTCGGGCCCTGGTGGGGGTTCGAGCTCCAGGGGGTGGTCCCGGACATCGTCACGATGGGCAAACCGCTCGGGAACGGGCACCCCCTCGCGGCGGTGGTCACGACTCGGGAGATCGCCGACGCGTTCGACACGGGCATGAAGTACTTCAACACCTTCGGCGGCAACCCGGTCTCCTGCGCGATCGGCGAGGCCGTGCTCGACATCGTCGAGAAGGATGGGCTGAGGGAGAACGCCGTGAGCGTGGGCGGGTACTTCGCCCAGTCGCTGCGCGAGCTCCAGCAGCGCCAACCGCTCATCGGTGACGTGCGGGCGGAAGGGCTCTACCTCGGCGTCGAACTGGTCCGCAACCGCACCACCAAGATGCCGGCCACCGAGCAGGCCTTCATGGTCACCGAGCTCATGAAGGAGCGAGGCGTCATCGTCTTCCCCAATGGCGTGCACGACAACGTACTGAAGATCAAACCGCCCATGACCTTCCGCCGCGAGCACGTGGATCTCTACGTCGACGTGCTGGACGAGGTCCTGTCCCTGCCCGAGTTGCGCTCGGCCGTTCAGTCCTGAGACGGGCAACCGTCTACTGAGGCAGTGAACGGGAGTGGCCCGCGAATGCGAGAAGTGCCCTCGCGGGCCGGCTTCTCCGGCCAGGGCTTCAAGCTCACGCCCGCCATGGGCGGCATCGCCGCGGACCTCGCCCCGGAGCGCCGCGCCTCCCAGTCGATCGACTTCATCACCACGAACGGCCGCTACGCGGCCTGAGTCAGAAAGAGGAAACGCATGACCCTGACCATCGGCCCGGGGGTGCGGCGGGCCGTGGGCAGCTGCAGCACGCGGGCGCGGTCACCCATAGTGGGCCTCCGCCCCCCCAGCGGCTGTGTTCGATCACCAGCAGCCAGGCGCGGCCGTCGGCGGCCGTGACCTGCATCCGGGCAGTCCGGCGGGCCTGGCCGCGATCCCACCACCGCTCCAGCACCGGCCACGGCCAGGCCCACCCCTCGACCTCGGCCTCGCCGTGGTCCTCCGCCGCGAGCCGAGTCGGCGGAACGGACAAAGCGAGGCGGGCGGAGACGGTCACCGGCTGCCCGCCGGGGCCGGTGAGCTGAGCCGACAGCCAGCGGGGGAAGACGGTCGCCGGATGCGGAGCCGGCAAGCGGCCCGGCCGGGGCCCATCGGGCGGACGCGGTCCGGTATCGAGGTCGCCGAACGGGACACGACCCACCCGCTCTGCCGGGCCGCGGCCGCCGACGAGTTCGACGCGCACCGCCGCCTGGTGACCGAGCATCGCCTGCACCCGGGCAGCGGCCCGCTCAATCTCCACCGGAGTGTGACGCTCGCCGAACAGCATGCTCTGGCGCCCCGTCGCCGCCGTGGGCTCCTCGGGGCGCAGCACCAGGCGGACGATGCCCGGCTCGCCCTCGGCCTCAAGGAGGCCGGTATCGCCCCAGGCCTGCAGCACGCCGCGCACGCGCTCGGTCACCGCCAGCGCCGACAGCCTCCCCTCGTGGCGGAAGACCCGCGCCAGAGTGCGACCGTCGGCAAGGTCCACGGCAGCCTCCGACCGGTCGCACACCACGCCGGCCGCAGCCAGACCCTCATGAAGCTGCGCCGCGATCGCCTTCGCCGCGAACACCACCGGCTCGAGCAGGTGCGCCGAAGGCTCGAAGGCATACGCCACGGGGTACTCACCGCTGTCCGGCAACCCCACCGCCGCCCAAGCAGCCGCGCCAGCCGAAGCCTCGGCAGCGAGCGAGAGCAGCAGCGGCATGTCCCCGCCCGCACTGACCGCCGTTCCGGGACGAATACGCCCCTCCGGCAGCAAGGTGCCGAACGGGTGACGCGTACGCCGACTCGGCGGCGCCGCCACCTGTACTCGCGTTCGCCACCGGTCTTGCAGCCATAGCCCGGCGCCCCCGTCGGTTCAAACGGTGGCGACCGATGAGTTCCGGGGCCCGGTGGGGTCTGCCTCTGCACAAGCGAAAAGCCGCACGAGTTCTGTGAGGGACCATGATCACCCACGCCCTACCACCCGTCGTCGACGCCGCAACGTGGAAGCGCCAACTCGATGCGCTGCGTGCCCGGGAGAAGGCCGCGACGCGGGAGCTTGACGCCATCGCCGCGGAGCGTCGTCGCCTGCCGATGGTCCAGATGCCCGACTACACCCTTGAGGGGGAAGACGGCCCCGTTCGGCTCGCGGACGTCTTTGAAGGCAAGAGGCAACTGATCGTCTACAACCACATGTGGTTCGCGGACAGGGAATGGCAATGCCCGGGCTGCACGGGGTTCACCTCGCAGTACACCCGCCTGGAGTTCCTCGACAACTACGATGCGCGATTCGTCATCGTCACCCAAGGCCCGATCAAAGAGGCACTCGCCTACAAGCAGCGGGTAGGCAACCAGATGACCTGGTACTCCACAGCCAAGAGCCCCTTCGGGGCCGACGTCGGCGCGCCGCCCGACGGAGGATTCGCGGTCAACGTGTTCCTGCGCGACGGCGACACCGTCTATCGCACCTGGCACACCAACGGTCGGGGCACCGAGCAGCTCAGTCACACCTTCGCGCTGATCGACGTCCTGCCGTACGGACGGCAGGAGGAATGGCAGGACTCGCCCGAGGGCTGGCCTCAGTCGCCCACCTACAGCCGGTGGGCGACGTCCAAAGACATCGCTGCGCTCTACGGCTCTGGCTCCGGCTCCGGCCGCGACTGAACGACCTGCAAGCCGGGCCACCTCGCCGGCGAGCCGGGCAGCACGGCCCGCCGACGAGGCCGGTGCAGGCAAGGCTGGGGTCGGGGGCTCAGCGCTTCCTCGCGGGGCCGCCGTCAGCGGCAGCGAACAAGCCGTGAGGGCTGAGCGGGTGGGAGAAGGCAAACGACAACGCCGACTTCGAGGCCTACTGGGCCTACCACGCGAACGCGGCCTCGCCGCAGGTGGGGTGTTCACGTAATTCCCCAGGTGCTGCCGCGGTTCAGCGGTCGATGGACCACGCAGCATGAGGTGGCGGGGCACCCGTGGTCAGGATGTGCTGGACGACCTGGAGTGCCTCCGCCAGGGGCAGCGTGTCCTCGTCGGGATACGCGTCGTGTTGCCCGTTCGCCAGGACGAAGCCCTTGCTGGAGCCGCTCGCACCCGGATCTACCGCGTGTTCGCCGGGGTCGTCCTCGCAGTCCAGCAGCATGACCATGGCCCGCTCGGTGTTGCTGATGAAGGCCAGTGACCGGCCGGACGAACTCGTAAGCCATGTCTCGAGTTGCCCGGCACTGATCCGTTCCCGCAGCACCTCGATCGCCGCCGCCGGTGAGGTCGGCGCGGTGCCGTCGGAAAAGACCCAGGACTCGATCACGCGCTCGACTTTCTCACGCTGCAGTGTGAGAAGGCGACGCCAACCGGTTGGCGGCTCGTCCGTCGGACTCTTGGGCCGGTGGCTGGGGCCCTTCATGATGACCTGATGGCTGGCGTTGATCAGTCGGTCCAGCAGTGACTCGGCGACGACGGGGTTGGGGAAGAGGGGATACCAGTCGCTGGGCGCCCTGTTGCCGGCGCTGATCGGGGACCGACCCTGCCGTTCGGAGACGAGTTCGTAGAGGTCGTCGGCCTGGGACGCGGTCAGCTGGCGCATGGCGAAGTCGTCGAGGATGAGCAGGTCGAGGCGGATGAGTTCGCGGACGCGCTTGTCCCAGGTGAGGTCTGCGTGGCCGCCTGCGAGTTCGCTCAGATACGGCTGGTCTTGGTGAAGCGGACGTTGGCGCCCTGGCGGACGGCTTGGTGGCCGAGGGCTGGAGCGACGTGTTGTTTTCCCGACGCCGACGGGACCGAACAGAATGACGGACTCGCCGAAGTGGAGCCGGCGCAGGGCCGCGAGGTCACGGATCTGGGCGGCGGGCAGCTTCGGGGAGGCGTTGCGGCTTCTCCGCATGCTGGATGTGGCACTTCCGGCTGCGTCAGATGAACGGCTTGCGCAAGCGCCCCAGTCCCACCCGCCTATGGTCGTAGGCCGTGCATCAGGTTGGAGATGAGTCCGGCCACGAATTCCTCGGTGACGGGCTCGTCGGGGATCAGCAGCCGGTGGTAGCAGGCGCCCCAGAGTTGGTCGACGACGATGCGTGCGTCCACGTCCGCCCGCAACTGGCCGCGTTGCTGGGCGCGTTGCAGGACGTCGACGGCCAGGCGGCGGCGCGGACCGGAGTAGCGCTCGCGGAAGGCGGTGGCGAGGTCCGGGTCAGTCTGCGCCGCGCCGACCAGTTCGATGACGATGCGGCCGGCTGGGGTGTCCGCGGTGAGGTGGACGAAAGCGCGCAGCTGGGTGAGCAGGTCGGCCTCGATGTCGCCGGTGTCGGGGAAGGCGAGCGTGTTCTCGACCGCGGTGAAGTACCCATCGAGGGCGAGCGCGCCCTTTGAGGGCCACCACTTGTAGATCGACATCTTGCTGACGCCCGCCGTCGTGGCGACCCGCTCGATGGTGAAGCCTGTCATCCCTTCGTCGAACAGCAGCGTGCCGGCGGCGGAGAGGATGTCGCGGCGCACCTCGTCGGCCGGTCGCCTGCCCCGGCCGCGCCGTACGGGAGCGCCGCCCTCCGGGGTAGCGCTGGTGCTTGAACGTGCCGTCGATGCCCTGGCCACCGTGGCCTCCTCTGGTCGGTTCGATGCGTCTTCTCCAGTCTATATGGACGCAGCGTCTACATCTGCTAATATGGACGTAGCGTCCATTACTGGCCGGACGCCTCCGGCCACCGAAAGGAGTCCTGCCATGAACAGCACCAACACCAGGACCGTCACCCCGCGCGTTGCCATCGTCACCGGCGGGTCCGGCGGCATCGGCCGGGTTGCCGCCGAGCGCCTGGCCGTCGACGGCCTGTCCGTCGTCGTCTCCTACTCAGGCAACCCGGCCCCCGCCCAGGAGGCGGTGCAGGCGATCGAGAAGGCGGGCGGCACGGCCATCGCCGTCAAGGCAGACGTCGCCGACGAGACCGAGGTGACCGCCCTGTTCGACGCGGCCGAGGAGCGCTTCGGCGGCGTCGACGTCGTGGTGCATGCGGCCGGGATCATGCTGCTCGCGCCGCTGGCCGAACTCGACCTCGCCGACTTCGACCGGATGCACCGCATCAACGTGCGCGGCACCTTCGTCGTCGGCCAGCAGGCCGCCCGCCGCGTCCGCTCCGGCGGTGCGATCGTCAACTTCTCCAGCTCGGTCACGAAGATCGCTCTGCCGAGCTACACCGCCTATGCCGCCACCAAGGGCGCCGTCGACGCCATGACGCTGATCCTCGCCAAGGAACTGCGCGGCCGCGACATCACCGTCAACGCCGTCGCCCCCGGCCCGACCGCGACCGCCTTGTTCCTGGACGGCAAGCCGGACGCCGTCGTCGAGCACCTGACGAAGATGTCGCCCCTGGAGCGACTGGGCACCCCCGACGACATCGCCGAGGTCGTCTCCTTCCTGGCCGGCCCGGCCCGCTGGGTCAACGGCCAGGTCCTCTACGCCAACGGCGGCGTCATCTGAGCACCCGTCAACCCACCCCTTCCCACACACTCGAAAGGAAAGTGAACAGCATGTCCAAGACCGTGCTCATCACCGGTGCGTCCAGCGGCTTCGGCGCCATGACCGCACGCGCCCTCGCCGACGCCGGCCACCTCGTCTACGCCGGCATCCGCCACACCACCGGCCGCAACCGCCCCGCCGTCGCCGAGGCCGCCCGCTACGCCCACGAACACGGCGTCGACCTGCGCAGCGTCGAACTCGACGTCAGCGACCAGGCGTCCGTGGACGCAGCCATCGCCGCGATCGTCGCCGAGTCGAGCCGGATCGACGTGGTCGTGCACAACGCCGGCCACATGGTCCTGGGCCCGCTGGAGGCCTTCACACCGGAACAGCTGCACGAGGTGTTCGACGTCAACGCTGCCTCCACCCAGCGCGTCAACCGCGCCGTACTGCCCCACCTGCGTCGGCAGGGCGACGGCCTGCTGGTGTGGGTCGGCTCGACCAGCACCAGGGGCGGAACCCCGCCCTACCTCGGCCCCTACTTCGCCGCCAAGGCCGCCATGGACTCCCTCGCCGTCACCTACGCCGCCGAGGTCGCCCGCTTCGGCATCGACACCACGATTGTGGTCCCCGGTGCATTCACCTCCGGCACCAACCACTTCGCCCACTCCGGCCGCCCCGCCGACACCACCGTCGCCGACGCCTACGAGGCCCGCTACGCGGGACTGTCGGAGCAGGTCGGCGCACGCCTGGAGGAGATCACCCCGCCCGACGCGGACCCGGCTGAGGTCGCCGCCGCGATCGTGCGCGTCGTCGAGACCCCCAAGGGGCAGCGCCCCTTCCGTGTCCACATCGACCCCGTGGACGACGGCGCCGAGACTGTCAACCGTGTCGGCGACATGGTGCGTACCGCCTTCTACCACCGCATCGGCCTCGACGACCTGCTCGTACCGCACCTCGCCTGAGCCCGGCCCAGGACGCTCGGGACAGCGGTCACCGTGAGGTCAATCTCGACCTCAGCACCCCAGCGCGGCATCGCCTGCGTCAGCTGACTCGGACCGTCCGGCTCCCTCGGCCGCTCACGGCTGGAGTGAGGACCATGTGTGGACCGCCGCAAGGGTGGGCACGCTGATCGGGCGGAAGTTCCGCATAAGCCGAAGTCATCTGTGAAGGAGCCGGGCCGGTCAAGTGTCGGCCTTGGCACGATGCCGGTCCGCGCGGAGACTGTTGGCGTGATCTTCTATCGCTGTCAGGTAGGACGGGCCGGGGCGGTAGAAGCCGCAGCCTGAGCATGGGAATCGGATCGGGCAGGACTGTCCGCCGGCCTTGACGTCGGACGGCTCGGTGCATCTCGGCGGTGCTGTATCCAGCGGGCGGCCGTGACGGCTTCATTCCTCCCCAATGGCGAGCGTCGGCCTGCAACGCAGGGACCACGCCCACGTCGACCAGGTAGCCCGAAGCACCGAACTACGCCTGGGCGACGTGGCCTTGTACGACACGACCCGGCCCTACACCCTGCGCTTCCCACAGCGGTTCCGGATGCAGGTCCTGTTGGTGCCCCGCCCCCTGCTGCCGCAGTCGGAGGCAGTCCAGCGCGCGTCACTGAAATGGGCACCGCCTTCGCCTACGGCCCCTCGGACGACACCGAGTCGATCGCCGCGATCCGCCGCGCCCACGAACTCGGCGTCACCCACTTCGACACCGCCGAGCTGTACGGATGGGGCGAGGGCGAGAAGCTGCTCGGCCACGCACTCGCACCGATCCGCGACGAGGTGACGATCGCCACCAAGTTCGGTTTCACCGAGACCTGGGGGACGGACTCGCGGCCGGAACACATCCGCGAAGTGGTCGACAACAGCCTGCGCAACCTGAACACGGACACGATCGACCTGCTCTACCAGCACAAGGACCTCGCCCGCATCGCCGAGATCGCCCCCGAAGGAGGCATCGGCGGAAGCCAGGGCTGATACGGCGGTGCACAGCACTGCCCCACAACATCGGACCGGACCAAGGCGCGGCAGCGGTGTCGGGTGAGTCGGGCCGGACATACACAGCGGTGCTATGAAGAGTGTATGCAGGGATCTATCGGGCGATATCTGGCACCGTGGCGTCATCCGCCCAGCGGACGTTCGCATGACCGCCGCATCTCCTTGCTGAGCCTGCGCAGTGCGGCTGGGCAGGTGTTTCTTCTCCAGGTCCTCATCGTGGTGCTGTTGGTCGTGGCTGCGGTGGCAGCCATGGTGGTCCAGGCATCCCGTGACGCATTGCAGCAGGGGCGTAGGGAATCGGTCGTCGCAGCGCAGACGTTCGCGAGCGCCCCCGGTGTGGCCCAGGCGTTCCGCAGCCCGGACCCGAGCGCGGTGTTGCAGCCACGAGCCGAAGCGGCACGGAAGAGGGCGGGCGTGGACTTCGTCGTCGCCATCAGCACCGAGGGCATTCGTTACACGTATCCCTACCCGCAGGAGATCGGGAAGAAGTTCGTCGGCACCATCGAACCGGCGTTGGAAGGCCGGACTGTCATCGAGCAGGCCGGTGGCCCCCCGCTGCCCGCGGGCAAGGGAACGGCCGTGCAGGCGGTGGTGCCGGTGACCGACTCGCGCGGCACGGTCGTCGGCCTGGTCTCCGCGGGGATCACGGTCAAGAATGTGTTGAACCGGTGGATCCTGCAGCTGTGGATCGCTGTCGGCGCCGGCGCGGCAGCGCTCACGCTGGCCACGGTCGGGACGACGCTGGTGGCCCGGCGGCTGCGCAGGCAGACGCACGGTCTGGCCCCGGTGGAGCTGGCGCGGATGTACGAGCACCACGACGCCGTGCTGCACGCGGTGCGTGAAGGGGTGCTGATCACTGACGCGGACGGGCGATTGCTGCTGGCCAACGACGAGGCTCAGCAGTTGCTGGGCTTGCCGGCGGATGCCCAGGGGCACCATGTTCGGGAACTGGGACTGCCGGAGCAGCTCACCCACCTGCTCACGTCGCAGGACGTAGTAACCGACAAGGTACATCTCGCAGGCGACCGCTTGCTGTCGGTGAACAAGCGGCCCACGTTCCCGCACGCGGCACGTGACGGCAGCGTGGTGACGTTGCGGGACACCACCGAGCTGGCCGCGGTCTCGGGGCGGGCCGAGGTTGCACGGGAACGGCTGAAACTGCTGTACGAGTCAGGGGTGGGGATCGGAACCACGCTGGATGTGCGGCGCACGGCGCAGGAACTGGCCGAAGTGGCCGTGCCACAGTTCGCAGACCTCGTCACAGTGGATCTGCTGGACGCGGTGCTGCGAGGGTGGGAGCCGACAGCCGATGGATGGCGGCACCTCCGGCGTGCGGCGATCGGCGGTGAGCAGCAGATGATGCCGGTGTATCCACTCGGCGAAATGATCGCTTTCCTGCCGGGCACTCCGCAGATGCGGACGCTGCAACAGGGACGGGGCGTTCTGGAGGCTGATCTGCGCGAGGCGCGCGGCTGGCAGCAGCAAGACCCGGATCGTGCGCGTAAGGCCCTTGAGGGCGGGATGCATTCCCTGGTCACCGTGCCGCTGCAGGCGCGAGGTGTGCCGCTGGGCGTGGCGAACTTCTATCGGACGGGGCACTCCCCGCCGTTCCAGCCGGAGGACCTGTCCTTCGCGGAGGAACTGGGCGCACGGGCGGCCGTGGCTCTCGACAACGCCCGGAGGTTCACCCGCGAGCACACGATGGCGGTAACGCTGCAACGCAGTCTGCTGCCCCGGGAGCAGCCGGAGCAGGACGCACTGGAGGTGGCCTGGCGGTATCTGCCGGCGGAGGCGGGCGTGGGCGGGGACTGGTTCGACGTCATCCCGCTTCCCGGCGCCCGGGTGGCGCTGGTGATGGGCGACGTCGTCGGCCACGGCTTGCATGCGGCCGCGACGATGGGGCGACTGCGCACCGCGGTGCACAACTTCTCCACGCTCGACCTCCCCGTGGAGGAAGTGCTCGGGCACCTGGACGAGCTGGTCGTGCGCATGGACAAGGAGGAGAGCACCGGCGATACCCCGGACGGCCACGAGGGAGAGGGCGTGACCGGCGCGACGTGTCTGTACGCGATCTACGACCCGGTGGCGGGGACGTGCACCATGGCCCGGGCAGGACACCCCGATCCGGTGGCGGTGGGCCCGGACGGGACCGTTGCCTTTGTCGACGTGCAGGCCTCGGCCCCGCTCGGGCTGGGAGATCACCCCTTCGAAACCGCCGAGGTGTCCCTGCCGGAAGGTTCACAACTAGTGCTGTACACCGACGGACTGGTGGAGGACCGCGCCCGCGATCTGGACGTAGGGCTGGATGCGCTGCGCCGAGCGCTGGCCGGGGCCGGGAGGCGCCCGCCGGAGGAGACGTGCCAGGTGGTGATCGATGCGTTGCGGCCGGCACACCCCTCCGACGACATCGCGCTGCTCGTGGCTCGTACCCGGCTGTTCCCGCCTTCGCGCGTGGCCGAGTGGGACGTGCCGTCGGACCATGCAGTGGTGCCCTCGGTGCGGGCGCAGTGCAGGGAGAAGTTGTCGGAGTGGGGTCTGGAAGACATCGCGTTCAGCACGGAGCTGATCATCAGCGAGTTGGTCACGAACGCAATCCGGTACGGATCGCCACCCATCACGGCGCGGCTGCTGTACGGGCGCTGTTTGATCTGCGAGGTGTCGGACGGCAGCAGCACCTCGCCGCGCCTGCGGCGGGCGACGACCACGGACGAGGGAGGGAGGGGGTTGTTCCTCGTGGCCCAGTTCGCACAGCGATGGGGCACACGGCACACACCCCGCGGCAAGGTCATCTGGGCGGAACAGACTCCTCACGACGGCGCATCCGCACCCGCGGGCCACACACCGGTCGACGTCCTCCTTGAGCAGTTCGGTGATACCGCCCTGTGAGTGCGGACGGCGCCCCGGGGCGGGACGAGCTGCGGCGCTGCCAGGGATCTGTCGCCCATACGCAGATCCTGCAGGTGGCCGGGGCGCTCCGTGTAGGGGCGGGTCGCCCGGGCGTGCAGCAGCGAGCCGGAGAGTACGTCCACGCAGGCGTCCGTGGCGGCTCCGAGCCCGACGTTGCAGGAGCCTTCGGCCACACTCTCAATCAGGGTATTTCGCTGTTCCGCCGCCCTGCGGCCACGCATGTTGCTCCGGGATCTAATACGCGCGACCCGGGTTGAGGATGCCCCTGGGGTTGAAGACGGCCTTGATGCCGGTCATCAACTCCCGCTCGGTGGGACCGAGTTGTGCATCAAGGTAGCGTGTCTTGAGCGAGCCCACACCGTGCTCGCCGGTGATCGTGCCGCCGAGCGCGAGCGCGGCGGCCACGATGTCGTCGAAAGCGGCGCCGGCACGGACGGCACCGTCACGGTCGGTGGCGTCGTAGACGACGGTCGGATGCAGGTTGCCGTCGGCGGCGTGGCCGAAGGTGCCGACGAGCACGCCGTGGTCGGCGGCGGCTTGCTCGATCGCGGCAAGCAATCGGGGCAGGTCACGGACCGCGACACCGACGTCGTCGAGCAGCGTGGTGCCCAGCCTCTCCAACGCCGGGTACACCGCGCGTCTGGCCTGCATGAACATCTCGCCTTCCGCCGGGTCGGCGGTGTGCAGCACCTCGGTGGCGCCGCCTGCCTCGGCCAGCCTGGCGCAGGTTGCTGCCTCCTGATCGGCGGACGGCCCGTCGCACTGGACGACAAGGAGCGCTCCGGCCGACTCGTCCAAACCCATCCGCGTCATGCTGTTGACGGCGTGAATACAGGTGCGGTCCATGAGCTCCACCGCCGCCGGGTCGGCGACGGCCGCGATCTGCAGCACGGTGTCGACTGCGTGCTGCGGCGTCGGGAACGCGGCCACCGCAGTCGCGATGGCCGCCGGGAACGGTCGCAGTCGCACGGTGGCCTCCACGATCACCGCCAGGGTGCCTTCGGAGCCGACCAGGAGCCGGGTGAGGTCGAGGCCGGTGACGTTCTTGCGGGTCGCCGGACCGGTACGGATCACGCGGCCATCGGCGAGTACGGCCGTCAGCGCGGCGACATGGTCGCCGGTGACCCCGTACTTGGCACAGCACATGCCGCCTGCGTTGGTCGCCAGATTGCCGCCGACGGTGGAGATGGCCTTGCTGCCCGGGTCCGGCGGATACCACAGGCCGTGCTCGCGGGCGCGGGCGTCGAGATCGCCCGTGAGCACGCCCGGCTCGACGGTCGCCGTCCGGCCGGGCACGTCCACGGCGAGGATCCGGTCCATCGCGGTGAGCGAGAGGACGACGCAGCCGTCGATCGCGTTGGCCGCGCCGGCCAACCCGGTGCCGGCCCCCCGGGTCACCACCGGGGCGTGCTGCTCACCGGCTGTGCGCAGCGTGGTGATCACGTCATCGGTCGAGCGGGCACGGACCACCGCCGCCGGGTGCCCAGCGGGAGCCAACAGGCACTGGTCACGGCGGTAGGCCTGCATCGCGTCCCGATCGGTGACCACCCGGCCCGGCAGCGCTGCGGCGAGGGCGGCGGCGACGTCCGCAACACCCTCGGTCACGGCGTCTCCGGCTCGTAGAAACCGCGGACGTGCGCCACGACCAGCTCGGCGGCGCGGTCGTTCTCGCCCGCGTCCAGGGCGTCGACGATCGCCTGGTGTTCGGCCAGCAGACGCGCGAGCACCGTTCCTCGATCGGCCACCGCGGCGAGCGCGTCCAGCAGATAGCCGGCGATGCAGTCGCGCAGCACGCCGATGACGAATCCCAGCGCCTGATTGCCGCTGGCGTAGGCGAGTTGTACGTGGAAGTCCACGTCAGCGGCGTGGAAGGTGCGGATGTCGGTGTTCTCCACCGCTGCCGCCATGGTCGCCAGGCAGGACCGAGCCGCCTCCGGTACGGAGGTGGTCTGCCGCATCGTCTCCGCCTCCAGCAGCGTGCGCAGCGCCACCAGGTCGGCCAGCGGGATCGCGCCGACCTGCAAAGCGGTGCTCAGCGCAAGGCCCGCCGCACCCGCCGTGCGCTCGTGAGTGACGCGCGGACGCGCAGTGGACACGCTGTCCGCGCCGCTTATCAGACCGTGCGCCTGCAACACCCGGAGCGCCTCACGGATGGTGGACCGCCCGACACCGAAGGACTGGGCGAGTTCGGTTTCCGTGGGCAGCTCGGCGTTGGCGGCGAACGTGCCGTCGAGGATGGCCATGCGCAGGCGCTGGGCCACTTCGAGGCTCAGGGGCATCCGCGATACCGGCGAGATCGTCATGCCGCCCACGCTAGCCCCTTGGCTGCTTGTCAGACAAGCTGTTAAGGTGCTGCTCGCTGTGCCTCAGGCCACAGACGCCCCTCCCTCAAAGATGCGGAAATCAGGTGTCGCCATGACCGACCAGCTCAAGCTCGACCCGGCCAAGACCGCGATCGTGCTCATCGAGTACCAGAACGAGTTCACCAGCGACGGCGGCGTGCTGCACGGAGCGGTCGCCGACGTCATGCAGCGCACCGGCATGCTCGCCAACACCGTCGCCATGGTCGACGCGGCCCGGCGGGCCGGCGTGGCGATCATGCACGCGCCGATCACGTTCGCCGAAGGCTACGGCGAGCTGACCCGACACCCGTACGGCATCCTCAAAGGCGTCGTCGACGGGAAGGCGTTCGTAAAAGGCACGTGGGGCGCCTCCATCGTCGACGAGCTCACGCCGGCGAACGGGGACATCGTCATCGAGGGCAAGCGCGGGCTCGACACCTTCGCCAGCACCAACCTCGATTTCATCCTGCGCAGCAAGGGCATCGACACGATCATCCTCGGCGGCTTCCTCACCAACTGCTGCGTGGAGTCGACCATGCGCACCGGTTACGAGCACGGTTTCCGCGTGATCACTCTGACCGACTGCGTCGCCGCCACGTCGCAGGAGGAGCACGACAACGCCATCTCCTACGACTTCCCGATGTTCTCCCTGCCGATGACCTCGGCCGACGTCATCGCCGCCCTGTAGCCCACGCGTCGCCTCGCCCCGGCGGCCGCCAGCCAGCAGGCTCCCCGGTACCGCCGCCGCACCGTCGGCGGCCCTGACGCACAGACAGTCGACATCGCCCGGAGCGAACGGCGTAAGACCCATCGGCGCTCACGCTCCAGGCGCTGTCCGACCAACGTTCCTGGTATGCGAGACGAGGCGGGACAAGAGTCACCGCAGGGTGATCAACGGCATTCCCAGCCGGCTTCGAGGTGGCCATAGCCACCGTCCACCGCTACATGCGCGAGGCGATCCGCGCAAGCGCCGGACAACTCGTCCTGCTGGCCGGGTGGCAGACGCCGGAACCCACGGCGCCAGATGCCCCTGCACGTCTGTGCTGACCCGAACCACCGGCCTGATGCGCTGCGTGTGATCTCGCAGATCCTTCGGAAGGACTCTGCTCCACGGAGCGTGTGCAAGAGCCCGTTTGGGGACGTTGCGGTATTGGATAGTGCTGCGATAGCTGGGACTTGGTCTTGTGTGTCGGGCGAAGCTGCGGAGGGTGACTGTGCGTTCCTTGACCTTCGTCATCGGTACGGGGCGCAGCGGCTCGACTGCGCTGTCACGCATCCTCAACGCCCACCCGGAAGTACTGAGCCTCAACGAGTTCATGGCCTCCGTGGGCGACGTCGCCTTCCCCGCGGGGAAGGTGACCGGTGAAGAGTTCTGGCAGCTGCTCTTCCGGCCCGCCCCGCACTTCGAGCGGATGATCCGTAGCGGGCTGCCGCTGCCGGAGTTCCTCTACACACGCCGCCCTGGGAGGTATGCGACGGAGACCACCGGTGTTCCGGCTCTCTCTTTGATGGTGCTGCCTCACCTCACCGACGACCCGGACGGGCTTCTCGACGAGCTCGGCGCAGCGGTGGTCCGGTGGCCCGAGCGCACTGCCGCCGAGCACCATCGAGCGCTGTTCGGTCTGCTCTGCGCGCGGTACGGACGGACCGCCGTCGTGGAACGCTCCGGTTACTCGACGGGCTGGGCACCAGGGCTACGGGCCGCGTTCCCGGACGCCAGGTTCGTGCACATGTTCAGGGAAGGGCCGGACTGCGCCCTGTCCATGAGCCGTCATCCCGGGTACCGCACGATCGCCCTGCTGCGCGAGATCAAGGCACGAGCCGGCGTCAACAGTCTCGCCGACCTGACCGACGAGCACGTGCGCTCGCTGCCAGGCGACCTGTCACCGCTGCTCGCCGAGCGCTTCGACGCCGCGCTCGTGCGTGACCGGTACGTCCCTCTGCGGACGTTCGGCAGCCTCTGGTCCGAACTCGTCACCGAGGGCGCAGCGTTCCTCAGCCGACTGCCCGCGGACCAGCGCACCACACTTGCCTACGAAGACCTCCTCGACCATCCCGCCGAAGAGCTGACCCGCCTGGCCGAGTTCGTCGGCGTCCGCCCCCTCCCGCAGTGGCTGCTCACCGGGTCGGCACTACTCGACCACAGCAGACGTGGCTCCGCCCGGAGGCTGCCGGCCGCTGAACTCGAGGAGCTGAGGGAGAGCTGCGCCCCAGGCACCCTCCTCTTGCAGGGCCGACCGAGCCGGTGACAATCTCTCGGAACGCACGGCCTTGTGGCAAGGTCGCGGCCTGACGGGGAGGGCGTCCGTCCTGACCTTGATGCTTGTACCCGGCGCATTAAAGTCCGCAAGCGCGGTACGCGGTGAGCGCGCAGGGCCGATACGGCAAGTGTCACGCCGGAGGGGAGCAAGCCCATGACCACGCAACCGATGGTCGATGCCCCCCGAACACGGCCTGGTCCGCGGCGGCGGCGTCAACGACCAGTCGGCGCTCCACAAGCTGGTGGACGCCCTTGGCGCAGCGGCGTCTGCGCCGCTTCACCGACCTGCACATCCCTTCGCTGAGAGGCCTGTGCAATGAACTGCTATGAATGCCTCCAGTCGGGGCGTATCTCGCAAGCGGTAGCCGTGTGCCGGCTGTGTGGCGCCGCTGTCTGCGTCGAGCACGTGCGCACGGAGGCGATTCAAGTACGCGAGTCCGCCAACCCCGGCAAGGTGATTCACGACCAGCCGGCCCGGCAGCTGACCTGCCCGGTGTGTCGTGCGGCGGAGCAGTCATTCTGACTCATCCGAACGCAGTGATTGTGTGTGAGGTCGTTTGAAGGCCTCCTGGGCCTGATGGGGCTTGCGTTGTGGTCGCGGTTGTGCCCGGTGGCGCGCTCGCCCCACGTCCACTCCCTGACGTGCGGGGGCTTGCGGCCGTCCCGGAATCCGCAGGCCGAGCAGACCCGAGACGATGGGGAAGGCCCGGTCCACCTTGGCGAGGGTGCGGCCGCCCTTGAGCGTCCATCACCCGCTGCAGGCATGTTCGCCTTCCGCCACCCCAACAACAAGCAGGTGCTGCTGAACGCGGACGGCTCCCTCAAGTCCGTGGGACCGATCCGGCATGTGCAGCACCGGTCGCCACCCGCATCACCCCGGGACCGGCGACGGAGAACACCGCCGCGACCGCCGACGCCTCCCGGTTCCCCACCCTTCCGGTGGGCATGGTCGCGCCCGCCCTGCTGGCCGTCGGCGCCACGGGCCCATACCTGACCGTGCGCCGTGAGCAGCGCGCGACTGCCTGACGCCACCGGCGTGACCGGCTCGACGCGGTCCTGGAAGCACGGTGGCCGTACAGGCGGCCTCCGGGCGGGGTGCGGCGCATCGCGACTGCGGTGGTCCGAGCTGTGCCGGGCCCCGCCATCTCCGCAGTTCCCGCGCCGAGGCATGATCACGGACGAGGCCATTCACTCCACGCCGTGCAGGGCGAAGGTGGTGAGTACCGCGGCATGGTCCGACGGCCAGTCGTTGCCGGTGACGTCGGGCCAGACATGTGGGGTGCCGGTGACGACGGTGCGGGAGTCGAGGACCTGCAGGCCCTGGCCGTTGTGGAGAACGTAGTCGATGCGGTCCTGGGGTTCGGGGCGGCCACTGCCGTCCTCGTGCTCGGTGTGAATGGGAGACCAGGTGTGGCCGGGGGCCCGGACCGGGTCCGGGTGGGCCTCACGGTAGGAGTCGCGCAGGCCGGCCGCCTCTGCGGCCTTCGTCACCGGCCACTCCACCTCCGGCCGGTCCAGGTGGGAGGGGGTGTTGAAGTCCCCGGTGAGAATCACGGGCGTGGTGATGTCCGCCGACTGCGCGATCCATCGCAGGGTGTCCCGCATCTGTGCAAGCCGGACCTCTTCATGGGCGATCAGTTTCGCCGCCGGGAGCTTGTCGAAGGCGGCTTCGTAGGGTCCATACGGCGTGTAATGGAGGTGGGCGGTCCAGACGTCGACCTCGTGGGAACCGTCGATGCGGATGCGGGCCCCGGCCGCGCCGTAGAAGCCGACATCCGGGTCGCCGAGGCGGGCGGTGATCGGGTGGCGGCTGATGATGCCGAGGTTTGCGCCCGCCTGGTGGTGGTGCCAGCCGAGTGCCTCGGCGAGTTCCAGGGCCGCGGTGCCGCCGGTTTCCTGCAGGCCCACGATGTCGGCCCCGGTGTCCAGGACGACCTTGAGCTGCTTGGCACGGTGGTCGTCGACCTTCGTCCCACCGTGCCAGAGGTTCCAGCTCAGCACGCGAAGCTCGCGGGGCAGCATAGCGCGCAACCGCTCTGGATCGACCCCTTCGAGGCTGTCCACCACCGTCCGCCCGGGCGCCGAGGCGATCGGCGCCAGGGACGGCACCACGAGCACCGCACACCCGGCGGCCTCGGCGGAGCTGACGCCGGTCTGGGTGTCCTCGACGGCCACGCAGTGGGAGGGGTCGGCACCGAGGGCGCGGCAGGCGGCGAGGTAGGGGTCCGGGGCGGGCTTGGTGTGCTCGGTGTCATCGGCGGTCACGGAGACGGTGAAGCGGTGGGCGCCGAGGGCCGTCAGCACGGTGTCGGCGACCGTCCGGGAGGAAGCGGTGACCAGGGCGATGGGGACGCCGGCGGCGGTGAGGGCGTCGAGGAGGTCGAGCGCACCGGGGCGGGGCACGATGCCGGTGCGCACACCGTCGGTGAACTCCCGGTGCAGTACGGCGGCGATGTCCGCGGTCGGTCGGCCCGTGGCCGCGCCCAGCCAGGCGGCGGTGTACTCGACCGGTCGGCCGAGCACCTCCGGCTGGTCCGCCTCGGTCAGGGCGCGCCCGGCGACCTTCTGCACCGCCTCCCACCACAGCCGCTCGGTGTCGACGAGCGTGCCGTCCATGTCGAACAGGACGGCCTGGAGCGGGAGTCGAGTCACGGATCTCTCTTTCCTGTGGGGGCTTCTTGTGCGATGAGGTTCAGCGTTCGGCCACCAGCACCGGCCGCTCCGGCAGCGACACCCGTACGCCGGTCCCGGCGCCCAGCGTGGCGGCCTCGTGCGCGGACACGTCAGCCTTGACTTCGGTGCCGTCCGCGAGCCGCACCGTGAGGCGGGTGGACGCGCCGAGGAAGGCCGTGGCGACCACGCGGGCGTCGCCGCGCTCGTCCGCCGCCACACGGACCGCTTCGGGCCGCACCAGCACGTCCACCTCCCCCGACGCGGATGCCGTGCCGTCGACCGGCAGCCGCTGCCCGAGCACCGCGACCGTCGTGCCCTCCAGCCGTCCCGGTATCCGGCTCATGGTGCCGACGAACTCGGCGACGAAGGCGGTGGCGGGCCGTCCGTACAGCTCGGGCGGGGCCGCGCACTGTTCGAGCCGACCGGCGCGCATGACGGCGACCCGGTCGGCCATGGAGAGGGCCTCTTCCTGGTCGTGTGTCACGAACAGGGTGGTGATGCCGAGTTCCTGCTGCAGTCGACGGATCTCCTCGCGCAGAGTCAGGCGCACCTTGGCGTCCAGTGCCGACAGCGGCTCGTCGAGCAGCAGCACCCGCGGACGCAGGGCGAGCGCGCGGGCCAGCGCGACGCGCTGCTGCTGGCCACCGGAGAGCTGGTGCGGGAAACGCACACCCTTGTCGCCGAGTCCCACCAGGTCGAGCAACTCGGCGGCGCGGGAGCGTCGTTCGGATGTACGAACTTTGCGCATGCGCAGCCCGAAGGCGACGTTGTCGAGGGCGCTGAGGTGCGGGAAGAGACTGTAGGACTGAAACACCATCCCGGCGTCTCGGCGGTGGGCGGGGACGTGGGTGACGTCCCGGCCGTCGACCAGCACCTCACCGGCGTCGGGGTGTTCGAACCCGGCGAGCATGCGCAAAGCGGTGGTCTTGCCGCAGCCGGAGGGGCCGAGCAAGGCGAGCAGTTCGCCCGGCTGCACGCTCAGGTCGAGTCCGTCCAGCGCGACGGTCGGCCCGAACTCGCGGCGCAGGCCCCGGAATTCCACAGTGGCAGCCTTCTGTGCGGCGGCCTTCTTCAGTGTGGTGACGGTCATGGTTATTCCTGGGAGGCAGCGGTGGGGGTGGTGCGGGATCGTCCGCCGACGACGGCGAGCGTGAGGAGCAGTGCCCAGGTGACCAGCAGGCTGAGCACGGAGACGGCGACAGAGAGCTGGGCCTGGGAGCCGCTGACGTTCACGATCCACACGGCGAACGGCTGGAAGCCGAGCAGCTGGGCGACGGTGAACTCGCCGAGCACCAGCGCCAGGGTGAGGAAGGAGGCATTGAGCAGCGCTCCGCGCAGATTCGGCAGCACGGCCCGCACCAGTGCCTGGGGCCAGTTCGCGCCACAGCTGCGGGCGGCCTCGACGAGGGTGCGTACGTCGATGGCGCGCAGCCCGGCATCCAGGGCGCGGTAGACGAACGGCAGCGCCATCACGACGTACGCCAGGACGAGCACGACCGGGAAGCTCGGGTTCTGGATCGCCACGAACGTCTGGAACAGCGGAGTGCGCGAGAGGTACTCGGGGCCCCACTTCAGCACGGTGCCGATCCCGGCGACGAACGCGATCGGCGGGACGACCAGCGGCAGCGAGCAGACCACCTCGACGACGGGCCGCAGCTTCGGTGCGCCGAGCCGCAGTGCGACCGTGGCGGGCACCATCAGCAGCAGGACGACGGCGATGGTGACGGCGGCCAGTTCCAGGGAGAGCAGCAGGCTCGAGACGAAGCCGTCGGTGCCGACGATCTGCGTGTAGGCGTCGAACGTGACACCCCGGTTCGGCACATCGATCGTGAAGATCACCGACGCGGCGAGCGGCACCAGGAAGTACAGCGCTGCGCAGGCCAGGACCGCCCAGCGCCACAGGTTCAGGCGAGCCATCGGGCACTCCGTCGTTGCAGGGGCAGGTACACGGCCATGACCAGGCCGGCGATCAGCACCATGTCGAGGCTGAGGGCGAGCGCCACGTTCTCCTGGCCGACCAGCACATTGCCGGAGATGGCGTCGGCGATCTGCAGGGTGACCAGCGGCACCGAACTGCCCACCATGGCCGCGGCCGTGGCGTACGCGGCGAAGGCGCTGCCGAAGAGCAACACGAGTCCGCCGAGCAGCGAGGGCGCGAGGACCGGCAGGGCCACGTGCAGCCAGTACTGAAGGATGGTGGCACCGTTGTTGCGGGCAGCCTCACGCCACTGCACGCGCAGCCCCTCCAGGGCGGGGGTGATGGTGAGGACCATCAGCGGGATCAGGAAGTACAGGTAGACGATCACCAGGCCCCAGAAGCTGTACAGGTCCCAGCCCTTGTCGGTCAGGCCAAGGTGCCGGGTCAACACGCCGGAGTTGCCCAGCGTGGCCACGAAGGCGAAGGCCAGCGGGACACCGCCGAAGTTGGCAAGCACCCCGGACGCGGTGAGTACTGCCTCGCGCAGCGCGCGAAAGCGTGAGGTCACAACGGCCTGGGCAAGCGGCAGCCCGCACGCGGCGGCGATGCCGGCGGACACGGCGGACAGTTTCACGCTGCCGAGCAGCGCGGTCAGATAGGCGCCGCGCAGCGAGGTGGTCAGGTTGTCCGCAGTGTAGGAAGTGGCACCCGTGACCTGGTCCTTGACGGTGAAGGCACCATTCAGCATGGCGAGGGCCGGCAGCCCGAAGGCGATCGTCGTGAAAGCGAGCAGCGGAATGACGGCCAGCCGGCCGGAGACGCGGCGCCGCCGCTTCACCGAAGCGAGGGGCGCCGCGTCGACCTGCGTGAGGGTGGCTGTCATCCGGATACAGCCTTGCCCCAGCCCTGCGCGAGGGCTTCCTTGGCCTTGCTCTGCTGTGTCTCGGTCGGGAAGGACGGCGTGCCGGAGACCTTCGGCAGCATCGCCGCGGCGGTCTTGTCGAGCGTGCCGGCCTTTTCCATGGCCGTCATCAGGGCCGGGCGGGCGAAGCCCTTGAGCCACAGGTTCTGCCCTTCGGCACTGTAGAGGTACTCCTGCCACAGGCGGGCGGCCGCCGGGTGAGGGGCGTCCTTGTTGATGGCCTGCGAGTAGTACTGGGAGAACAAGCCGTCGCTGGGCACCGACACCTTCCAGTCCACACCCTTGGACTTGAACTCCTCGGCGTACCCGGCGTTGAGGTAGTCCCAGTCGATGGTGATCGGCGTCTCGCCCTTCTCGACGGTGGCCGGAGTCGCCTCCACGGGCGTGTAGTTGCCGTTCTTCTTCAGCTTCGCGAAGAAGTCGAGGCCGGGCTGGATGTCGTCGAACGAGCCACCGTTCGCGAGGGCGGCCGCATACACGCCGGCGTACGCCGAACCTGACTTGGTGGGATTGCCGTTGAGGGCGACCTGGCCCTTGTACTTCGGCTTGAGCAGATCGGCGAAGGTGGTGGGGCAGGTCTTGACCCGCTTGGCGTCGCAGCCGATGGACACGTAACCGCCGTAGTCGTTGTACCAGCGGGCCTGCGCGTCCTTCTGCGTCTCGGGGATGTCGGCGAAGCCCTGCACCTTGTACGGCGCGAGCAGCCCCTGCTGGGCGGCGCTCAGCGCGAAGGAGCTGCCCAGGTCCAGCACGTCGGGAGCGCGGTCCTGGCCCTTGCGGGAGGTGACGGCGTTGATCTCGTCCTGGCTGGAGCCGTCCGGGCTCTCGACCTCGACCTTGATGCCGTACTTCTTCTGGAAGCCGTCGATCAGGGCGCCGTAGTTGGCCCAGTCGCGGGGCAGCGCGATGGCGTGCAGCGTGCCCTCCTTCTTCGCGGCCTTCACCAGCGCGTCCATACCGCCGAAGTCGGCGGCGGAGGTGGCGGTGGCGGCGCTCTTGCCATCGGCAGTGGTCGAGGAGTTGTCGGGGGCGGCGCCGCAGGCGCTCAGGGCGAGCGCGGCGAGGACGGCGAGGGGGCCACTGAGGACGGCAGTTCTCGGCAGGGACACGGTCACGGCTGCTCCAGGGGGACGCACAGAGACTGGCGATGAGGCGACTTGTTTGAACAAGTTGGCCCACAGTAAGGCCGCCTCACGTGTCGTGTCAGTAAACAACGACGAAATACTGGCCCGGGTTTCCCTGCACAATCACGGAAGCTGCCACCGCTTCCGCACTTCGACTAGGCTGCTCACGCTGTGCACAACTGTCGACTCAGAGGGGAAGCATGGCGGCGCGACACGAGGAGATCGCCGACGAACTGCGACGGGCGATCGACCGCGAGGAGTACACCGTCGGCAGCCGACTGCCCGCGGAGACGGAACTCGCCACCCAGTACGGCGTCTCACGCGGCACGGTCCGCCAGGCCGTCGCATCACTCACCGCCGAAGGGCTCATCGGCTCCCGGCAGGGCGCACGCCGCGTAGTGCTGGCCAGTCGCCGCAGCCAGAGCTTCACCGAGTTGCGCAGCTTCGCCCAGTGGGCGCACGCCATGGGACGGAAGGCGACGGGACACGTGGTCGCGCAGGAGTACCGCCCGGCAACCAAGGAGGACGCGATACGCCTCCAACTGGCCGAGGAGACACCTGTGTTGCACGTCCTACGGGTGCGGGGACTGGACGGCGAGCCGGTCCTGCTGGAGCGAACCGTCTACGCCGACTGGATCTCCCCCGCCGTCGAGGCGATCGAGCCCGACTGCCCCTCCGTCACTCAACGCCTCTACGACGACACGGGCGTGGTCTTCGCCTACGGCGAGCACGTCATCGACGCGGTGGCGGCCGGCGCCCAGGACGCCGAGCTCCTGGGCATCCGCCGTACCAGCCCCCTGCTGCGGGTCCGCCGGGTGACGACGACACGCGAAGGACGTCCGGTGGAATGGTCCGACGACCGCTACCGCTCCGACGCCGTGAGCTTCAGTGTGCACAACTCGATAGGAAACAACGCACTGGCACGCAAAACAGCAGATTTCCGGTAGTTCGTCAATTCCGGCAGTAGAGGTCGACACCGGGTCGAAGCCTTCGGCCTCCAGGCCCGCCGAGCGGCAGTAGGTTTTGTGGGGCTGATACCCCCCCTGGACCGGGTCGGCGGAGCCCTGCCGGTGAGCTCGCTCAGCGCGACGACCACGTCGTCCGGCTCGGCCGCCTGGCCGGTGACGGGCTGGTCGATCAGCCGCGCCGAGTGGTCGGTTGAACGCCGTGGGCCGGTCCGCACCGTTGCGTCCGGGGTGATGGTGGTCGTCGCTGTCAAGGGCTCGCTGAGCAGGGCGAAGTCGCAGCGGAAGCGACTGGCTTGCCGGAGAAGACCCGCTCGAAGGTGAAGGCCGGCGCCGTCTCCGCGGTGGTGTCGACCAGACCCGCCCCCTGCAGCAGCCGTTGCAGCGTCCGCCGGGCGAGGTTGAAGTCCCCGCAAAGATCCCCAGCTTCGGCCAGGCGGCCCCGACCTGCACGTTCTGACCGGGCATCAGCCACACCGGGGCGTCGCTGAGCAACCCGCGCAGGCACATGTCGGCAGTTCCGCCGCCGGCAGGCATGAAGTGACCACAGAAGGCGATTCACCAACTCAGGGCGTTCCTGCAGCAAGCATGCGGGTGTTCCGCTCCGGCCCCGCCATCCGCCGATCCTGCGGACGCTCGCGTTCCGCTGCTGCCCCGTCGACGACGCGGCAGCGATGGCGGTCGTCGCCGAGGCCGAGGCCGCGGCACCATCCGCATGCGGCAGCATCGGCCCCGGTCACGGACCCCTCGACCACCACAAGCCCATCGCCACAGCGGTCGGCGAGGCGGTCCAGGACCACCTCGACCGTCGACGGCACACCGCCGACGGCGGCTTCCGCACATGGGCCCGGCCCTCTGCCAGCTCCAGCACCCCCCTCCCCCTGCCCTTCCTGGAGCAGTGCAGAGGAGTTCCCTTCGAACGGGGGCGGAGCGCAAGCCGTCGAAAGACGCGTTGCGGCACGGCCGGGCAGCGCAGGGCCGAATGCAACGGCCGTCGAGCACCGCCAGAGTTAGGATCCGGGCCATGGCCCTGACCATGAACGACGTACTCTCCTCACGGAGCGGACGCCCTTGATGCGGGGGTCGACTTGACCGGGCCCCAAAGCTAAAGGGCCGGTCTTGTGGTGAGACCTCTCCTACCAGGGGCTTTACATGCGTCTGCGGTCGGGTGTGGTCCGTCCGACTCGGCTTCGCCAGACGGTGGTTCACACCGCTTCGCGTAGGTCATTTCGCTGAGGGAATATCACTGGCGGCCCGTTCTTCCCAGGGTTCGGCGGGACCAGTCGGCTAACGCGCCACGCGGTAGCGGAGGTAGACGACTCTTGAGCTGAAGGTGTGGGTCCCGACGAGTTCGAGATCCACCCGGCGCTCGTGCTGGGGGAAGAACGGAATGCCGCCGCCGACCAGCACCGGGTAGACCCTGGCCCGGTACTCGTCGATCAGACCCAACGCGGCCGCCTCGGCGGCGAGAGTCGCACCGCCGATCGCGATGTTGCCGTCACCCGGCTCGGCTCGCAATCGCTCGATCTCCTCCGCCAGGCCGCCTGAGGCCAGGCGGGCATTGCCCTGCACCGCCGACAACGTGGTGGAGAACACCACCTTGGGGAGCGCCTTCCAGACCGCGGCAAACTCGGACGTTGAGAAGCCGAGCGATGGATTCCGGTCGACGGTCTCCCAGTACAGCATCGACTCGTACAGCCGTCGTCCCAACAGGTGGACACCGGCCTCTCGCACCTCGTCGGTAGCGAAGCGAAAGACCTCCTCGTCGGGCGGCGTCCAGTCGAAGCCGCCGTCCGGCCCGACGATGTAGCCGTCCAGTGAGACGCCCATCGAATACGTCACGCTGTGCATCAGAAGTCCTCCTCGGTAACGGGTTCGACAGTACGACCGCCGGACGCCGCAGGACTCATCGCGACGCGAGATCCACTGGGAGTGGCCGCCGCGGCACGAGACCGCTATGGGCCACTCGGTCGGGCGTGCGGGGCCTTTCGGCCCTGTTGACCGGTGCCCCGCACTACCAGGCTGGATTCTCGGAGTACCAGGCGGGGTCCGCATAGCGGTACGCAGCCGGCCTGGAGCCCGCGCAGGATCCATCGGTTGTCGGGAGGCCGCCATGGCGCTGGCGATCCGTACGGTGGGGCTGAGGAAGTCCTTCGGTTCGGCGGTCGCGCTTCGGCCGCTGGATCTGGAGGTCGCCGAGGGCGAGGTCCTCGGTTACCTGGGGCCCAACGGCGCCGGGAAGACCACCACGATCCGCTGTCTGCTCGGGCTGATCCGCGCCGACGCCGGGCGGGCCGAGATCTTCGGTGTGGACGCCCAGGCGCGCCCGGCGCAGGCGCACCGTCGCGTGGCCTACGTGCCGGGCGAGGCGAACCTCTGGCCGGGACTGACCGGTACACAGACGCTGCACCTGCTCGGCCGGGTCCAGGGACGGGTCGACGAGCCGTACCGGAAGGAGTTGCTCGAGCGGTTCCGGCTCGATCCCTCGAAGCGCGTGCGCGCCTACTCGAAGGGCAACCGTCAGAAGGTGCTGCTGATCGCCGCACTCAGCTCGCGAGCCGACCTGCTGATCCTCGACGAGCCGACCAGCGGTCTGGATCCCCTGATGGAGGAGACATTCCGCGAATGTGTCCGCGAAGCGCGCCGGCGTGGGCAGAGTGTCTTTCTCTCCTCGCACATCCTGAGCGAGGTCGAGGCGCTGAGCGACCGAGTGGCGATCCTGCGCGCCGGCGAACTGGTCGAGGTGGGGACACTGGCGCAGATGCGCCACCTGTCCGCGTTGTCGATCGACGCCGCCTTCGACACCACGCCTCCGGACCTTTCGAAGATCCCGGGAGTCACCGCTGTGCTGGTGGAGGGCAATCGGGTCCGCTGCCAGGTGGTCGGCTCGGTCGAGCCGCTGCTCGGGGTGCTCGCCGCGTCCGGCGTGCACCAGCTGCTCAGTCGCGAGCCCTCGCTCGAGGAGCTCTTCCTCGCCCACTACGGCCGGCAACCCGCGAACCGGGCCGGTGAGTCGCATGCGGCCTGAAACCAACGCCGCGGCCAACCGAGCCGCGCGCACCGTAGCGGTGATCACCGGCAGACGTGCGATGCGATCGGCCGCCGTCTGGGGCGTCCTGTTCGGCGTGCTGATCCTCAACGAGGCACTCGGCTGGCACACGAACTTCCCGACCGCCGCCTCGCGCGAGAAGTTCGCGCACACCCTCGGCGCCAACAACGGCTTGGCCGCGATCATCGGCCCGGCCCGGCATGTGGACACCGTCGGCGGGTTCGTGGCCTGGCGCGTGTTCGGCCTGCTGATCATCGTCGGCGCCATCTGGGGGCTGCTCACCGCCACCCGGCTGCTCCGGCGGGAAGAGGACGCCGGACGCTGGGAGCTGCTCCTGTCGGGTCGCACCACACGACGTCACGCGACGGCTCAGGCACTGGCCGGGATGGCAGCCGGATGGCTGGTGCTGTGGGGACTGACGGCGGCCTTCACCACCGCCGCAGGGGCTGACCGCAACGTCGGATTCTCCGTCTCGGCGTCGCTCTTCTACACGACCGCTGCCACCGCCAGCGCCGCCTTGTTTCTCGCCATCGGCGCGTTCGCCAGCCAACTCGCGCCGACGCGCCGTCAGGCCAACGGGCTCGGCGCCATCGCGTTCGCCGTGTTCTACCTGATCCGCATGATCGCCGACTCCGGTACGGGTCTGTCCTGGCTGCGCTGGGCGAGCCCGCTCGGCTGGATCGAGAACCTCCGCCCGCTCACCGGCTCGCAACCCCTCGCCCTCGTGCCCGTCCTCCTGCTCGCCGCCGTGTTCACCGGAGCGGCGACAGCCCTCGCCGGGCGTCGCGACCTCGGAGCGGCCGTCATGGTCCGCTCCCGGGCGCCGAGAGGCGGCACCCGCTTTCTCGGCGGCGCCGGCTTCCTCGTCGTCCGCCTGGAACGCTGGGTCGCGCTCTCGTGGACAGCAGGGCTCGCGGCGCTCGCCCTGGTCTTCGGCGTGGTCGCCCGGTCCGCCGCGTCCGGGGGCGTCGCCGTCGGCGCGATCGAGGAGAGCCTGGGCCGCCTCGGTGCACATCCCGGCAGCCCCGAGGCAGCGTGGATCGGATACGAGTTCCTGTACCTCGCCGCCCTGCTGGCCTTCGCTGCGGCCGGCCAGATATCCGCGCTGCGCAGCGAGGAAGCCGACGGCCATCTCGACCACCTCCTCGCCCGCCGCCTGACCAGGACGGCGTGGCTTGCGGGACGGGTGGGCTTCGCCGCGGCCCTCGTCCTCGGCGCCGGCCTCGCCACCGCCGTGGGGGGCTGGATCGGTGTGGCCGCCCGCCGCAGCGAGGTCGGATTCTCCGACATGCTGCAGGCCGGTCTCAACACGGCTGTTCCGGCGCTGTTCGTGCTCGGCCTGGGAGCCCTGTTGTACGGGCTGGTTCCGCGGCTCGCCGTACCCGTTCTGTACGGCCTGGTCCTGTGGTCGTTCCTCATCGAGATCATCGGATCGAGCATCACCAGCAACCACTGGCTGCTCGACACGGCCGTACTCACTCACCTCGGCCCCGTCCCCGCCGCGGACCTGAACTGGACCGCCATCGCCGCCCTCACTGGGATGGGCGTGATCGCCGCAGCAGCCGGACTCGCCGCATTCAGCCGGCGCGACCTGGTCGCCGCATAGCCATGGCCAACGCAATGAGGTGGATCGACGCCGTGGGCCGTGTCCGTGCGGTGAGCGGTGAGTTGGGCGTTGTCAGCACGTGGGCGCCACCCAGATCAGGTGCCCTTCAAAGGTGCCGATGAGCGGGCATGCTCAACCTCGAAGCCGGAAACCGGCAGGCCGTTCTCCAAGGTCATCGTCAAGCGCACTCGCCCAAGTTGTGAGGAGTCCGTGCATTCACAGCCCCTCAACCCGCAAACGTGAAGGCTCTTTCGCCTGGAACCAGCAAGCTCTCGGCATCAAGCGGCGTAGTCGTGGAACCCCCACCGCTCTTGCGGCCGGGACGGCCCGCGACAACCATGCGGCGCAGCAGCGTCGGCGGGACGTAGAGAGGCTCTTCGACCTCCTCGTACATCTTGACCTACTCGTACATCTTGACCTCCTCGTACATCGATTCCGCGACGGCCTGAGCGGTGTCGAGGCCGATGAGGTCGAGCAAGCGCAGTGGTCCCATGGGATGGGCAGCCGAGTTCCATACCGCGATCGATGTCCTCCGCGACGGCGGATCCGGACTCGGTCTGCCCCCGCTCGCGGAGATCGGCGCCTACGGCACGGTCGCGGGCCCCGACCCCTCGCTGCTCGTCCAGCCGGCCGGGGCGGCCCGTGACGCGCTGGCCCGGGACGGTCGCCTCAAGGTCGCCGACCTGGACCTGTTCGAGATCAACGAGGCGTTCGCCGGGGTGGCCCTGGCCTACCAGCGGGAGCTCGACATCCCGCTGGACAAGGTAAACGTCAACGGCGGGACCATCGCCCTGGGGCATCCGGTCGGCATGACCGGCACCCGGCTGGTGCTGACCCTCGCCATGGAAGTACAGCGGCGCGGAGGCGGCACGGGAGCGGCGGCCCTGTGCGGGGGCGGCGGCCAGGGCGGTGCCCTGGCCGCTGCACGTACCCGCGCAGGCCTGACATTCCTTCCCTTCTCCCATCCCGTACGAGACCAGGTTGACCACCATGACCGACCACCTGTCCCTGGACGAGGCGACCCTCGCCGTGGCGGCCCGCACTCACGCCGCCGATGGTGTCGTTTCCCTCGCCCTGCGCCGCCCTGACGGCGGGCCGCTGCCCTGCATGGCCGACGCCGGACTGCACGGCCACAGGTACGCCGTCGATGCGATGCTCAGCGCCACCGCCCCCTCCGCCTGCGGCACCGCAGCCTCAATAGAGCCGACAGCCCGTGGCGATCGTCACGCGAACTCGTACACGGCCCCGGACGCCGCTGATTCGGTCGGCCGGATGGTCCCGGAGGACGTGCCGGAACCACACGAGGACATTCCTCCGGCAGGCCGAGAATGCGGCTCGGGCGGTGTCATCAGGATGACACCGCCCGAGCCGGACACCGGGCGCTTTCCCTATTCGTCGACGCTCCAGCGTTCGAATGCCGCCAGGTGCCTCTCCGAGGCGGCGAGCAGGTCGTCGTAAACCTGGCGCGTGTCCGGGGCCGTGAGTCCGGACAGTGCCTTGGTCAGCGCGGCGATGTCGTCGGTCTCGACCGTGCGCCCGGCCTTCAGGGCCGCGTCCAGGCCGTCCTCGCCCTGCTTCAGCAGCCGGTCGTAGGTGGCTTGGAGGGTCGGGTCGGTGAACTCACCGGCCGGCTTGCCGGCGGTCGGGTCGGTGACGTCGTAGCGGTCCAGCAGGGTGCGCACGGCGGACAGGTGCTGGGTCTCGGCTGCCGCGATCCGTTCGAAGATCCGCACCTCGTGGCGTTCGGCGAATGCGGTGTAGAGGTCGTGCGCGAGCTTCTCCTCCTCCGCCATGCTCGCCAGCGTGGCCTTCTGAGCGGCCGTCAGGGTGCCTTGCGAGGCCAGGGCGGTCCCGGTGCAGGTTCCGTCGTGCTGCCGGATGCCGTCCACGTCGTTGCCGTGGTGGCGCGCCTGGTGCTGTCCGTTCGCCGGCATGCTCTGGGACGTGGTCTGCCCGGCCCCGGACGCGGCACCGCCTGTGTCCGCGGTCACCGGGCCGACGGCCAGCACTCCGCCAATGGCGAGAGCACCTGCGGTGACCGCGGTAGCGATCTTGATGTTGCGCTTCATGGCGAACCTCCTCGGGTGTGCGGGAGCGTCTTTCGTTCCCGCACCGTCACCGTCGCTCCCGGGCCTGCAGTCGCCGTGCTGTGCGTGTGGAGACGAGATGGAGACAACCGACGGTCGGGTTGGGGCTGTTCGGCCCTCGCCGGGACGGTCGCAAGGCGCGTAGGTGTGGGACATGGCCGCCACGGTGCTCGTCGTCGAGGACGACAAGGAGATCCGCGAGCTGCTGCGCCGCTACCTGGAGCGCGCCGGATACGGGGTGCTCACGACCGGTTCGGGCGCCGAGGCCGTGCGGCTGCTCGGTGGGCGTGGGGTCGATTTGACGCTGCTCGATCTCGGGCTGCCGGATGTGGACGGTGACGAGGTGCTGCGCGAGGCCCGCGAGCGCGGACGGGTGCCGGTGGTGGTGCTGACCGCGCGCACCACCGTCGAGGACCGTATCCATGGGCTGCGGCTGGGCGCCGACGACTACGTGACCAAGCCGTTCAGTCCCACCGAGGTGGTGCTGCGGGTGGGTGCGGTGCTGCAGCGGGCGGGAGGCACGGCCACGGGGGCGGCTCCGATTGCCTCGTACGGCGAAGGACGGCTGCGCATCGACGAGGCCCGTCACGAGGTGGCTCTGGACGGGGCGCCACTGGAGCTGACACCCACCGAATGGGGGCTGCTGACCACGCTCGCGTCGGTGCCCGGACGGGTGTACTCGCGCTACGAGCTGGTCAACCGGGTGCGCGGCTACGAGTTCGCAGGCTACGAGCGGACGATCGACTCCCATGTGAAGAACCTGCGGCACAAACTCCGTGACGCCGGCCCCGACCTCGTGGTGACCGTGCTGGGCGTGGGATACCGGCTGGGGTGGTCCCGTGACCCGTGAGCCCCGTTCGCCGCGCTCCGGCGCTTGGCCGTCCGGCGGGCTGGGCCCGCTCGGTCGGCGACTGTTCGCCGCGTTCGCCGTGGTGGCCTTGGCGTCCGTGGCCCTGCTGACAGCTGCAGCGCTCGTCGGTGCCGACCGCGGGCTCAGCAGTGCCCGCCAGGCCGACCGTCAGCAGACCGCCTCCCGGGTGGCCACGGCCGCCGCCGAGGCCTATCGGGCCGCGGGCGGCTGGTCGGCGGCCGACCTGTCGGCGGCGCGTTCCGTCGCCACCGGCGCCGGGGCGGTGCTCACGGTGCGGGACGCGGACGACGAGGTGATGTCCGGCGGTTCCGGCTCGGGGTCCGAGGACGAGCACGGCATGTCCGACTCGGGTCGCGGACATCGCGGGCAGGGTGCCGCCTCGGGACCCGGTGCGAGCGCTCCCGTGGTGGTGGACAGCCGCACCGTGGGCTCTGTGCATCTGGCCTTCTCGGCCGGCTCGGGGTCGGCGGGCCGGTCCGTCGCCTGGGGGTGGGTGGCCGCAGCCGCTGTCGGCGCGCTGGCCCTCGCGCTGGCCGTGAGCTGGTTCGTCACCCGGCGCCTGACCGCTCCGATCGTCCGGGTCGCCGCGACCGCCCGTGCCCTGGCCGCCGGCGACCGCACCGCGCGGGCCGGCATCGATGCACCCGGCGAACTGGGCGACCTCGCCCGCGCCTTCGACGCCATGGCCGACGACGTCAGCCACGCCGAGCAGGCCCGCCACCGGCTCGCCGCCGATGTCGCCCACGAACTGCGCACGCCCCTGGCCTCGTTGCGGGCGGGGCTGGAGGAGCTGCGCGACGGCTACGCCGACCCGTCGGCTCAGCGTCTGGGCTCCCTGCACGACCAGGCGCTGAGGCTGGGACGCATCATCGACGACCTGGGGGAACTGGCGGAAGCGGAGTCGGCCCGTTTGTCCCTGCGCCTGGCCGAGGTGGACCTGACCGCGCTGGCCGTCGCCGCCGTGGCCGAGAGGGAGGCCGAGTTGCACACCGCGGGGCTGACCGTGCGCACCGTCCCGGGGCCCGCTCCCCTGCTGGTCCGCGCCGACGCCGACCGGCTGCACCAGGCCCTCGGCAACCTGCTGAGCAACACCGCCCGCCACTGCCGTCCCGGCGACACCGTCACCCTGACCACGTCCGCCACGCCCGCCGAGGCGCTCATCGAGGTGGCCGACACCGGCCCCGGCATCCCCGCCGACGAGCTGCCGTACGTCTTCGATCGTTTGTGGCGCGGCACCCGAGCCCGATCCGGAGGTGGCAGCGGCATCGGACTCGCCGTCGTCAAGGAGCTGGTCACCGCCCACGGCGGCACGGTCGCCGCGGACTGTGGAGCGGGCGGCGGGACGCGGATGACCCTCCGGCTGCCCAGGGCTGTGCCACAGGGATCACGGCTCGGGCCCGGCTCCGTTACCGAGCCGCGAGCCGCCTCTAGGGCAAATAACCCCCGTGGCGCGTGAAGTGACACAGGAAGCGTTCGCGGCGGTCTGGGCCGACGGCGCACTCGTGGTCGACGTACGAGAGGCGGACGAGTACGCGGCCGGGCATGTACCCGGGGCGCGGTTGATGCCGCTGCACACTGTGCCCGCCGCGGCGAACTGCCCGACGACCGGCCGGTGTACGTGATCTGCGCCAATGGCGACCGCAGCCAGACCGCAGCCGACTGGATGACCTCCCGCGACGTCGACGCCTACTCCGTCACCGGCGGCACCGACACCTGCGCCCGCGGCGGGCGTCCCGTCGCGGCCGGTACGCACGAGCACGCCGCCCACACCCCTGCCGCTTGACCTCAAACGACATGGGGTGTCTGATCCCTGTCCGACACCGCACACCGGCCAGCCGGAAAGGAGCCCCGCCTTGGCCGCCACCCCCTCCCCCACCGACGCACCGAGCTCCGGCCGCCACCGCGTCGCCGTCATCGGCGGCGGCAGGCCAGGGAGCACGTCAAGAGCACCTCGTGATGGCGCCCGGCCTGCGGCAGGCGGCGTCACGCCGAGATCCTGCGGGCCGAGACGGTCGCCCGGCCGGTGACCGAGCCGAGGGCGGCAGCCGCACGACCCTCGACACAGTCGTCCATGCCGTACGCACGTGACACCGTCCCGCGCAATCACGCCGCAGGTCAGGCCGGTGTGCCGAGCATGGTCGCCAGATACCAGTTGGTGAGCTTGACGCTGTCGTCGGCCGGCCACACGTCCAGGAAGACGGCGCGTACGGCGGCGGTGCCCGAAGTGTTCGGGTGGAGCATGCCGTAGGCACGCGAGACGCGCCTGTCCAGGTCGGCGATGATCGGGAACGGGATACGCACGCCGAGCTTCTCCTCGATCGCGCGGATCCAGGCGAGGTGGCTGTGGACGGAGTCCACGGTGTTGCCGGGCAGGGCGGTGTTACGGCAGCGAGCTCGTCGGCGAGGTCGGTGAAGGCGACGAACTCGGTGGTGCACACCGGGGTGAAGTCCGCCGGGTGGCTGAAGACGACGAGCCACTTGTCTGCGTAGTCGGACAGCCGGACCGGCCGTGAGTGGATTCGGTTCGGCCCTCCAGGGGGCAGGGGAACAATGCAGCCTCGCGCAGCGCTTTCGCTTATACCCCTGCGGGTATTCGACTGCGGACGACACCGCCGGGACGACACCGACCGGGCGGAGGAGTGTGAGAAGGATGGCGACAGCAGGACGTGACTGGTCCTCTGCGACCGAGGACGCCTCTCTTGTGACGAGCTGCGGGCGCAGGATCGCCGTACGGTGCCTGCGGCTGGCACCCACGGAGCGACCCATCAGCCGGGTCACCCTCGACGTGGGCCGGGACCAGGGCGACGAGCCGGGCGTGTGGGCGGCGCTCACCGCCGACGAGGCACGTGACCTGGCCCGCCTGCTCCTTCTGCACGCCGGCCTGGCCGAGCGCGCCGGCGCCCCCGTCCGATCGACACGGAAGGACGCCCCTCCCTCCTGACCGCGTCGCCGGCCAGGGTCAGTCCAACACGCGCAGGCCCTTCCGCTCGCCCAGGAGTTCCAGGCGCCGCCAGAGCACCGGGCTGTCGGCCGACTGACTGGCGATGGGGGCACCTCCTGGTCGAGCGAAGCCGAGACTGGGGGGAAGGCGATCGCACGGGGCCGCCGTTCTCGCGCCACGGGCTGAAGGAAACGGCAGATCAACCTGGCCCCGCCCGATGAAGGACGTGCCGAACTCGGCGTTCAAGCGGTCCGCCGTGTCCTGTGGCAGCGTCCAGCCCAGGACGGCGGCATCGGGCCGTTGAAGGCGGCTGACCTCCGCGGCGAGCCGGGGCACGGGATTCGTCGAGAGCACCGTCTGGGTGCCTGGCCAGCTCTACGTGGCTGACGCCCAGTTCCTGCGCCGCGCACCCGAGTTCATCCGCCCGCTCGGCGTGCAGGTCGCCCGGCGTGCCGTAAAGGATGGACGCCCAGGGCCTGTTGCGAAAGTGAGTGCCGAGGTCGCGCCGGCTACGGAGCCGGGTGAGCTGTCGGTTGCGCCCCTGCTGCCCGAAGGATTTCGGCAGTGTCAGGGCGGTGGCCATGGTCCGCCCAGTCCAGTGGGGACCACCCTGGCCGTGGTCTTCGCGACGGTTGGGATCGGCGCCATACGCCAACAACTGCCGGACTGTTTCATTGTGCCCCCAGTACGCGGCTGCGCACAGCGGTGTGCCCTCCGAGCCGGGGCCGCTGCTTTCCGTGTCGGGGGAGGCCCCGGCTTCCATGAGTGAACGAGCTATTTCGGCCTCGCCCTGCACCGAGGCCAGGTACAGCGGAGTAGTGCCGTCGCTGTTTCTTCCGTCTGGACTTGCCCCACTGCGCAACAGGGCCTTCGTGCCCCTGGCGTCACCTGCCAGGACTGCCCCGAAGAGGCGGCGGGAAAGCTTCTTCTGTTGGCGCTGCTTCATAGCCGGTGAGGCTAGCGATCACGGGGGCGCCGGAGCCACTCATATCCATTCGTTGATCACCGCGATCAGCACAGTGACTTCGCAGGAGGTCGCCCAGCCCGAACGCCTCGTCGTCGGGATGGGCGACCACCGCCACCACACTCCGCATTCCGTCCGGCAGGCCGCGTCCGTTGCCGATGCCGGCCGCCTCAGGTGCTCTCAGGTGTAGATGATCTGGCCGCCGGCCGCGTGCTCGTAGAACTCCCCCACCGTGATGACGCCCTGGACCTGCTCGACGAGGTCGTCCTTGCCGAGTTCGAAGAGATCGACGGACGCCTTGCAGGCGTAGATGCCCGCGCCGGTGTCGGCGATCATCTCGATGAACTCGGGGATCGGCGGGATGTCGAGCTTGTCCATCTTGCGTTCCATGTACCGGGTGATCAGATCAGGCATGCCCGGTACACCGCCCAGCAGGGTCGGCAGGTGCAGGCCCGGGTTGCCGACGGTGGCCAGCTTGATGTGCTCCCAGCGCTTCTTCGTAATCGCGTCCAGTCCGAAGAAGGTGAAGAACAGGTCGGCCTCGATCCCCTCGGCTCGGGCGCCGTTGGCCATGATCAGGGCCGGGTAGATCCCTTCCAGGGATCCCTTGGAGACGATGATCGATACCTTCTCGATCGTGGCGGTGTCGGCCATGACGGGCACGCTCCTTCAGATCAGATGCAGCCGCGGGGCTTGGGGATCCCGGCGATCTTCGCGGCGGTCTTCGCCGGTCCCTTCGGGAAGAGCTGGTACAGCTCCTTGACGCTCACACCGGAGGTCTTGCCGAGCACTCGTACGGTGGGGCCCGTTCCCTTGGCCGCGTACTGGGCGCGCATGAAACGGATGACCGTCCAGTGCCGGTCGGTCAGCGTGTCGATGCCGGCTTCCTTGGCGATCTGTTCGGCCATGGGCTCGGTCCACCGGTCGGGGTCGGTGAAGAAGCCCTCGTCGTCGACGGGGACGGCGGTGTCTGCGTAGGTGGCGGTGAGCATGACGGGGTCCTCTCCCCTGGATGGACACGTACCCTCGGGCGGACACGTGGTTCTCACGCGGATACGTGGTGCTTGCCGCGCTCGGGCATGGCCGAGCCGATGCCGGGCAGTTCCCGGCCGGGCAGCAGGCTGTGCCAGTACAGCCACTCGAAAGCGAGCTTGCCGAGGTGGGCGGCGTGCGACTCCTTCAGCAGCGGCAGGCCGACCGGGCCCGGGAAGTGGCCGGGCAGCGGCTCGGTGTCGTAGTTGAAGTCGATCAGCAGCGCCCTGTGGAAGCCCGTCTCGACAAAGCAGTTGGCATGCCCGTCGAAGGAGGCGTCCAGCGGCTGTCCAGCGAAAAAGCGGCCGATGTTGTGCACCAGCACCTCACCCTCGAAGTGCGCCACCGAACCGGCCTTGGAGGCGGGCAGTCCGGCCGCATCCCCGATCGCGAACACCTCGGGGCGGTCGGGGTGTTGGAGGGTGTGCGGGTCGACGGGGATGAAGCCCAGTTCGTCGCCGAGGCCCTCGGAGCGGCCGACGTACGCGGCGCCGCCGTGCAGCGGTACGACGACGGCCAGATCGAACGGCAACGCCCGCTCGTCGTACGACACCAGCCGCCTGTGTTCGCCGTCGACCTCTCCGAGCGTGAACTCCGTGACCAGCTCGATACCCTTCGTCTTGAGCAACCCGCCCAGCGCCTTGGCCGCGACCGGCTTGGTGAACGCACCGTCGAGCGGGGTGGCGTACGTCAGCTCGACCCGGTCCCGGATGCCCCGGTGCTGGAAGTACCAGTCGGCGAGGAAGGCGAACTCCAACGGCGCGACGGGGCACTTGAGGGGCAGGTCGGCGACATCGATCACCAGGCGGCCGCCCTCGAAGCGCTCCAGCGCGTCGTGCAGGCCCACGGCACCGGGCAGGTCGTAGAAGGTGAAGACGTTCTCGCGCCAGCCGGGGCCGGTCAGTCCCTCGGTCTCCTCCGGCAGCAGCCTGGCCCCGGTGGCGACCACGAGGACGTCGTAGCCGAGGCTGATGCCGCCGCCGAGGTGCACGGTCCGCGCTTCCAGGTCGACCCGCTCGATGCGTGCCTGCTTGTAGTCGACCACCGGGTCCAGCTGCCGCGGGCGGGGTCGCACGAGGTGGTCGGGCTGGGCGAGGCCGAACGGCACGAACAGCAGGCCCGGCTGGTAGATGTGGTCGTCGTCCTGGTCGACGACCGTGATCCGCAGCTCGCTCTCGTCGTACGCGCGGCACAAGCGGTTCGCGGTCATGGTGCCGGCGGTTCCGCTTCCGAGAATCACGATGTGTTTGCCCATGTGCCCACTGTCGTGCGGAAGATGAGAGCGGGGCATGGGCCGCTGGTCCCGGCCCCGGTACCCACCCGGGTATACCCTCCCCACCCCAACCGGCCCTCACGACTGCCCCTCGGCCGCAGCAAACACCCTGGAAAAATACCCAGTAGGGTATATCGCCGCCGCCGAGTGCACGAGGGCCGAAGGACCCCTCCCCCACCCCGTCGGCCTCTGGCCTGCGCTCGGCGCCGAAGCGCGGATCACCGCCCGGGCCGTCCGCCACCGCCGGCTGGGCGAGGAGGCATTGGCCGGTCGACTCGATCGCGCCCGCGATGTGCTCGCCTCTCACCCCGACCACCTGAACCTCCCGTCTGCCTGGAACAAAAGACGGACCGGCATCGGTTGAACCGAGCAGCGTCAGATACCCCACCGGGTATGTGAGAGGAGAGGGAACCCCATGCCGACCGTCGAACTGACCAAGGACAACTTCGAGGACACCGTCACCGGCTCCGACATCGTGCTGATCGACTTCTGGGCCGCCTGGTGCGGACCGTGCCGGATGTTCGGCCCCGTCTACGAGAAGGCGGCCGAACGCCACCCGGACATCGTCTTCGGCAAGGTCGACACCGAGGCACAGCCCGAACTGGCGGGCGCCTTCCGGATCTCGTCCATCCCCACCCTGATGGCCGTCCGCGACCGGACCGTCCTGTACTCGCGGCCGGGCGCGCTGCCGCCGCAGGCACTCGAGGAGCTCATCACCAAGATCCGGGCCGTGGACATGGCGGACGTGCGCCAACAGGCTGCAGACTCCGCGGGAGTTCAGTGACGGCCAAGGGCACCCACGAAGTCCGCGGGCGCCCTTGAACGCCTGATTCAACGGTTGCGCAGCGAGGCGAGCGCGGCATCGAGATCGGCACCGCGCGGGCGGTTGTGGGGCAGCTTGCCGAGCACGACCGCCATGCCGCAGGAGTTCGTGAGAGCGGAGAAGACCAGGCCGCCCGCCACACCGCCCGAGATCAGCAGGAGGGCCGGATGCACGAGCAGGCCCAGGACGAGGCCGAGGAGAACCAGGGCGCCGGCGGTGAAGCGCACCTGGCGTTCCATGCTCCAGCGGGCCCGCGTGTCGCAGGCCGCCGGGGTGTGCAGGTCGTGCCCCTCAGCGGCCCAGGCACCGGTGCCGCCGACGAGGGTCGCCGTGGTGATGCCCTGCTCGGCAAGGAGCCTGCAGGCGTTCTCGGAACGGGCGCCTGAGGCGCACACGACGAGAACGTCCCCGCACTCGGCGGCGTGCCGAATCTCCGGCAGGGCCCGCCGAATGTGGTCCAGGGGGATGTTGAGGGCACCGGGGAGGTGGCCGGAGGCGTACTCGGCGGGCGTGCGCACGTCGATGACCGTCAGCTCGTGCAGCCGGGTGCGGGCCTGGTCGGCGCCGAGGGTGACAGGGGCGGGGGAGTTGGTCATGACAGATGTGATCCTTAATGGTCGACGTCGTCCCGAACCGGGACGTACAGTACCCCTAGGGGTATTTTTGAGGAGTGATCGTGGAACTGGAGCTCGAGGGTGCGGACCTGAAGGCCGTGCTGAACCGGCTGCGCCGGGCGCAGGGTCAGATCTCCGGGGTGATCCGGATGATCGAGGAGGGACGCGACTGTGAGGACGTCGTCACGCAGCTCGCCGCCGCCTCCCGCGCGCTGGACCGGGCCGGGTTCGCGATCATCGCGACGGGCCTGCAGCAGTGCGTGACGGACATCAACTCCGGCCGCAAGAACGGCGAGACCACGGAGCAGATGCGCGCCCGCCTGGAGAAGCTGTTCCTGTCCTTGGCGTGAGGACGCTCGGCGCGGCGGCCTTCACAGCACCGCGTCGATCAGCATGAAGGCCGCGACCGCAAGCAGCACCAGGGCGAAGACCTGCTGAAGTGTGCGCCCGGACACCTTCGTGGCAAGCCGCTTGCCGTCCCATGCGCCCAGGATCGCGGCGCCGATGAACGGTCCGACGACCGCCCAGTCCAGTCCCTCGACCGTACCGGCCCGAGTCGCCAGCGCGGCCAGTGAGTTGACGGTGATGACCAGCAGGCTGGTGCCCACCGCGCTCCGCATCCGCATGCCGAGTACCCCCACCAGTGCCGGTACGGCGAGAAAGCCGCCGCCGACACCGAGGACACCGGTGACCGCGCCGAGCCCGGCACCGGCCGCCGCTGCCCGGCCCGGCCGTACCGTCACGGCACCCTCCGCGGCCGCCCGGGAGCGCAGCATGCGCAGGGCGGCCACTCCAGCGACCACGGCGAAGCCCGCCGTCAGCACGGCCTCCGGGATGCGGTCGGCGAGCGCGCCGCCGAGCATCGCCGGTCCGATCCCGGCCGCCGCGAACAGCAGCCCCGTACGCCACCGCACGTGCCCGTCGCGGGCATGCGCGACCAACGCGGTGGCCGAAGTCAGCGTGACGATCACCAGACTCGCGGTCGTCGCCCCGACCGGACTGAAGCCGAGCAGGTAGATCAGCGCGGGAACGGCCAGGACGCTTCCGCCGCCGCCGAGCGCACCCAGCGCCAGGCCGATCACGGTCCCGGCGGCCAGGGCGAGTATGACCGCGCTCACGCGACCGTGCCGTTGCGGCCGCGCGCGTCCACCACCGGCAGACCTGCTCCGGCCCAGTCCCGCATCCCGCCGATCACGTCCACGGCCTGCGAGCCGCGGGCGGCGAGCAGTTCGGCGGCCTGCCGGGAGCGGTTGCCGGAACGGCAGATCACGACCAGGGGCCGCGCCTGCACGTGAGCGGGCAGCCCTGCCCCGGCGGCCAGCGCGGACAGCGGCAGGTGCACGGCTCGCGGCGCATGCCCGGCCTGCCACTCGTACGGCTCGCGCACGTCGAGCAGCACCGCGTCAGCGCCACCGTCGGCGTTGCCGTGCCCGGTGCGCGCGGCCGCCTCCTGCACGCTTACACGGCCCGGTCCGCCCCGGCCGCGTCGAAGGAAGCTCATCTCGGTTTCTCGCTCCTGTTTCCCGTGTCGATACGGAAGATCGCTAAGGCCCTGTGCGGCGTCCGACGCGCTCAGGGGGTCCGGATGGCGAGTCCCGCCTTCTCGGCCGCGTCGAAGGAGTCGTCCACCGCGACGACGTCCCGGCCCGCGGCGTCCAGCAGGGAGGCGGCGATCGCGGCGCGCATGCCGCCCGCGCAGTGCACCCACACCTCGCCCTCGGGAACCTCGTCGAGACGGCGGTGCAGCATGTGGATCGGGATATGCACCGACCCATCGACGAACCCGCCCGCTCGCTCCGAGCCACGCCGGACATCCAGGACGACGACGCTCTCCTTCGGATGCCGATCCGCGAGGTCGGCGAAGGTGGCACGGCGGAAGGAGGCCGGCGCCTCGCCCTGGCGCACCCAGTCGGCCGGTGTGCCGGTGGCCGCCGCGGCCGGCCGGTCGATGCCCACCCGGACCAACTCGCGCTGGGCGGCGGCGAGCTGCTCGGGCGACTCGGCGAGCAGCGTGACCGGCTTGCCCCAGGGGATCAGCCAGGCCAGATACGTGGCGAGCTGCCCTTCGGCCTCGAAGTTGAACGAGCCGGCGACGTGTCCGGCGGCGAAGGCGACCCGGTTGCGCAGGTCCACCACCCACTCCCCCGCCGCCAGCCGGGCGGCCATCTCCTCGGCGTCCGCGACGGCGGGCGGGGTCAGATCCACGGGCAGGGGTCCGGCGGAGTTGGCCGGGCCCATGTGCGCGTAGTAGGCGGGGATGTCGTCCAGGCCGGCCAGCAGGTCGGCGACGAAGGCGTCCACGTCCCGGACGAGCGCCTCGTTGGACACCTTCTCCTTGCCGATGGTCGTGTCACTGCCTTCCGCCTGGGACGACGAGCAGAAGCTGCCGAAGCCGTGCGTGGGCAGCACCGCCGTCTCCTCGGGCAGCTCGGCGGCCAGCCGGTGCGCGGAGGCGTGCTGGGCACGGGCCAGGTCCTCGGTCATCCGCGGCTCGACCAGATCGGGGCGGCCGACCGTGCCGATGAGCAGCGAGCCGCCGGTGAACACCGCGACCGCCGCCCCGTTCTCCTCCAGCACGTAGGAGGTGTGGTGCGGGGTGTGGCCGGGCGTGGCCAGCGCACGCAGGGTCAGCCCCGCGTCGACGTCGCTGACATCGCCATCGCGCACCGGTACCCGCTCGAACGACACCCGGGCCCCGGCAGGAACCAGGTACGCGGCGCCCGTGATCCGGGCCAGCTCCAGGCCGCCGGTCACGTAGTCGTTGTGCACGTGCGTCTCGACCACCTGCGAGATCCGCACCTCACGCCGAGCGGCTGCCGCGATCACCCGGTCGATGTCGCGCGGCGGATCGACCGCGACCGCCGTCCGCCCACCACCCGCCAGGTAGCTGCGGTTGCCGAGCCCCGGCACATCGATCGTGTCGACGAAGAACACGAGGTACTCCTCCCTTTCAGTCAATTACCCCAGGGGGTATACATCGACGATAACACGAATACCCAGGGGGGTATTTTCGGGGGCGGGGAGAGCCCCGCGAGAACGAGTACCTCGCACACGCCCGGACACCCGTCCCGCGCCCCGCGATACGACCAGAAGGGCAGGTCACCGCCATGCGCCACGACCGCACCGTGCACCTCGACACCGACTTCGCCACCACCGTGGACCGAGTCCGCGACGCCCTCGCCGCCCAGGGCTTCGGCATCCTCACCGAGATCGACATCAGCGCCACGCTCAAGGCCAAGCTCGACCACGACATGGAGGACTAGGTCATCCTCGGCGCCTGCAACCCGCCGCTGTCGCGCCGCGCGCTGGACACCGACCGCTCCATCGGCCTACTGCTGCCCTGCAATGCGGTAGTCCGCGCCGACGGCGATGACACCGCCGTACAGGCCCTGGGCCCGCACACGATGGTGGCCCTCACCGAACTGGACGCCCTGCGCCCTGTCGCCGAGGAGGCCACGCGCCGCCTCGACGCCGACCTCACCTCGCTCACCGCGAGTGATGAATTCGCCGCTGAGATCAGAAGCTCGCAGGATCGCAGATTCCTGGAGGGGCACGAGCGAGAACTCGCGCGTCGGTCTGCCGATTTGGAAGCCCTGACACGCAGGTTCTGCATGTTCGTGGTTGGTCAGCTCTGACAGCCGCAGTGCCGCCGTGGAACGTCACGTAATTCTCCACCAGCGGCGCCGGCTTCCCCGCTCGCACGCGGAAGCCGTCTTACCTCCGGCTGGCGACCGAGCCGGGAGAGGTGAGGAATGCGGTTGTCCCGCGGCTGGGCCATGCGATGCCGTCAACGGCGAGAAACGGCTCGCCGGCCACGGTCGCGGGGGTCGCCCCGGTGAACGCCACGACGTCCCGATGCAGGTGGGACTGGTCGGCGTAGCCGGTGTCGGCCGCGACTTGGGCCGCGACTTCGCCCGCGACCAGGCGGTGGGCGGCATGGTCGAAGCGGACCAGCTTCACGGCGCGCTTGGGCGGCAGGCCGAGCTGCGACCGGAACCGGGACCACAGCCGCTTACGGCTCCACCCGATCTCGGCCGCGAGTCCGTCGACCCGGGCCAGGCCACGGCTGACGACGATCCGGTGCCAGGCCCAGGCCACCTCCGGGTCCACCGGTGGCCCCGCCTCATGCCGGCGGGCGAGCAGCGCGTCCGTCAACGCGAAGCGATCCTGCCACGACGAGGCATCGCCGAGTTGCTCGCGGATCCGTGACGCCTCCCGGCCCCACAGGTCGCCCAGCGGCACCACGGTACCGTCGAGGTCGGCGGGGGAGGCGCCCAGAACCGCGCGTGCGATCACCGGAGACAGGCGCACCTGCACGCACTCGACGTTCTCTCCCCGCGCCAGGACCGCGCCTCCGGACCCGAGCCCAGGCCCGGCGACCATGCTTCCCCGCTGCTGCCGCCCCGTGGCACAGTCCAGGACGGGCGAACCCGCGCCGAACTCCAGGAGCAGCGTCACGGCAGGGTGCGGGACTATCCGGAGCGTTTCCAGGTCAGGGACATGGAACCCGGCCATGGTGACACCGGTCACCCGGCTGGGCCGCTGCGGGCACTCGACGCCCCACGTAGCCGCACCGCGCACAAAGGTTCGCATCGTCCCATGCTAGGTGAGCCGGCTGAGGGGAACATTCGTCCAATCCACCGGCGCGTCTGGCGGAGACAGTGGGCTCATGACTGTTTCTGACGGCAGACCGCACGTGAACGGGGGCGCCGAGGCCACCGAGAGTTCAACCCTGTCGCTGGACGACGGCGACATCTACGTGTGCCAGGACGGCCCCCGCGACGCCCCCGCAATCCTGCTCATCCACGGGTCCGCATCCTCGACCCGCTCGTGGGACCCGCTGGTTCCGCTGCTGACCGGATCTCACCGCGTCATCCGGATCGACCTGCTCGGGCACGGCCGGTCGGCCAAACCGGCCGACCGCAGCTACGCGATCCCAGACCAGGCACGTCGGGCCGGAGTGGTACTGGACCGGCTTGGCGTCGAGCACGCCGTGGTCGTCGGTCATTCCAGCGGCGGCGTCGTCGCCTCCGCCCTCGCCGAACAGCGACCCGACCTGGTGACCGCAGTTGCGCTCATCAACACCGGACCCAGCCTGGACGCCTTCATCGCAACGGAGTCCGTTGCAATCGGCCTCTCGCAGTGGCCGCCGACCGACGAGCAGCTGAGGCGGTTCGCGAGCACGGGTTTCAGCCGCGCGGGTTACGAGATCCCAGAAGAGCTCCTGGACGACGTGCGCGATATGACCCACCACTCGCTCACCACGTCGATGCGGGCCACCCGCTCCTACCTGGAGCAGCGGGCGCTGCCGGATCGGCTGACGGTCCTGGGCAAGCCACTACTGGTGATCTTCGGCGAGGACGACCGCAGATGGCGATCCTCATCCGCCTCCGATTACCGCGCCGTTCCGCGCGCAAGGGTCGAGTTGCTGCCCGGTCTCGGGCACTCGCCCCTGCTCGAGGATCCGCCGCGGACCGCCACCTACCTGCTCGCCTTCACCGCGATCCACGCCGGGTGGACTGAATGAAAAGAAGGGGTGCCATGCGGATTCTCGTCTCCGGCGCCAGCGTCGCCGGTCCGGTGCTGGCCTACTGGCTCACCAGACACGGCTTCTCCGTCACCGTCGTCGAGCGCGCGTCGGCGCTGCGCAAGACCGGCGGCCACGCGGTCGACCTGTTCCGGCCCGCGATGAACATCTCGGAGAAGATGGGCGTGCTCCCGCGCATCGAGGATCGGGCCACCGGCACGAACCGGATGACCATCTACCGGGAGGGCTCACGGCGTCCCGTCCGGGCGGACCTCTCCAAGATCTACGGCGCCACCTCCGACCGGCACGTCGAGATCATGCGCGACGACCTGAGCGAGATCTACTACGACGCCGCACGCGACGACGTCGAGTACGTCTTCGGCGACTCGATCACCGCGATCTCGCCCGACGGCGAGGTGCGGTTCGAAAACGCCGCGCCGCGCCGCTTCGACCTCGTCGTCGGCGCGGACGGGCTGCACTCCAACGTGCGCCGCCTCGTCTTCGATGAGGAGTCCCGCTTCAACGCCTTCGTAGGGGCCTACCTCGGGGTGCTGACCCTGCCGAACGTCTCCGACCTCGACGGCGAGCTCCTCATCCACGTCGGTGTCGGCCGCACTGCCGGCATGTACGGCGCGCGGCACCTCGGTGACGCGCGGGCGTTGTTCCTGTTCCGGAGCGAGCGCGAACTCGACTACCACCACCACGACGTGCCCCGGCAGAAGGAGCTGCTGCGCGGTGCGTTCGCCGGCATGCACCCTGACGTGGACCGCTGGCTGGACGAACTCGACCGCACCCCGGCGTTCTACTTCGACTCGATCACCCAGCTCCGCATGGACACCTGGTCGCAGGGAAAAGTGACACTCGTCGGCGACGCGGGCTACTGCCCCGGTCCAGCCGTCGGTGGCAGCACCACCCTGGCCGTCGTCGGCGCGTACGTCCTCGCCGGAGAGCTGACACGGGCGGGCGGCGACCACGAGCGTGCCTTCCCCGCCTACGAGCGCGTGATGGCGGAGCACGTGCACGGCAGCCGCGCGGTCGCGCTGAGTGCGGCGAAGACCCTGATCCCCACATCCCACCTCGGCGTGTGGGGACTTGCCCAGGGCGCTCGCCTGATCTCCGCCCTGCCCACGGGCCCCAGCCGCGCCCTCGTTCGCCTCACGACCAAGAGCGCACGCCTCTACAACTCCGTGACCGTCGACGACTACCCGCCGTCGCCCGCCGCATCAGCAGGCCGGGGCAGCCTCCCGGGTGACCCCGGAGGCGGTCTCGGGGCGGAGTGAGGAGTGCTCGCCGCCCTTTTTGTCGGCCATCGACCCCTCGCAGCCCTCGCCTCGGCCAACGTCACCGCGGCAGATTGGCTGTGCGCTCGGGCTGGGCGGCTGCGATGTAGCACATGGCCGTCTGCGCGGTGATGCCGAACAGCCGCATCAGGTGCAGCGGATCGGTACTTTGCGTCGGATGGGGCGACCAGTGGTGCCCGTCCGTCCCTGCTCAGACCTCGTTCGATCAGGCCGTGGCGGGCTCAGGTTCGGCCGTGGCAGGTGTCAGCCGGCCGCCACGATGCAGCCCGTGAAGAGAGCCGGCACAGACCAGGCCGAGGACGAGCAGGGCGAGCCAGGGCAGTGCCGACACACCGGCCGCCCTGGCGGCGTCGAGGGCCGCTCCGGTGAGGAGGTTGCCCAGGGTGATGCCGATGCCGCAGATGGTGTTGTAGAGCCCGTAGTGGGTGGCGACCAGGCGGTCGCCGGAGAGCTGGACGATCGTGTCCATCTCGAACGGGTACGCGATCATCGTGCCCAGCGCCAGGAGCAGGGCCGCCAGAGTGGGCGGCACGGCGGCAATGAGCAGGCGCCCGATCCCCTCGGCCGGCACGGGTAGCGCCGTCGCCGCGAGCAGCGGTGCGAACGCCAGGCCCATGCTCAAAAGCCCCCAGGTCAGGGCCTGTCCGGGCGCCAGGCGCTCCTTGCACCAGGCGGTCACCCGGGTCTGGCCGAAGATCGTGGCGAGACCGGAGGCGGCGAACAGCAGCCCGACCGCCGCCGTCCCGAACTCCCCCGCGCCGCCCAGTCGTCGTACCTCCAGCGGCAGCGCCAGATACACCTGGAAGGACAGCACGTACGAGCCGATCATGGCCGTGGCAAAGAGCAGGAACGCACGGTTGCGCAGCACACCCCGCCACTGCGCCAGCAGGCCCTCCGGGCCACCGTCGGCGCCCGTCCCCCGATCCGCGCGGCGGGCCGGGAGCGAGCGGGTCTGTACGACGCTCAGCAGTGCGAAGACCGCCGCCGAGACGAGGCACGTGATGCGGAAGTCGAGGCCGGTCAGCAGCATCCCCACCAGCGGGCCGAGCAGGATCCCGGCCTGGTAGAAGACGTTGAACAAGGCGAAGGCCTCGACCCTGCGCTCGCCCGCGTCGGCCGCGAGGTACGCCCGTACGGCGGGGTTGAACAACGCGCCCGCGAAGCCGGTCGCCGCCGACGCGGCGATCAGGGCCGGAACCGAGTCCACGAGGCCCAGGGTGGCGAAGCCGACGGTGCGCAGGACGCATCCGGCCACGATCAGCGGCTTGTAGCCGAGCCGGTCGGCCATTGTGCCGCCGATCAGGAACATGCCCTGCTGGCTGAAGTTGCGCACGCCCAGGACGAGTCCGACCAGCCAGCCGGCCAGGTCGAGCGTTCCGGACAGATGCTGGGCCAGGTAGGGCATCAGCATGTAGAAGCCGAGGTTGATGGTGAACTGGTTCGCCAGGAGCAGTTGGACGCTGCGCTCGTAGGACCGGATCTGCGTGAGCGTCGACTTCACCGCGTCTCACCCGCCTCGGCGACCGGAGCGAGCGGATCGCTGACGGTGGAGCAGCGCGTCCAGCGGACGACCTCCTTCTCGTCGGGGCGGCCGACCACGTCGGGTTCGGCGGTGGGTGTCACGTCCAGCAGGCCGTGTTCGGCGCAGTACCCGTCGTCGTACACGGTCTCCAGGTAGCGCTGTGGTCCGTCGGGGAAGACCGCCACGATGCGGGTGCTCGCAGGACTCGTACGGGCGAGCCAGCCGGCCACGAGCGCGACCGCGCCGACGCTCCAGCCGCCGGTGGCGTAGTGGGAGGCGGCCAACTGCCTGCAGGCCCAGACCGATTCGCCCGGTGCCACCCAGTGCACCTCGCTGAAGTGGTCGTAGGCGACGTTGCGCGGGTGGATGCTGGAGCCGAGTCCGCGCATGAGGCGGGGCCGGGCGGGCTGGCCGAAGATGGTCGAGCCGACGGTGTCCACACCCACCAGCCGCATCCCGGGATAGAGCTGACGCAGCACTCGGGAGATGCCCGCCGAGTGGCCTCCCGTTCCGACACTGCAGACGAGTACGTCGATGTGGCCCAGCTGGGAGGCGAGTTCGAGGGCGAGCGGGGTGTAGGCGGCGACGTTGTCGGGGTTGCTGTACTGGTCGGGACACCAGGCACCGGGCTGCCGGGCCAGTAGCTCGGCGACACGGTCGCGGCGGGCCTGCTGCCAGCCGCCGGTCGGGTGGGGCTCGGGCACCATGTCGACGGTGGCGCCGTAGGCGGCGAGCAACCGGTTCATCGAGGGTTCGAGGCCCGGGTCGGTGACCAACGTGACGGGGTGGCCGTAGACCATCCCCGCCAGGGCGAGACCAAGCCCGAGGGTGCCGCTGGTCGACTCGACGAGCGGGCACCCCGGCTGCAACTCGCCCCGGGTGCGGGCCCGTTCGACCATGTGCAGGGCCGGGCGGTCCTTGATACCACCGGGGTTGAAGCCCTCCAGCTTGACCCAGAAGCCGCGGTCGGGCGGGGTGAAGGGCTGGGAGACGTGCAGGACAGGGGTGTTGCCGACAAGCCCCTGGAGGGAGGAGCCGGCGGGTGTGGAGTCACTCGTGGTCAGGGAGTGCATCTGGTTTCGCTCTCGTTCGGTGTGGACGCGTACGGATGCTCGTCTCGCGTGCCGGCCGAGGCACGGCGCGCGGCGGGCGGCATCAAGGCCGACCCGCGGCGCGGCATCTATATGCGCCACCGGCAGATGGCGGTGAGAGCGGACCTGCCGCCGCTCGGCAGCAGTCTTCGGAAGGCTCCGGACGGTTGGCGCGCGGGACTTTCCGTCCTGTCCGTCCGTGCCGTTGCGGTGACGGCGGGCGGTGTGACGCGAGCCGCCGACTGCAGTCGCGCGACGGGCCCGCGGTGGGACCCAAGACAGCGGTCGAAGGAGTCGGATGCGTCGAGGATCTCGCCCTCGGGGTTCTCCGCGAGGAGGAGGGCTTTACCCGGCGGGGTTGCCAACCGGTCGTGGGGCTGCTCCGACGCGTGGAGCCTGTCGCTGAGGCACCCCAGCAACATGAACAGCAGGGCGTACAGCATGCTCCGGGCAAGACGGGTCCTGTGGAAAGCACGCCCGCATTGCTCAGGAGTACGAGAGGTGACAAAGGTGGGCGGCACACGTCCTCCGCGCGGCTGCTGCCCTGACCGGAACACTCACGGCAGAGGCAGAGATCAGTGGGGGGTGGTGGAGAAAGCCGTCGACCATCCCCGCGTCACGCTGTGAAGGCCATGCGCAGGAGGTCAGACGCCGTGAACCGGACGCCGATGGGACACACGACCGCGGCCATGGGCCGCGTCCGCGAATTCCCGGGAGACGTCAACCGGTCCGGCGAGCGCTGACCTAGATGCGAAGAACCGCCGAGTCCGAGTGCGCTATCGGGGCCACGGCGCCCTGCGCTGCGGAGTGACGGGGGTACGCCAACCGGGGCATGCCGCCGCTATCGCTCGCCGACCTCAGCGGAGAGAGGCAGGGCACGGCCAGATCGGGTCCGTGGGGAGGTTGTCCGAGCGCGCACTCGTGAACTGCGTGCTGCTCTCCGTGGCCGTCGTGATGACCACCCGCCTGCTCATCCGCCGATAGTGGCAGCGTGGCACTCGCAACGTTTCCGTTTTCGGCAGTGGACTCGAAATGAACGCTGGAGACCGAGACGCCCGCGCCGTATTCGAGGTGACTCACCGTCGCTTCCGGGCTGGCTGCGTGCGTATACAGCAGGCCGAAGAGGAACAGGCCCAGTCCCAGGGCACGCCACAGAGCCGCCGATGAGCGGCTCCGCTGCACGCCGGAAGGAGACCAGGCCGTAATCATGCCGTGATCCTAACCCCAAGTGGGAGCCTTGGCATTCCGAGCCGTCACAACACCGCGTGAACAAGCCACACGCCGGACCCACCGCCACCCGGTAGGCCCAACGACAGGACTCGGCTTGGTAGTTCATCGAGTGCAAACGACCCGATCGGCCTCAATGGGGGCGGTGGACAACGGTGTGGTCGACGGCGGCGTGCGCTCGACCACACCGTCTCCCGACGACGCGTCAGCTCTTACCGAGCATCTTGTTCATCTGCTCGATCTCGGCGGTCTGGGCCGTGATCACGTCGTCTGCGAGCTCCACGGCGGCACCGTACTTGCCATCGGCCTTCTCGCTCTTGGCCATCTCGATGGCACCTTCATGGTGCTCGACCATCATCTCGAGGAACATCTTGTCGAACTCGGTGCCGGAGGCCTTGTCCAGTTTCTCCATGTCCTGGCTGCTCATCATGCCGGGCATCGAATGCGACATGCCGTGGTCCATGCCCGGCATGGAGGAGGACATGTCCTCGGGGACCTCCTCGCCCCACGCGGTGAGCCAGCCGGACATCGTCTTGATCTCCGGATCCTGCGCGCCCTTGATCTTCGCGGCGAGGTCCTTGACCTCCTGTGCCGAGGCGCGGCTCGTGGCCAGCTCGGCCATCTCCACGGCCTGACGGTGATGCTGGATCATCTCCGAGGAGAAGGAGACGTCCTGTTCGTTGTGGGCACCGGCTTCGGCCGACGCGGTCGCGGACGAGCCGGAGTCGTGGTTCATCGACCCCATGTCGTGACCCCCGCTGCCGCTGTCGCTGTCGCCGCCACAGGCGGTCAGGACGAGGGCGGCGGCGCCTGCCGTGACGGCGAGGGCGGTACGACGGATGAGCCTGCGGTGTGCATTCATGATTGAGCTCCTGCGTTCGGATCTGGTGAAGGGCATGCCGCAGCGCCTCGCCGCCTCCGCATGGGCGAGCAGCGACGCGCGGGCCTCTCTAGATCCGCAACAACTGGAGTTCAGCAAGCGAGGGGGGAGCCCGACCGCCGTAGGGACCGGTGCCGGCCGGAGAGGTGCGCAGATGCTCCGACCCCGCACAGGCCTCCGTGTCGGGCAGCAGTACCGGCGCCACCACGGGTGTTCCACTCACGGACGCGGAAGCGCAGGTCGGATCCGCGTGGCCTGTGTGACCCGTGCAGCCGCCGTCGCCGTGATCGCATTCGGCCGGTAGCGGCACCGTGACATCCGTCTGCACGGCCGCCGGCATCCGCCCGTGCTCGGATGAGGCGTGGACGGCTCCGGGCATTGGGCCCAGGCCGTGCATGCCGAGCAGGCCCAGCAGCAGCGCGCACACGAGCAGCCCGAAGGACCGCAACGCCGAGTGCGGTCGAGCGAGCTGTCCCAGGCGGATCACGGCCTCATCCTAGGCATGGATCACGGTCCTCCTGCATGACGGAGGTCACCGCAGTAGGCGCGACGAGGCGGGCTACGAGCCCACTGGCCGACCATGACCCCGCGCCTTCGCCCCCGAAACGTGACAGGTCAGCCGTCTACTATGGCCTTGCGTATTCGGTGGCGAAAAGGAGTCAGGGCCATGCGGCGACTGGGGGATCTGGAGGCGGAAATCATGGACCGCCTGTGGACGTGGAACCGTCCGGCGACGGTGCGCGAGATAGTCGACGACATCAACAAGACCCGCCCCCTCGCCTACACCACGGTGATGACCGTCACCAACATCCTCTACACCAAGGGCTGGCTGCTCCGCGGCAAGCAGGGCCGCGCCTGGCTGTACTCACCGGTCCGCAGTCGCGAGGCGTACGCCGCCGCACTCATGGAGGACGGCTTGGGAGAGAGCAAGGACCGTCCCACAGCGCTGGTCCACTTCGTCGAGAACATGTCACAGGAAGAGCTCACTGCGTTGCGCAAGGCCCTGCGGAACGTGAGTCGACAGGGCAAGGCGGACTCGTGAACGCCACCCCGGCGCTGGTGGGCTACACCGCAGCGGTGGGCTTCGTCGCCCCGAGCCTGCTGCTGCGCAGCAACTGGCCGCACCAGGCCCCTGCGCTGGCGGCTGCCGTGTGGCACGCCCTGGCAGTGTCGTTCTCGATCGCGGCCGCGCTCACCGCGGCCAGCGTGGTCATGCCGACCGAGCATCTGCACACGGGCCTCGCGGACCTGCTCCACACCTGCGGGCTGGACGTGTGGGCGGGACAGCCCACGTCCGACACGGCGTACCGGCCGGCGGGCGCAGTCCCGGTGGCCATCGGGACCGCCCTCGTCGCCAGTTTCACCTTTCACGTCGTACGAGCCCGCCGCGCACGGAATCAGCACCGGGCGGCCGTCGACCTGGTGGGCCGGCACTCGACCCGCCTCTGCGCCACGGTACTCCCGTACGGGATCCCTGCCGCGTACTGTCTGCCGGGCCGCCGGGCCCGGATCGTGATCAGCGACGCGGCGGTACGCCAACTGACGCCCGATCAACTCGCCGCCGTACTGGAGCACGAGCAGGCGCACATCACGGGCCGGCACCATCTGATCCTGGCCGCCGTGGAGGCCTTCCACTCGGTGTTCCGGTGGGTGCCGCTGGCCCGCCACGCACGCGAGCAGACCACACTGCTGCTGGAGATGGTCGCGGACGACCGTGCGCTGCGCCGCCACTCCCACGAGGTGCTGGCCACCGCGATATACGAGATGGCCGCGGCCCGAGCCCCGAAGGGGACCCTGGCCGCGGGTGGCCACACCGTACTCATCCGCCTGAAGCGAGTCCTCGCCCCCCGCAAGGCTCCGCACCCCGCTGTGTGGGGCTCCGTCGCCGCCCTGACCCTGGCGGTTCCACTGCTGCCACTGCTCGTGGCCTGTCCGCCGGGTCTCGGCTGACCTGATGCCAGTGAGACCGGTGCGACTCGGACTGGCTTGCGACGCCTACTACGAAGCTACTAAGTTCTCACCCATTCGATGAATACGGCGCTGAGTGCCGGGGCTCGCGCCCCGGTCTTGGGTCCACGGAGACGGTGCCGAAGCTGACTGGTGCCGACTCGACGGCCAAGCCCGTCACCCGGTCCACAGACGCGCAAAGGAGTCGCCCCCGCATGGGAACGCACCGCCGGCCGAAGCCGCCCAGCCGTGCCCGAATCGCCACGCTCGGGGTGGCCGCTGGTGCGGTCAGTCTCCTCCCGAGCCAGAGCCAGGCGGCCCCAAAACCCTCGGTGGACGAGGTGCGCAAGCAGGTGGAGAAGCTCTACGAGGAGGCAGAGGCTCCCACCGAGGAGTACAACGGCATCCTCGAGAAGCAGCAAAAGCTCCAGCGCGAAGTGGACGGCGCGCAGGACCGCTTGGCCCGCATGCAGCACGAGATCAACGAACTGCGCGAGAAGATAGGCCCGTTGGCCGCGGCGCAGTACCGCAGCGGCGCCATCGACCCGAGCGTGCAGCTCTTTCTCGCCGGCGACCCGGACGACTACCTCGACAAGGCCCAGGCACTCGGCCGCACGAGTGACCGACAGGCCGAAGCCCTGCGAGCGCTGCAGAGCAAGCAGCGGGAACTCGCCCAGGAACGCGCGGGCGCCGCGACGCGGCTGAAGTCCCTGGAGGAGGCGCGGGCCAGGGCCAAGGAGAAGAAGGACGAAGTCCAAGCCAAGCTCACGAAGGCGCGCAAGCTCCTGAACAGCCTCACCGCCACCCAGCGCGCCAAGATGGCGGCGGACCAGAAGAGCGAGGATGCCGCCGCGGGCACCAGCGACGCCCCGGCCACCTACAACGGCCCCGCCGGCGGCCGCGCCAAGACCGCCATCGACTTCGCTTACGCCCAGCTCGGCAAGCCCTACGAGTGGGGGTCCACGGGGCCCGACTCCTACGACTGCTCGGGTCTGGTGGGTGCGGCCTGGCGCGCGGCGGGCGTCTCACTGCCCCGCACCGTGAAGCAGATGTACGACGCCGGCCGCAAGGTGGCGCAGTCGGACCTGCAACCCGGCGACATCATCTACTGGTACAACGACAGCCAGCACAACGGCATCTACATCGGCGACGGCAAGGCGATCCACGCCCCCCGCACCGGCAAGAACATCGAGATCACCCCCGTGAGCTACATGCCGTTCTACGCTGCGACCAGGCCCTGATCACAAACCCCGCACCATCAAGGAACTTCTTTTGACCGCACGCCCGATCCCCCGCGCCCTGATCGCCACCGTCGGGACCACGCTCGCTTCTCTGGTCCTCGCCGCCTGCGGCAGCGGAGTAGCCGACACGGGCGAGGAGGCATCGACGTCGTCCGAAACCCTGTCCCACGTGCACGGCCTGGGCGTCGACCCGGCCGACGGACGTGTGTACGTCGCGACCCACCAGGGCCTGTACACGGTCGCCAGGGGCCAGAAACCGAAGCTCGTCGGCGACCGCAAGGACGACTTCATGGGCTTCACCGTGACCGGCGAGAAGACGTTCATCGCCAGTGGGCACGGCGCCCCCGGCACCGACCGTCCGGGCAACGTGGGTCTCATCGAGACCAAGGACGCGGGCCGCACGTGGACGTCCCGGTCGCTGTCGGGAGAGGCCGACTTCCATTCCCTCGACTCGGCCAGGGGCACCGTCTATGGATACGAGGGTGGCCGGATCCGCATCAGCACTGACCTCAAGAACTGGGACGATGGGGCGACCCTGGAGGCCCTCGATCTCGCGGTGAGTCCCGCCGGCGACAAACTGCTGGCCACCACGGCGAAAGGCGTCGTCACCAGCACCGACGGCGGCCGCACCTTCAGCGACGGTTCCGGACAGGTTCAGGCGTTCCTGTCCTGGCCCGCCGAGAAGTCCCTCTTCGGCATCGACACGTCCGGAAAGCTGAGCAGCAGCATGGACGGCGGTACGACGTGGAAGCAACTCACGACCGTGCCCGGCGGCCGGCCCCAGGCGCTGACCGCCGTCGACGCCGACCACATTCTCGCCGCGACGATGACGGGCGTGTACGAGTCGCGCGACGGCGGCAAAACCTTCGCCCAACTCGCGCCGCTCGCTTCCTGAGTTGGGCGACACGAAAGCCCGGCCGGATGAACGGTCAGGCCACGCACGACCGATCATTCACGAGCATCCCCTGGGACCACCGCCGCAGTACCGCAATCAGCATGCCGCCGGGCCGACGCCGACGCCGACCCGCTGATGTCTATGCCGGTGACCCGGTAGCCGGCGACGGCCAGAGTGCGTGCGACCGGCGCCCCGCTGCCGCAGCCCAGGTCCAGCACTGTCCCACCGGCCGGGATCCGTTGGCAGAGGTCGCCAAGCAGTGACTGGTACTTCGTCTCGGCGCCGTACGCCTCGTCGTAACGCAAGGAGACGGCTAACAAATATCTCGACACCTTGTCGATCATCGAGCATTGATGACGCGTCCGGAAGGTGGCTGGATTCGCTCGCCCTGCCGGGCGATCTGATCTTGGAGGTAAGTCGCTGTCCTGGCGGAGTGGTCCATCCGTAGGATCGCGTCATGGCTGCCGATGCCCCGATCACCCGAGAGTCGTTCCGACGCGTTCTGTCGATCAACACGCCCGGACCGATGTCGCAGCTCCCCGGTCGTGTCTGGACGGACGCCGACTGGGACCGGATCCGGAGAGGGTATCGGGCCCGGGACATGGATGAGAAGTGGAACGTCTTCGCTGAGGACAGGGTCGTCTATCTGCACCGCAGTTGGACCGGCTTTGGCGTCTTCGAAGCGACGTTCGCACCTGTCGAGGGTGGTGGTTGGCGGATCGCCTCAGCCGTCGTGGAAGCGGGCCGCGGGGGCCTTCATGGGAACTCGGCCGACTATGACTGCCTGATGCTGGAGCTGGTGCTCAGCGGTGTCGTGCTCGGAGAGCCGGCAGTGGAACTTCGTCAACAGCTGGTGGAGGTGGTGCGTCAGGCCTCGGGAGTGGCCGACGCTTCCGCCGGTGTGGTCCAGCACAGCATGCTGGGGCTGCGTTCGGACTCGTAGCCAGCGTCTCGATCGGGCTGACTGCGATTGGCCACGTGCCAGTGCGGAGGGCCTGCGTCAGGGTCTGGATCACGGTGCCGTCGCTGTTCGCTGCGACCGGAGCCCGGCCTCCGCGCGGTTGGTTGCGCCCTTGCTCATATCCTGGGCTGCCTTCTTGAGGGCTGTGACGCGGCGAGTGCCGATGTCCTTGTTGGCGGGGGCGGGGAGGTCAGTCATCGAAGGGGCCGCCTTTCGTGCCCGACGCTGCGGAATGGTCTTGGTAGCCGTCGCGGCCCAGGACGCCGGGGCCGCGAACGGCGGTGGTGCTGTTGTCGGATTGGGCTCGCAGGGCGGTGATTTCCAGGCGCATGCTGCGGATCTCGGCGTTGCGCTGTTCCAGCCAGACGTTGGCCGAGCTCATCGGCTCCCCGTAGCGGTCGGTGTGTCGGGCCTGCCGGGATGCGACCAGGGACTCAGTCTCGGTGAGCCGGCGTCGGATGTCGGGCAGGAAGGTGCGGTCGGTGGTGCCGACACCCTCACGCGGCCACGACCTGGATCGGGCGCCCCGCCGTTGGCCGTTCGCCCCCTGTTAGGTCTTGCTCCGCGCCCGCCGGCGCCGGCCTGGCAGCCGTCCAGACCGGCGGACGGGGCGACGTCATGCGGGGACGCCGAGCGGCGGGTGCTCGAGCACGCGGGGCTTGTACTCGACCAGCTGGATGCGGCCGTCGAAGGTGCGGTGCTCGATCATCTCGAGGGCAACGTCCGGATAGCCGTCGTAGATGCGTTCTTCGCCCGTGGCCCCGGTGATCACCGGGAACATCACGACCCGGAAGCGGTCGACGAGTCCAGCTCGTAGCAAGGACCGGCACAGGCTCAGGCTGCCGATCGTGCTGAGGAGCCCCGAGCCACTCGACTTCATGGCGCGGACCGCCTCGACGGCGTCGTCGCGGACGAGCGTGGAGTTGGCCCACGTCAGTGGCTCCTCGAGTGAAGAGGAGAACACCACCTTGGACGCTTGCGTGAGCTCGTCGACGGACGCCTCTTCCTCGGGCCTGAACTCGTCTTGGCCATTCGGGACCTCACCTGCGGCGAAGCCCGACATCAGGCGGTAGGTGTTCGCTCCCATCAGGTAGGTGGCCTCGGGCTGCTTGCCGAGCCATGCGAGGTACTCCGGGCCCTCGAGGCCCCAGAACCCGGGCCATCCCTCTCCCGATGCGTGGCCGTCGAGGGAGGTGATGAAGTCGACGAGAAGCTCCGACATGGCGGTGTCCTTTCCTAGCGTGTCACGAGCTTGGACCGGCCGGGAGCCACAAACTCATCGGCCGCGCTGTGGAGTAACGAGAAAACCCATGACGATGCAGCCGATCAGGCCTGCGGACGGCACTGCTTCGGAGGGCGCGGAGACCCACATGATTGCACTATGCACGCAGTCGGGGAATGGTCTCGCACGATTGGGCACGGCGGTTTGAGTTCTGTCAAAGGTCCAGCTCAGCCCCACCCGCGAACAGCCCCACAAGCAGATCCCTGACGGTACCGCTCCGGGCCGTCCCCCGGGGCCACTTCGGGACGTCCGACATACACAGAACATCCACAAAACGGGGCCACGTGAAGTCGTCATGGTGGAGCCGCTGAACAACGTCACGGCCATCCAGGACGACGCGTGGCGGCTGTGCTCGTGACTCGTGTTGCTGCGCCACCCGTAACTGGTCAGCCCCCTCGGCTCGTACGACAGCGTCACCGCCACGAGCAGTACGAGAAGCGCCGCGGCGGCGTCGGCCACCAACTGGACCCTCATTCCCACGAGGCCGCCGCCTGAAAGGCTCGGTCCGGGCCGCAACATCGGCGACGTGGCCCACGATCTTCATGTGCACGAGCAGCAGGATCGTCGCAACCGATGCTGATCAGCCAGCGAGGACGAGGAAGGCGGTGACCGCCCCGAGCCAGCCTACCGAGGCGGTGACATGTGCGGTGAGGGTGAGCTTGCGGAGGCGGGGGTTCATGGCCGTCGCGCTCAGTGGCCGCCCATCCCGCCACCGATCGTGTGCATGAGCACGAATGCCACCAGCAGCGCGGATCCCGAGACGATACCGAACACCTTCGCCCAGCGGGGCATGCCCGGATGTGATGCAGGGCCGTGCTCATAGGCGGCGGTATCGGGGCGGGAGGTCGAGCCAGCCGTGTGTGGTCCTCAGATGCTCGAATGCCGGACGCGCAGTACAGGGCGCGCGACGACGTACCGGCAACGAGTAGCCTCGTTGAGCCTGGCGGCACATCCGCCGTCCGGACTGGCTATGATCGCGCCGTGCTCATGCAACGGACGGTCACAGCGACGCCGAGGGCCCGCACGGCGGCTCCGCAGCTGAACCGTCTGCTGTGCCTGGCGACACTGTTGCTCGGCCTGCTGTTCACGCACGGACTGCATGGAGAAAGCGCCACCGGCCACCTCGATGCCGGGGTCACCACATCACTGTCCACGGACGGGCTGGAGCCCTCCGCGGATCACCATCACGATCAACCTGAGGACGGCGGGTCCACGGACTCCGCGCACAACTGCGCACCGGGTCAGCCGAACGAAGTGCTCGACGTACCTCCGCCCAGCACTTCGCCGCTCGAAGCGACCGATCTCTGCGGTCTGTTGCTTCTCTCTGGCACGCGAGCCGTCACCGCAAGCCCACAGACAGGCTTTCCCCCACAGACATCTGTGCTGCGCATTTAGGCAGACAGGGCACGCCCCTGCCTGTCGGCAGCTGTTCACCAACGCCTCCGTCGGCTCGGTGAAGGGCTTCGTGCGCTCAGAAACGCCGACGCAGCAACCGTGCCCTCGGGCCCGGCCGAGTACCCCGTGACTGGTCCATGCCGGGACCCGGCCTGCCCTCACTTCCTCGTCCCTGGAACTTCCAAGCCGCCGAAAGGCCCTTCCTTGTCCCTCGTCACCGACCACGCCGCATCCTCCTCCGCAACCCAGCCGCACCCTGAAGGCGGCCGAGCGGCCGCCCGCCGCGCTCGCTCTCGCCACCGCGCGCGCAAGCCGGCCCCGCTCGCGGGCCGCTACGTCGGATACGTCCTGTACTTCGTCGGCGCGGGCCTGATCAGTGGCGCCGTCGTACACCACCCTCTGGATCCGGCCCGGTACACGAAGATTGCCATCCTCGGCGTCCTGGTGTTCCTGACGGCAACACTCGTCAACGAGTTCCTGCTTGCCGCCGACCGCCCCGCTCTCCCCCGTGCCGTCCTCGTCATCGTGTCTTCGCTGCTGCTCTCGTTCGGCATCGGCATGCTCAGCGGCGGCCTGCAGCACTTCGAGGACTTCCCGGCCAGGGGCGCTGTACTTGTCCCCCTCGGTATCACCGTTTCCTTCGTCGCGTTCGTACTCAAGGACCCCCAGTCCTCTTGGCGCCGCATATTCGGCCCTGTTGGGCTGGCCGTCCTGCTCACTGCGACCGTCAGTTTCTTCGGCCTGCGCACGATCGCGGACGGGCTTGGCGAGACGCCTGGCGAGGGCGGCCACAGCCATGGCGGCGGTACGGAAGAGGAGCCGGACGAGCACGAGGCCGGTGAGGAGGCACCTGCGTCCTCCTCCGAGCCAACGGCCCCGAAGACTACCGCCCCGACCGCCACGGAGTCCGGTCACACCGAGGATGGTCACAGCCACTGAGACCCGCGGGCGCCCGGGCGGGTGGTGTCAGCGCAGTGACTGCACGGCGTAGAGGACGTCGAGGAGAGTAGCCGCCGAGACACTCCACCGAGGCCGAGGTACCAGTCGGAGCGATGTCGCCGGAGTCCGTAGGGGACAGCGGTGCGAAGGCTGCGGCGCCGACCAAGGAGGGGGCGAAGGTCGATGCAAGGGCAGCTGGGGATACCTGAGCGACAGTCATGCCCCGACCGGCCAGGATGGGACCGCGGAGAGGCGGAGGGTGCCGGTGCGGCAGGACGGAGCCGGAGGATCCGATCGAGGTCTGGACGCTGCTCGAAGACGACATGAAGCGCCTGCGGAACAAGTCCGGCGCGAACCGGCTGGGCTTCGCGGTGCTGTTGAAGTTCTCTTCGAGGTGGAGGCCCGGTTCCCAGACTCCGCCGGGGGTGCCGGCGGCCGCGGTGGCGTACGTGCTTGCAGGTGGTGGAGAACTGGAACAGCGCGAACAAGGACCTCTTCTACGGCAAGGACGGCGACCTGGCGGGTACGGACATGGAAGCCCGGGAAGTCTCCATGCTCGCCCAAAGTGGGCCGAGAGGCTCACCGACGCGGACCCGTACGGTCGTTTCGAGCTGGACATGAACAGCCGCCTCGACCCGGACATGACGGCCTGAGCAGCGGCGGTGCCCGGTCCGCGCGCCCCAGGTGACGACCGGGCCGGGCAGCGCGCGAAGGAACGCACGGCTGGTGGCACTGGTCAGGGGCGCCGTGATGTCTCCGGCGCCTGTCAGTGCTCGCTGGTGGCGATGTAGGTGCCGTGCCAGGTGTGGTCCCATACGACGCCGGTGGAGGCGTTGACCGAGAGCATGCCGTTGATCTTCCCGCCGCGCAGGGTGTGCAGGGTGTAGTAGCCGGGGAACGCCTCGGCCTCGCCAGCGGTCAGGTTGCCGCCCCGGTCGCGCAGCCACTTCTGGGCGCGGTCCTGGGCCTGGTCGGGAGAGATGCGGGTCTGGGTCTGGCCGCCGCCGTGCATGCCGTAGTCGGTGTTCCACATCATTGCCGGGCCGTACTCGATCCCGGTGTCACCATCGGTCGGGTCGACGAGGACCTCGGTGGCCGGCTTCCCGCTGTGGGTCTCCAGTTCGGCGTAGAAGTTCTTCGAGAACTGCATGACCTCACCGACACGTAGGTCAAGCCGGTCGGCGAAGGCATCGGCCCGCTGCCGGGCCTGGTCCAGGGTCGTCACCGGGGTGCCGTCGCCGCGCTGCCAGTAGTGCCCGCCCATCATGCCCTGCCCCCACGAGCAGTCATCGCGGTCCATCATTCCCGGCCCCATGCCGGGCCCCCACGAGTCCCAGTCGTCCCAGTCGTCGCCAGATGTGCCCGACCTCCAGCAGTCGCTGCCCGAGGGGCTGGGTTGGGCGGCGGCAGGGCGGAGCGAGGCGCCGCCGGAGGTGCTGTCGCCTGCCGCGCATCCGACGGCCAGCGTGCCGGCCAGCGCGAGGGCCGCCAGCGCGGCGGCGGTCCGCCTGCTCGTGTGGGGCATGATCATCACCCTTCCGGGCCGTTCCGGCGGCCGCCCGACCCGGCGGCCGCGGATCTCTCCCCTCCAGCCTCTCTCGGGGCGCTGGGACCGCCCAGGGCCGTCCGGACCCGGCCGGTGCACCGATCGGCGTGCATGAGACGACCCAGTCAGATGACATCGTCTGAGATGTGGCGGTGGCCCTGTTTCGCTCGCTGGGCCACCCGGCCCGCCTGGCGATGCCGCGCCGCCTGGCCGAGGGCGAGGCCCGGGTGACCGACCTGGTGAACTGCGTGGGGCTGGCGCGGTCCACGGTCTCGGCGCACCTGTCCTGCCTGCGCGACTGCCGCCTGATCACTTCCCGGCCGCAGGGCAGGGCCACCGTGCACACGCTGGCGCAGCCCGAGCTGCTGGACCTGATGGCCGCCGCCGAGCAGGTGCTCGCGGCCACCGGCGAGGCCGTCGACCTGTGCCCCACCCACGGGACCACCGCCGCCGAGGAGTCCGTCCGATGAGCACCACCCCTGCCACCGTCCCCGACGTCACCGGGCCGGCCGCGCACCGCGCCGTGCGGTACGCGAAGTTCACCATCGGCAACCACGTCCTCGAGGCGATCACCGCCATCTCGGCCGGCGCCGTGGCCGGGGCGGTCTCACTGATCGGGTTCGGCATCGACTCCGGCATCGAGGTCGTCGCTGCGGTGGTGGTCCTGATACGGCTGCTGGCCGCGATCAGGAGCGGCGAGCCGGATGAGGCCAAGTGTCGAAGGTCGTATGTCACCCAGCTCTCCGTGCGTCACCGGAGTCGCGCGCATGCCCGAGACGTGAGGCGCCGCCTGCAGGCCCGCGTCCGGACGCGCCCATCGCTCCGGTCGATGAGCCCGTCCGGACGGCGGGCGAGAGAACGTCAGGCCTGATAGGCCACGTTCGCCATCATCCCGGCCTCGCCGTGGTAGGCGTTGTGACAGTGCAGCATCCACTGTCCCGGGTTGTCGGCGTCGAAGAAGACGGACAGCTTTTTCTTCGGCAGCACGATCGCGGTGTCCTTGCGCGGGCCGGAGGCGCCGAGCTGGAACGTGTGGCCGTGCAGGTGCATCGGGTGCCACATGTCGCTGTCGTTGACGAAGTCGAGCCGCACCCGCCGGCCTTCCTGGATGGTGATCGGGTTCGCCTCGGGATTCTTCATGTCGAACGGTGTGCCGTTGATGGCCCAGTTGTACGTCATCATGCCGCCGGTCAGTCTGATCCGGTGCGTGACATCGGTCTTCGCCGACTTGAGACGCACGTCGTCGGCTGCGCGCAGCTGGGAGGACGTCATGATCATCCCTTCGAGTTCCTTCGGACGGACGCTCGCAGACGGCCTGCTCCCCGAACCCGTACGAACCAGCGCGAGACCGTTGGCGTTCTTGCCCTCGGCCAGGGCGACGAGCGGGAAGACGCCGTCACTGAGGGTGACGAGGACGTCGTAGCGCTCCCCCATGCCGACCAGCAGGGCGTCCACCTCCTGGTGCTGGACAGGGAACCCGTCGGTGTGGGTGATGGTCAGCTTGTGGCCGGCGAGGGCGACCCGGTACGCGGTGTCACCGCCCGCATTGATGATCCGCAGCCGCACTTTCTTGCCGGGCTTGCCGGAGTAGACGTCCGGGTCGGCGGCCACCCGGCCGTTGATCAGGTGGTGCGGGTACTTCACGTCGCCGGCGTCTCCGCCGAGGAGGTCGCTCTCGGCTCCCATGAGCATGAACTTCATCGACATGCCGCCCGATGAGGAAGCGGACGGGGAGTCGCCCATGTCCATCCCGTCCATGTCTCCCATGTCTCCCATGTCATGACCCTCCATGCCGCTGGAGGTGGTACTGCTGACGTCTCCCATGCTCATGCCGCCCATGCCGTGCTTGAGCTCGGCGAAGACCTCGTCGGGGGTGCCGGTGACCCCGTCGACCCAGTCGTCGAGGAGGACGACCCACTCGTCGTCGTAGTCGAGGCTCTCCTTGGGGTCCTCGACGATCAACGGGGCGTACAGCCCACGGTCGAGCTGGACGCCGACGTGCGGGTGGAAGAAATACGTGCCCGGGGCGTCGGCGACGAACCGGTAGGTGAAGGTCGAGCCGGCCCGGACGGCGGTCTGGGTGGCCGGCGGCACTCCGTCCATGTCATTGCGCAGCGCGATGCCGTGCCAGTGGATGGACGTGGGCGTCTTGTTCGGGAGCTGGTTCGACAGCTCGGCGACCAGGGTGTCGCCCACCGACAGCCGGACCTCCTTTGCAGGAGTTCGGCCCTCGAAGGCCCAGGTCTTCGGCATGACGCCACCACCCAGGTCGATCATCGCGGGTGCCGCGGTCAGGGTGAGTTTCTGCTGGCGTCCGGTGGCCTTGCGCTTCTTGTCGACAGCGGCGACCGCCGAGCCGGATGGGTTGACCAAGGTGGTGCCGCTGCCGGAGCCACTGCTGCACGCGGCCAGCGCGCCGGCTCCCGCGACTCCGAGCCCGGCGAGCAGGACGGAGCGACGGTTGATGCTGTTCATTTGCGTTGTGTCCTCTGTTCTCGAAACTGCCGATGTGGTCGCGGAGGGGACGGCACATCGCGCGCCGTCCGGCGCGGCCTATATGCGCAGTTGCGAGAGGACTGAGAGGTCGGGTGGAGCTCGGCCGACGGCAGTGTCGGGGACACGCCCCGCCGCGGCCTCCCGAAGGGAGATCAGCGGGGAGCATTTGCCCTCGTCGGGAACGGCGAGTTGCACGGAGGCGACACCCGCCGTGGTGCAGTGCTGCATGCCGGACGCGGAGCAGCCACCGGCGTCGGCGCTGCTCGGGGAGGAAGGTGCCCAGGTCGGCGAGTCCCCCTCGTCCGGCATGACGTGGCCGGCGTGGGAGGCACTCGGCATGGACGAGCCGGCCATGTGGGCGGCGTGGGAGCCGCCTGGCATGGAGGAGCCGGCCACTTCGGACATGGAGGAGGTGGTTATGCCGGCCGAGGCGCCCATCGAGGCTGTGTCGTGATGGACGAGAACGGCCAGCGCGGCGCAGAGGGCGATCAGCACCCCGTACGTCCAGCGGACGGTCATGCCGCCGCCACGAGCTGTCCGTATCGCCATGGGCTCACCTAATCACATGCCTTTGCCGAGGTCCGGCCACTATACCCCCGACGGGTATCGGAGGCGAGCGGACGGCAGCAACGCCGCTGACCGGCCGCCCCGGCCCGAGTCGCTTGGACTCGTCGGACCGCGACTGGAGTTCGTCCAGGCTGGAACCGATGAGCGGCGGGCGGTGTACACAGAACGTGAAGCCGGCCGTGACGTGCGATTTCGATGGCAAGCCGCAAGGGACCCGCCCGTGCCACACGGCTGTCGGACAGGGGAGGAGGCTCAGCAGATGAGCGAGATTCTCAGCGGCGGCCCGGAGCGGCCACCGTGGAAACCGCCGCGCTGGTTGATCGTGACGGTGGTGGCTTCGGTGATGATCGCAGCGCTCGTAGTGAGCTTCATCGCCGTGAGCGGGGAAGACACCCAGCAGTCGGCAGGGCCCCGGAGGTCGCCGTCTCCCTCAACGGCCGGTATCCCCTTCGCGGACGGTCCAGACGCCTCCGTGAGGCAAGACGAGACGCCCGGCCTGGTGATCAAGGGAGTCGCCCTGAACCAGGGTTCGCTGAACCGGCACGACCGGACTGCGAATGCCGGACCCTGGACGGTGACAGTACGGCGGGCGGACGGCTCGCTGGCGCGCAACGGCGCAGTGGTGACGTTCCCTGTGGCAAGGCCTCGGGACGGCCGTCCGATCCGGATCGGCGGCGTAGCGGGCTGGGACCGTGACGGGGAAATCGTCTGGCCTCTTGCGGGCTCGTACGCGCGGGTCCGAGGCGACCTGCCGCAGTCTCAACTGGCGGCCATTGCCGTCGCGACCACCGCCGCCTCCGGGCGTCCCGTGGTCAAGCCACCGTCCGGACTCTCGGTGGTGTCCACGGGCACCTCACGCCCGCACGTCCTGCGCGAGGCGCGCTACGGCTCGGACGATGTCGGTGAGGCCGAGGAGCTTTCGTACGGCCTCATCTTCACGGGTGTGGCTCGCTGCGGCGGCATCGAGGAGTTGCTGTATGCCAGGCAGGCGCAGACCTCAGGCACCGTACACGGCAAGCCCGCGGTCGTGACGACCGCGCTCGGCGGCAATGGTGCGCTGGCGTGGGAGCCCGCCCCTGGTGTGGTCGCCTACGTCGGTTACAGCGGCGCGTCCCTTGACCGGGGCGCGGTCACCGCGCTCCACCGGCTCGCCGAGCTGGGCCGACTGCTCAGCCCTCAACAGTGGCAGGACACAGGTCCACAGACCTTCGATCAGGTCAACAACTTCGATTGATGACTCTCGGACCGCGGGCGGCCCGGCCTCACTATTGCCCGCACCCCCGCTTCCAGAGAGCCCGGCCGCTGAACTCCCCAACGGAACAAGCCGTCTTCCGGAGCTCGCCCGGAAATCACCAGTGTTCCTGAACACCCTGCACCCTCGAAACGTACTAAGGGCACTAGCAGTCAATGCCCACGCGGCGCCCTGTGGCGCTCCGTACGACGCGGCGGCGTCGGCAGCGCCGACCGACCGTGTTCGGACGACCGGGAAGGTGAAAATGGGAACTCTGGCGCTCAGTTGGGCCATTGCGGCGGTCGCCGCCCTGGTTGCCGCCGTCAGCGGGGTCCGGATGGCGACCACCAGCGGTGAGGCCCGTTTCGCGGCGGGCGGCGACCTGCTGATGGGCCTGTGCATGGCAGCCATGGCACTGCCGGCGACGGTCGGCTGGTACGCGGGCTACGGCGTGTGGTGGGCGGTGGTATTCGGCATCCTCGGGCTCGGCGGCGTGGCCATGGCGGTGAAGCACACGCGCACGGGCGGGTGGAAGCACGGCCGCCACTGGGTGCACCTCATCGTCGGCAGCGCCGGCATGGTGATCATGACGCTGGCCATGACCAGTACAGCGAACGGACCGGTGCTCGCCCTGGGCGGCTCCTCCATGGCGCACATGCCGGGCATGGAGAACATGGCGAGCAGCTCGGGCTCGGACCAGATGGCCGGCATGGAGTCCATGCATGGGATGGGCTCTATGGAGGGGATGGGCTCCATGCATGGGATGGACATGTCGGGCATGACCCATGCCGCGGCCCACGCAGGTCCTTCGGGCGGATCCGGTTCGTTGTGGCGGTGGGTGATCGCCGCGCTCGCCGTGTACTTCCTGCTGTCCATCGGGGCCTCGGTATGGGCCAGGGTCCGGGGAACCAAGGGCAGCAGCCGAGATGTCGGCGCTCCGCGCAGCTTGGGGCGCTGGCTGCTCGCCATGCCGGACACCGTGCTCGTCTTCCTGGCGTCGTTGACGATCTCGGTGTGGGACAGGACCCGGATGGGGCACCGGTCGGGTCACGGCAGGCGCCGCAAGCTCGGAGCCGCGCCGGACGCCGCGCTGGCGGCTCACATAGGCATGGGTGGGACCATGTCCGCGATGCTGATCATGATGGCCGCGTGAACGCCTGGCATCACTGATCGGCGCGAGGAGGCATCGGTCACAGCGCAGCGGGTTGGGTGTTGTCGGCACGCCAGGACTCGGACGGGACGCGACACCGATCTGCGGACCTTCTTCGTACTCGGTGCCCGGGACGGAGAGATCGGTGCCCGGGACGGAGAGAATGGACGCAAGCGCTCCACGCGCCCGGGCGGACTCGGACTCCGTGATCCCAGCGCAGGCCCGCCCGCGGGCGCCCGTCCGAAGGGACCGGTCCGATGCCGCTGTCACACTTCCGCAGGCGCGCCATCCCGTTGGGGATCGGAGCAGCTTCCGTTCTACTGCTGGCGACCGCGTGTTCCGACGGGGACAAGGAGCCCGCCTCGACGCCTTCCAGCCCCACCGCCTCCACCTCGAGCCCCGCGTCCACCACAGCGGGCTCGAAGACCGTCACGATGGAGGACTTCGCGTTCAGCCCGGCGAATCCGGAAGTTCAGCCGGGCGAGAAGATCACCGTCGTCAACAAAGACTCAGTCGCGCACACCGTCACGGCAACGGAAGGCAATGCCTTCGACACGGGGAGTATCGCGGGCGGAAAGTCGGGGACGTTCACCGCCCCGTCCAAGGCCGGTCAGTACGCCTTCGTCTGCACCTTCCACCCGAACATGAAAGGCACTTTGATCGTCCGTTGAGCCGCCGGCGCCCTCGGGCCGCGCCCGCGTGAAGGCTGGCGCCCAGGACGCGATGACGCCTGGGAGATCCCCACTCGTGCACCCCACGGGTCGCCGGCCGGATCGCGACTTTGGCGCCGTTCGCGATCGAGTCCTCGATCTCGCGGGTTCCAGGCGTGGCGTCCCAGAACGGACGGAACGCCGGATGCAGCTCGCGAAGTTCCTACTAAGTAACCTAGCAAGCAGGGTGCCGGCAACAGATCGTGTGGGCAGCACCACAGCAGAGGAATACCCCCAGGGGGTATAGTGTTGTCGCTTGCCGGGAGAGGGTGTGCAACCACCCCCTTCCGGCGAGCGACCCACGCATCCACACCTGAGGAAGAAGCCATGACCACCGAGACGAACACCAGCACGAGCTCCTGCTGCGGCGGCTCCGGTTCCTGCGGCTCCGGCACCACGTCCGACGTCCGGATCGAGGGTGCTGGCGTCACCACCGTCTACAAGGTGTCCGGCATGACCTGCGGCCACTGCGAGGGCGCCGTCTCGCAGGAGATCTCCGCACTGGACGGCGTCACCGCGGTCACGGCGGTCGCCAAGACCGGCGAGGTGACCGTCACCTCCGCCGCCCCGCTCGACGACGAGGCCGTCCGCGGCGCCGTCGACGAGGCCGGCTACGAACTCGTCGGCCGCGCCTGACGGCTTCCTGGGCCTCATGGCCCCGGATACGCGCATTCCTCCCCGTGCCGGGACGCGCCGCTCCGCTGATACGGACGCCGCGTGTCCCGGCCTTCCCCTGGAGATACGCCCATGACCAGCACGGCTCCCACGACCGCAGTTCCCGATACAGGGCCTACCCCCGCCCATGAGGTCGAGCTCTCCATCGGCGGCATGACCTGCGCCTCCTGCGCCGCCCGCATCGAGAAGAAACTCAACCGCATGGTCGGGGTCACGGCCACCGTCAACTTCGCCACCGAGAAGGCGAAGGTCTCGTACGTGGACGGCATCGAGGTCGCCGATCTCATCGCCACCGTCGAGAAGACCGGTTACACCGCCGAGGAGCCGCCCCCGCCCGCGTCTGCCGCAGCCGACGAGGGCGAGATGCAGGCCGGTCCCGTCGCGGACGGTGAACTCCTGTCGCTGCGGCAGCGTCTGTACGTGTCGCTGGTACTGACTGTGCCCGTCGTGCTGATGGCGATGGTTTCGGCCCTGCAGTTCGACAACTGGCAGTGGCTGTCGCTGACCCTGGCCGCCCCGGTCGTCGTCTGGGGCGCCTACCCCTTCCACAAGGCCGCCTGGACGAACGCCCGGCACGGCGCGGCAACCATGGACACGCTGGTGTCCATCGGCACACTCGCCGCGTTCGGCTGGTCGTTGTGGGCGCTGTTCTGGGGCCACGCAGGCATGCCGGGCATGCGCCACGCCTTCGAGTTCACCATCTCCCGCACCGACGGCTCCTCCTCCATCTATCTGGAAGCCGCAGCCGGGGTGACCACGTTCATCCTCGCCGGGCGTTACCTGGAGGTGAAGTCCAAGCGCAAGGCAGGTGCGGCGCTGCGGGCGCTCATGGAGCTCGGCGCGAAGGACGTCTCGGTACTGCGAGGCGGCAAGGAAGTACGCATTCCGGTTTCACAGTTGGCGGTCGGTGACCGCTTCGTCGTACGCCCCGGTGAAAAGGTCGCCACCGACGGAACCGTCGTCGAGGGTGCATCGGCGGTGGACGCGTCCATGCTGACCGGCGAGTCGGTGCCGGTGGACGTGGCGGTCGGCGATGCCGTGACGGGAGCCACCGTCAACGCCGGGGGCCGCCTCGTCGTCGAGGCGACCCGGGTCGGCACGGACACCCAGCTCGCGCGGATGGCGAAACTGGTCGAGGACGCCCAGAACGGCAAGGCCGAGGTGCAACGGCTAGCCGACCGGATCTCCGGTGTGTTCGTGCCGGTGGTCATCTTCCTCGCGGTCGCCACGTTCGGGCTGTGGCTCGGCGCCACCGGCGACACCGTCGCCGCCTTCACCGCCGCCATCGCCGTCCTGATCATCGCCTGCCCATGCGCGCTGGGCCTGGCCACACCGACCGCGCTGATGGTCGGCACGGGCCGCGGGGCCCAGCTCGGCATCCTGATCAAGGGCCCCGAGGTCCTGGAATCCACCCGCCGCGTCGACACCGTCGTCCTCGACAAGACGGGCACCGTGACCACGGGCCGCATGCAGCTCCAGGACGTCTTCCCCGCACCGGGCGTCGAGAAGGACGAACTGCTGCGGCTTGCGGGCGCATTGGAGCACGCCTCGGAGCACCCGATCGCCCAGGCCATCGCGGCCGGCGCCGCGGAGCGGACCGGCGGCCTTCCGGTCCCGGAGAACTTCGAGAACGTCGCCGGCCTCGGCGTCCAGGGTGTCGTCGACGGACACGCCGTAGTCGTCGGCCGGGAAAAACTCCTCGAGGAATGGGTCATCGAACTGCCCCGGGAGCTGTCCGAGATCAAGGCCGCCGCGGAGGCCGAGGGACGTACGGCGGTCACGGTCGCCTGGGACGGCGAAGCGCGCGGCGTCCTCACCGTCGCCGACGCAGTCAAGGAGACCAGCGCCGAGGCGGTTGCCGAGCTGCGCCGACTGGGCCTGACGCCCGTTCTGCTGACCGGCGACAACCAACTCGTCGCCGAGTCGGTGGCCCGTTCCGTCGGCATCGACGAGGTGATCGCGGAGGTCCTGCCCGAGGACAAGGTGGACGTGGTCAAGCGGCTGCAGAGCGAAGGCCGTACGGTTGCGATGGTCGGTGATGGCGTCAATGACGCGGCGGCGCTGGCCACCGCCGATCTCGGCCTGGCGATGGGTACCGGAACGGACGCGGCGATCGAGGCCGGCGACCTGACCCTCGTACGCGGCGACCTGCGCGTGGCCGCCGACGCGATCCGCCTCTCCCGCAGGACCCTGGCCACCATCAAGGGCAACCTCTTCTGGGCGTTCGGCTACAACGTCGCCGCCCTGCCCTTGGCCGCCTTCGGCATGCTCAATCCGATGATCGCAGGCGCCGCGATGGCGTTCTCGTCGGTGTTCGTGGTGACCAACAGCCTGCGGCTGCGTAGCTTCAAGTAGATAGAGGGCAACCGTGTTGACCGAGGGCGCCCGGCCTTTTCGGCCGGGCGCCCTCGGCGTTGGTTCGCCCCCCGTCGACCCTCTCCTGACCCGAGCCGGGGTGCGGGCATGGACACGGCGGCCGTATAGGGAGAGGTGCCCTTCCAGCCCTGCCAGCCCTGCCAGCCCTGCCAAGTGCCGGTTTCACGCCGGCCGACAGGGGGCTTTGGCGCAGTCATCCGCGTGCGGCGGTCTGCAGGGGAGAAGGGCTGACTCCTGCGCCGTCCGGCCGAAGTCCGACGGATGCGCGCACGGGCAGGCGTTCTTGGAGGACGTGTCCAGCCTCCCCTGCCCGTGCGCGCGGCTGTGGGTTGCATCGGATCAGGGTTTTGGCCGCCCACGGTCTCGCGGCTCGGCATTCCAGTCGCGGCAAGCGGTGCTCCGTAGCCGCTGTGTTGCTGCACACCACATGACCGGCACCCCCAGCGGCGGCGCGGCAGCATGCCTGTAGTGGCAACACACCCCATCCCTTTCAGCGGCTGCGATACTAACTTGCTTAATTGATTCACGCATCCCAGCCGGCCAAGTCCCAGTCCCGGCCCGCCGGTTCGTGCGGCACTTGACTCCAACGTGGAGATCAGGTCGCTTTGGTCCATGCATCCAGGGTCGCGTCCGCGGTAGCCGCCCAATGGCCTGCGACGCCTCTGTGATCTTGGCTTGGGCCACTACCCCTCCGGCCACCATGGCCTCGCGTACGCAGTGATCGAGATGACTCTCAAGCCGTTCCATGGCCACCGCCTGGAGGGGCCTTCGTGGTCGCGGCGCGCGGCGGTTCAGCCTGGTCACGGCGACCCTCGGCCCACCAGGGGGTCGAAGGCCTCTGCTGCCCCGCGCCCACGACTTGCGTTCCTCTTCGGCGTCGGCGCAGCACTCTCACCAAGTCCCGGCAAAATACGATCTCGTTAAAGGCCTTTCGGTCAAAGAATCCACTAAGTACCTTCGCGATGCTGGTCAGTTGGTGACCGGCATCACCTCGTCACGGGCCGGTGACCCCGGCCACACGAGTGGAGGTCAGCATGCGCAAGGCCCACAGACAGACCGGCGTGGGCATGTTCGCGGCGATGCTCTTCGCCACGACCGCTCTCGCCGGTTCCGCACAAGCACATGACGGCGTCTCGGCGACCGACGGCGCCATCGACAACGCGGCAGCCACACACGGCCACGACCAACACGGCGGCAACGAAGGACACCTGCCGGCCACTCAGCACAACGTCCGCCTGATCAGCAAGCTCAAGTTGAGCAATGTTGTCGAGGGAAAGATCGCCGACGTCGGCGTCTACAAGGGCTACGCCTACCTCGCCTCCTGGGGTGGCGTCGGCTGCGACAACACCGGCGTGCACGTCGTCGACATCCGCAAGCCCAGCAAGCCGAAGGAGGCCGGCTTCATCCCGGCCCCGGCCGGCAGCGCCCCCGGCGAAGGCATCCAGACGGTGCATCTGTCCACGCCGTCCTTCAACGGCGACGTACTCGTCAGCAACAACGAGATCTGCGGCGACACCGGCGTCGGCGGCATGAACATCTACGACGTCACAGATCCCACGAAGCCCAAGACGCTCGCCGAGGGCGTCGGCGACTTCACCCTCGATGGCGAGCCGACAGAGATCGCGCGCCAGATCCACAGCGTGTTCGCATGGGACGCGGGCAACAAGGCGTACGCCGTGATAGTCGACAACGAAGAGGGCACCGACGTCGACATCATGGACATCACCGACCCGAGCAAGCCGCAACTCGTCGCCGAGTACGACCTCGACGAGATGTTCCCGCAGATCCTCCAGCCAGCCCCGGAAAACCTCACCGAGGTCTTCCTGCACGACATGGTCGTCAAGAACATCCGCGGCCGCCAGGTCATGGTGGCCTCCTACTGGGACGCGGGCTACGTCGCGCTCGACGTCACCGATCCGAAGAACATCAAGTACATCGGCGACACCGACTTCACCGACCCCGACCCCGAGGGCGCCCAGAGGGGCCGTACCGTGGCACCGGAAGGCAACGGCCACGAGGCCGAGTTCACCCTCGACAACCGCTACGTCATCGGCGCCGACGAGGACTTCGGACCCTATGCCCTGTCGGCCCGCAACCTCGACGACGGCACCGCCGTCACCGCCGGGCAGGGCATCCCCCTGGCGGCGGGCAAGTCCGTCACCGGCGGCTCGGTGTACGTCGGCCTGGCGTGCAACGGCGGGCCGGCCGTCCCTGCGGGTGACGCTGCGGCGGTGGACATCGCCGTCGTTGAACGCGGCACCTGCACCTTCACCGAGAAGGTCGCCAACGTCGAGGCGGCGGGCGGCTACGACGCCGTGCTCGTCTTCAACCGCACCGGCTCTGACGCCTGCGACGCGCAGAGCGGCATGAGCGTCGAGGGCACTCTGCCGACCTTCGGCGTCGCCCCGCGCAGCCAGGGCTTCGCCATCTTCGACCAGCCCTACAGCAATGAGGACTGCCTCGCCGGCACCGGTCCCGCCACCCTGCCGGTGGACATCGGCACGAAGGGCGACCGGCTCACCTTCTCGTCGTACTTCGACGGCTGGGGCTACGCGCACCTCTACCGCAACAAGTCCGGGAAGATGACCGAGCTGGACACCTACGCCATCCCCGAGGGTCAGGACCCCGCTTACGCCTCCGGCTTCGGCGACCTGACGGTCCACGAGGTGGCCACCTCAGGTGTCCGGCCCGACCTCGCGTACTTCGCCTACTACGCGGGCGGATTCCGGGTCACGAAGATCAAGAACGACAAGCTGGTGGAGGTCGGCCGCTTCATCGACGAGGGAGGCAACAACTTCTGGGGTGTCCAGACCTTCACCTGCTTCGGCAAGGAGTACGTCGCAGCCTCTGACCGGGACTTCGGGCTCTACATCTTCGAGTACACCGGTCGGTGAGTTGAACTGAGGGCGGCGGGGTCCCACGGCAACGGAAAACAACCGGACCCCGCCATGCCAGACGCGCTGCGCTTCAGCAGCCAGGTCCGCTATACGTGCGCTGGTACCCGGTCACGATGATCTTCCCTGCCTTCGACGTGGAAATGCTGTCACGTATCCCTGGACGAAGGTCGTCTCGGCCGTCGGTACCAGCGGTGACTTGACCGCCCGCGCCGGGTACGTCCGCGACCGGGCCCCTGGGCGGTGCTTCCGCCGGGGAACTCTCCGCCCTCGTACGTCCCTTGATCCGCCGGGCCGAGCGTTCCCGGACGCTGCGGTGGCTGACCGCCGGGCTGGGGCCGCCGGCCTCTGAGCACGCGCATCACCTCGGCGTCAGCGGCCCGCCCGGCTCTGGTCTCTGATGGTGTTGCGCACTTTCCGTGAGGCGCCCAAGGAGCTGGTCGCCACAGGAACGATGGGCTGTTGCGGGAGTGTTGTTCAAGGCCTGGGGTGGTGCCGGCTCACTTGTGGGTGCCGGCTGCCGTGCAGGGCAGCAGCCCGCCGGTCGCAGCACTCCTCACCACCGTCCCAAAGATCGGGGCCCTCACCGCGCGCGAGCTTCCGCTCCTCGCCGCGAGCCTCGTCATCTGCCTACTCGGGCTCCTCGGCACGCCACCCACCTCGGTCTTCCTGGGCAAACTCGAGGCGTTCAGTGCGGCCTTCGACGGGGGATACGCCTGGCTCGCCGTCGGGGCGGCCGTCAACACCGTGGCATCCCTTTTCCACTACCTGCGCTCGATTACGCCGGCGGTCTCCCGAGGCCCCTGCCAATTGCTGAGGGAGACCGGGTGACCGGTCTGGCAGGAGGACGAGTTCTCGACGCGCTGACCGGACCGATCAGCCGCTGAGTCGGGGCGGGCCGCTTCGAAGCGACCGTGGCACTGCCCCGAACCAAACGGAACTGTGAATTCCTAGGCCGTGCCCATGACAAACTCGCGGTAACTCCCTTACGCTGCATCCGGTTTGATCTCACGAACCGACTGGAGCCCCACCGGCATGCCCTGTCGCATGTCGTCCAGCCTGAACGGTCAGTCACCACCGAAACCACCCGCACGGTATTCGTGACCTTGGCTGGGCTGTCGACGAAGGGGCTCATCCGGGGTCGCGTGTGGCTTTCATCCCCAACCACTGAGGAGACCCCTCGTGCGTATGAAGCTGCTCGCCGCCGTCACCGCAGCGGCCGCCGCCACCCTGACGTTCAGCACCACCGCCCAGGCCAACCACTCGTGGGGCGGCTATCACTGGGCCCGGACCGCCAACCCGTTCACCCTCAAGCTCGGCGACAACGTCTCCTCCACCTGGGACAGTTACCTGAGCATGGCATCCAGCGACTGGTCGAAGTCCAGCGTCCTGGACACCACCGTGGTGGCGGGCCAGTCCTCCGCACGCCGCTGTGCAGCGACCAGCGGCCGGGTCGAGGTCTGCAACAACACCTACGGCAACAACGGCTGGCTCGGCATCGCGTCGATATCCGTGACCGGCGGTACCCACATCACCGCAGGAACGGTCAAGCTCAACGACACGTACTTCAACACGGCGACGTACAACACTCCGTCGTGGAGAGCCCTGGTGACCTGCCAGGAGGTCGGGCACACCTTCGGCCTCGACCACCAGGACGAGAACTTCGACAACGCCAACCTGGGCACGTGCATGGACTACACGAGCAACCCCGACGGCCCGCCCAGCAACCTCCACCCCAACCAGCACGACTACGACGAGCTGGCGACCATCTACGCCCACCTCGACTCCACGAGCACCGTCGACCAGTCCGCGGCCGTGCCACAGGTCGGGAACGACAAGGCGAGCTGGGGCCGGCGCGCAGCGCACTCCGCACACGGCGACACCTATGTCCGCGACTTCGGTGGCGGAAAATCGGTGATCACGTTCGTGGTCTGGGCGAGCTGACGGCAGGACCGGCGTGAACGGGGCGGCCGGTGCGATCCGGCCGCCCTCTGCTCGTCCAGCGGAGCGATGCCGGTCAGGTGTCCGGCTTCACCGCAAGGAAGCCGGCCGTCTGACCGGCCCGTGCCAGGCTCGCGCCGCTCCCGTGGTCCTCGGCGCGCAACACGATCCCTGCGAGAGTCGTCCGCTGGCCGATCCCCGTTTCCCAGTGCCGGAGGACCACACGGACATCCTGCACATCGTGGAAGTCACGGCGATCTTCAACTACAACGTGCGCCTGGCCACCGCCACCGGGCTGTTCCCCAACGCCGGATACCACGACTTCGGCTCGGAGCGCAGCGACGGAAGGCTGAGACATGGCACTCGGCCGGTGAGACCCAGTCCGGGGAGTGCCGCGGGACGGCATCTCCGAGGCGCTGGCACGGCGGTACCCAACGGCCGGTCGGTAGCCAACCGCGGCGCACCAGGTCGGGCGGGTTGCCGAGCCACACGGCCAGAGTTGGGCGCCGGGAAGGGGTACGAGGACCGCGCGGCGTCGCGAGGGTGCGCCCCGACTGGAGGCCACCGCCGTGGCGCGGCGGCTCCGAGAGTGTGTACGCCGAGTCGGCGCCCAGCACCGTGGCAGCGGTGTCCCGCTGCCACGCCTACGCCAGGCCGCGCGCATCGGGCACAACCGTGATGCGCTCCCTGCACGGGCCCGACCCGTCTGCGGTGCGGGGCACGGTCATCCCTCCTTCCGCGTTCGTTTCCCACGTTGCGTCCCTGATGGGCGCCACGGGGTGCGACGCCACCCTGGAGGGCGGGGTCGGCCGGCGAGCAGGGCCAGGATCCGCGCCGCCTGGACAGTGCAGGCGGCCAGCACCAGGGCGCTGATCAGGACGAGCAGCCCCGTGCCGGGTCCTGGGGCGGCGCGCAGGCCCTCGTACAGGGCCCCCGTCGCGCAGACGGCCGTGGTGGAAAGAGCCCAGAACCAGCGTTGCGCGCGCCGTGGGGCGGCGTTGCTCATCAGTGGCCCTTGGGGTTGGCGACCCAGACCTCGATGGTGATCGCGACGAGCGCCAACAGCAGCACGGCGGCCGCGCCGAGGGCGAGCTTGCGCTCGCGCCACCTGCGTCTCGGGCTGCGGTCCAGGAACGGCACGAGGAAGATCAGTCCGAAGACGCCCGCGATGACCCATGCGATGGAGGCGACCCCGAACCATTCCTCCATCGGGAAGAACCACCAGAACATCCACAGCGGGCGGGTGATCTCGATCCCGTCGACGGGGGTCGGGCCGATGACGGGCGGCACCAGCACGCCGAGCATCGACAGCACCCCGAGCAGGACGAGCCCGAATGCGGCCACGCGCCCGAGGTGGACGGTGAACGGCTCGGCCGACTCGACGGCGGGCACCTGGATCTCGGGATGCGAAGAGATCCTGTGCCGTTTGATCAGCAGGGCGTGCCACACGAACAGCAGCAGAATCAGGCCGGGGACGATCACCACGTGGGCGTTGAACAGACGCAGCAGGATGGACACCCGGTCGGTCAGCTCGTCCGTGAACCAGATGCCGGCCCCGCCGAGCAGTTCGGCCACGTCCAGGTTGTGGATCAGGGCCTCGTAGCCCTCCTGGTCCCACTTCAGGACCGTGCCGGTGAACACGGCCAGGAACGTCAGCAGGAACATCGCCGCACCGACGACCCAGTTGCCCTCGCGCGGCTTCTTGTACGAGGCGTGGAAGAACACCCGCAGCAGGTGGAGCAGGGCCAGGACGAACATCGCCTGCGCGGCCCAGAAGTGCAGGCTACGGGCGAAGTTTCCCAGCCACACATCGGTCACCAGGTCACGTACCGACTGGTTCGCGTCCTCCGGGATCGGCGCGTAGAACTGTGTGATGTAGATCCCGGTGACCAGGAGGATCACGAACGCCACCACTGTGATGCCGCCCAGGCTCCACGCCAGGTTGTTCGCGTGCTCGGGCACCGGATACGTCAGCGCCTTGATGCCCATGCGTTCGTCGATCGCGTCGACGGCGCGATGGAACCACCCGCGATCGCTCCCTCCCGCCCTCGCCGGGGGCGCGGGAGTCGGTGAGGTCGAGTCGGCGGTCATCGTTTCCTGCCCTCTCCGTCATCTTCCGCGGCGGCGCGGCGCTCGAGTTCCCGGATGCTGTGGCGGGGGCGCAGTCGCACCGACAGCCACAGCCCGACCGCCACCGCAACAAGGGCAAGCGCGAACAGGGCGGCGTCCCCCGAATCGGCGATGCCACGTGCGGGCCGGAACTCGTCCAGCACCACGCTCGTCCCGGTGTCGGTACCCGTGACGAACTTCCCGGCTTTCGGCGCGGACGGCAGCTTGCCGTCCAGCGAACGCAGCAGAAGCCGTCGGGCCTCCTGGAAGGATGCCTCTTCAGGACCCGGACGCTCGACGACGTCGAGAGCCTGGTCGGCAAGCTTCAGATCGACGCCCTCCTTGTGCGGCGCCTCCATGGCGTCGTGAATGCGCTCGGCCACCTGCTCCCGGTCCGCGTCGTTGGCGATCAGCGCGATGGCCTGCTCGACCAGCACCGCCGACTCATCGCTCTCCCCCTCATGTGCCTCGGCCACGCTCGGAAGGAACAGCAGGGCGAGGGTCGCGACCGGCAGGACTCCAGGAGTCCGAGCTGCGGCGCGTACCAGCACCGGGGTGCCGGGTGACTCCTTGCGCATGGCGATCGCCTTCCAGGCCACTGAGGACATTGCGCCGCTTTGACCAGCACGTGCCGAGTATGCGGCGGCCCATGAAGGTCCACTGTCGCTGACCCGCTGGCCCGCAGGTTCATTCACTCCCATGGAGGGGGCCATGTGCCGCGCCCCTCCCCCACCTGCCTGCCTGCCAGACGTCTTGTCCACCGGCAGCTCTCGAGGGTGATGACCGACTCGTCGACCTCACTCCCAGAGGCAGCGTGATCACGCTGCGCCCAGGGGTTCGCGCTGGGCTGTGCCGAGGATGTGCGTGGCGGCGGGCGAGGGCAGTCGGGTGTCGGGGAAGGAGAACCTCTCCATCTCGGTGAGGCGGAAGCCGGCTTCGGCGATCGCGGCCTGGGTGTCGCGGCCGACGTGGCAGCCGCCCATCAGCAGGGGCCAGACAGTCGCGTCCAGGACCCGCTGTACGCGCCGCATCGCGGGCGAGTCGGCGCGTACGTGTTCGAAGAAGCGGAGTTGTCCGCCCGGCCGCAGCACCCGGTGGAGTTCGGCGAGCGCGGCGTGCGGGTCGGCGACCGAGCACAGTGTCAGGCAGACCACGGCCGCGTCGAACGAGGCGTTCTCTGCGGGCAGTTGCTCGGCGCGTCCGTCCACCAGCTGAACGGGAACCGCAACGGAGCGGGCGGTGTGGACGGCCAGCTCACGCAGGTGGGGCTCGGGTTCGATCGCAAGGAGCCGGGTCACCGTGCCGGGGTAGTGCGGGAAGTTCAGCCCGTTGCCCGCGCCGATCTCGATGACCTCGCCGGACAGGCCCGCCAGCAGGCGCCTGCGGTGTTCCGTGACGCCCGCCTTCGCCAGAGCCGGCGCGGCGACCTTGCTGTAGAAGCGGGCGAAGAGCGGCCGCGAAGGGATGGACGGCCTCATCTGCTGGGGCATCGCTTGTCACCAACTCTTCTCTACGGGGCTCACAGTGTCGTGGGACATGGCCCAGGATCGGCGGGGCTCGCCGCCCGGGTGTCAGCCCACAGTGAGAGTGCCTTTCATGTTCGGGTGGATGGTGCAGATGTAGGAGTAGCTGCCCGGTGCGGACGGCGCCGTGAAGGTGGCGGTTGCGTTGCCTGCGATGTTGCCGGTGTCGAACGTCTTGTCCCCGGTGGCGGTCACGGTGTGCGCGGCGGAGTCGCGGTTGACGACGGTGATCTTCGTTGCGGGGTGTACGCGAAGGTTCGCCGGGGTGAAGGCGAAGTTCTCGATCACGATGCGCGCCGGGGCGGGGCCGGCGCTGGTCGCGATGGGTGGGGCACTGGTGGTGCCCGGACCGTTGCCGCCGCCGTTCGAGCAGCCGGCCAGGGCGAGCAGGGTGCAGGCTCCCGCCAGGGCCGCAGCGGTGCGACCCCGGTGCGGTGGGGTGAATGTCATGCGGGGCGAGCCTTTCGGGCGGGGACCGCGCGGTCAGCCTTGGTTGGTACTCGGCGGTTGCCTTCAGGCTCGCTCTCGATGACGGTGCGTGGGTGGGTCGTACCGCCGTCTGCTTCGCCTGCTCACCCATGGGGGTGTGGGGTCGTGTGTCCGGCAGTAGGGGTTACCTGGGCGTGGTGGCGGTGCGGCGGAAGAGGGCGGCTGCGGCGATGGTGAGTCCGGTCAGCCAGGCGAGGGCGATGAGCAGGGGGCCGGTTTCGTCGAAGGTGGGGGTGAGGGCCGCGTCGATCAGGACGCGGGTGGCGCCGTAGCCGGGCAGGGCGTGTGCCCAGCCGGGTGGGTCGGGGCGGAGCATGGGGCTTTGTTCGATGCCCAGGTCGATGAAGGGCACCAGGAAGGCTACGAGTACTCCGCCGACGCGGCCGAACAGCGGGCCGAGCAGGACGCCGATGAGGCCGTAGGTGAGGGCGATCAGGACGTTCGCAACGATGTAGAGGCCCCATTGGCGGGCGTCGAAGACGGTGGCGGTCACGGCGAGGGAGGCGGCGGTGGCCAGCAGCGCGGCGAGGACCACGACGGTCAGGCGGGAGGCGAGCAGGGCGGCGGGGCGGAATCCGGCGAGGGAAAGTCGCTGGTCACCTGAGCGGGCATCCAGGACGGTGAACAGCCCGGCGAGCGTGGCCAGGGATGCGATGGCGATCGGCGCCATGGTGCCGCCGTGAATGTCGGGCAGCCAGGCCTGCTGAAGGAGAGTGCGGCCGCCCTCACGTACGGTCAGCGACGTTGGCTCCTCGGGGGTGGTGGCCACGGTGAGGAGGATGAAGAGGACGGGCACCGCGATGAGCAGCGTCCACAGCACCCGGTTGCGGCCGGCCTCCCGCAGCCCCGCCCGCACGCCCGCGGCCAGTTGGGCCGTGGTCGAGCCGGGCCGGGCGTGGTGGCGTGGGCGGGCGACACGGCTGGTCATGCTGATCACCATCCAGCTGACCGCGGCCGCTGCGGCGGCCCAGACCAGGGCCCAGCCCAGGTCGCCGATGCGGCCGCCGTGGCCGGAGGGCAGGTCCACCATCCACAGCGTCACGAAGTGCGTCGGCAGCACCCGTGTCATCGCCCGGTCGGCCGCGCCCATCACGGGGCCGAAGAAGACGTCCAGGATCCATACGAACAGCACCAGCACGGTGCCGTTGACCGGGCTGGTCACCGTCGCGCCGATCAGCGCCCCGATGGCCAGGTAGATCAGCGCGTACATCAGAGTTCCGGCCAGCACCCGTCCTGGAGCGTCACCGAGTCCGGCCCGTAGCTGCAGAGCCATCAGGGCAGCAGCCGTGGCCGCCAAGGTCAGGACGAGGCCGGTGGCCATCCGCGCGGCCACCAGGCGATGGGTGGCCAGCCCGGCAAGGACCAGGCGGCGGTCGGCGGCGCGGGCGGCACGCAGCTGGAAGTACATGGCGATCGCGGCGATGAACCCCGCCGCCCACCCGGCCGTGGCGGCTTGGACCGCGGGCCCGCCGGTGCCGCCGAGCAGCTCGGCGGCATCCGCGAGCGGGCGCGCGGCCACCACCACGAACACCACTGGCACCAGGATCAGCACCAGCAGGTTCACCGGGGTCCGAGCGGCCTCGATGAGGAACCGGCGGGTGCACGGCAGGGCTGTCATCGGGGCACCGCCCGACCGTCCCGCAGTTCCACGATGCGGTCGAAACGCTCCTGATCGGTGACGAAGTGACTGATGATCAGAACCGAGCGTCCCGCCTGACGGCGTTCGCTGACCAGGTCCCAGAACTTGAGGTAGGTGTCGAAGTCGAAGCCCGCGTACGGCTCGTCCAGCAACAGCACCTCCGGGTCCGCGAGCAGCGCCAGGCCCAGGTTCAGCTTGGACAGCGTCCCGCCGGAGAGTTGGTCCGCGCGGGTGCTCGCGTAGCGTTCGAAGCCGAGGGCCGCGTAGATCTCCCGGCGCGAGCGCAGTTCCGCCTCGTCGGTCATGGCGTAGGCGCGGCCGAACAACTCGAAGTGTTCGTCGCAGGTGAGGCGTTCGTAGACGACCGGTTCCTGCGGGCAGTAGCCCAGCCGTCCGGAGCGGGTCACCGTACCGGCGTCGGCGGCCAGCGCCCCGACCAGGATCTTCATCAGGGTGCTCTTGCCCGAGCCGTTCTCGCCGACGATGCCGACCACTTCGCCGGCTGCCAAGGTGAGGTCGACGCCGCGCAGCACCGACGTCCGGTGCCGGGCCGGCCATATGCCGCGCCGGTAGGTCTTCTCGATCCCGGCCGCCTCCAGCACCGTACGGAAGACGGTTGCCCGTGCGGGTTCGGATACGGCGTCGTGCGCCGTGTCTGCCTGCCAAGGTCCGCTGGTCCGCGTTCCCCGCAGCTCCTCGCCACTCACGACCGGCTCCCTGGCTCGGACGCCGTTCGCGTGCGGGACGGCAGGTCGCGCAGGGTGTCCCCGACGGCGTAGACCAGCGAAGCTGCGATGGTGGTCGCGCCCCACACTGCCCAGGCCGCGGCAGAGGCGTCGTCGGCCAGGAGAGCGGGAAGGGGGACAAGGCCTGCGGCCAGAAGGATCAGGGCGGTGCGGTGCTGGGAACGGACCAGTGCAGCGGGGTTGCGATGGTGGCTCCGGGTGAGATGGACCGCGCACGCGGAGGTGGCCAGGTCCCCGAGGATGAGCAGCGTCCAAGTGACGGCGTCCATACTCCAGTCACCTCCGTGTGACTCGCGTGTCCGTCTCGCGCGCTGACCGGGGGGTGCTGGAGGCGCCTGGTTTGCGGGGAGTCGGTGCCTTGCGGGGCGGCTTGGGCCAGAAGGCGGGGGTGTTGTCCGCGTAGGCGGTCCACTGCTCGCCGAACTGCCTTGTGACTTCTCGTTCCTCGCTGCGGGCCGGCCTCACGTACACGTACACCAGGACCGGGAACATGATCAGGGTGGGGATGGTGGGCCACTGCAGCAGGAACCCGATCATGATGAGCAGGAAGCCGTCGTACTGCGGATGACGCACCCAGGCACAGGGGCCGGTCGTGGCCAGCCGGTCGTTCTGTGCGGCTTCGTGCAGGACCTTCCACGCGGCAGCGATCAGCCAGAACCCGGTACCGATGGCGAAGTAGCCGGCCAGGTGGAAGGGGCTCAGGTGAGGATCGCCCGACCAGCCGGTCAGGTCGTTCCACAGGTGCCCGCCGGCATGGGTGTCCCTCAGCAGTGGGAACTGGGAGCCGAGCCAGCTGCCCAGCAGGTAGATGGTCAGCGGGGTGCCGTACATCTCGGTGAACAGGGCAACCATGAAGGCGCTGTAGGCGCCCGTCGCCCGCCAGTCCCGTTTCGTTTTCGGGTGAAAGAAGCCGGCAGCGAACACCACGAAGAGCAGGGTGTTGAGGACCACGAGCGGCCATAGGCCGTATGCCGCGTCAGCCATGACGTCCTCCCCATGCCCTGGACGGTCCGGCGGTGGTGCGGCGCTGTCCGCGGGCGAGGGCGCTCATGCGTAGCTGGTAGGTGACCGTGTCGATGCGGTGGCGAAGGCGCAGACCCACCAGCCACCGCTCCGCTTCCTCCAGCGAGGCACGCCGTCCGCGCAGGCGGGCCAGCGGCGGACGGCGCGGCTCGTCGGGGGTGATCAGGCGGGCGGTGTCGTAGACGATGCCTGCCAGGATCAGCGCCCCGGCCAGCGATGCGATCACAGCCGCCATGGCACTCACCCCCAGCGGGCCCGGGCCGGTCAGCCCCGACCGGGCCCTGCATGGTGGTCGTGCTTGCGCAGTGGATCTTCGTCCCGGTCGTCGCGATGTTGATCACGTCCGCCGTGCATGTCCTGGCCGTGCATACCGCGCATCATGAAGAACATCATCAGCGGGCAGGCGGCTACCAGGGCGAGCCAGACCAGGCTTTCCAGGGACGCACCGACGATCAGGGCGCCGACCACGACGATCGCGGCAGCGAGCGCGTACATGCCGTAGTTCCGCTTGTCGTTCATGACGGGCCTCCTTCAGCGGAGGGCTGCGGGCCACAGCCGGGGGCGGCCGGGGTTCAGGTTTTGGTGAGAGGGCCGGCGTGCAGCGTGCTCAGGCGGCGCCGGTATTCCTCCTCGTCGATCTCACCGCGCGCCAACCGCTCGCGAAGAATGTCCTCGGGAGTGGACGTGGGCGCGGCGGGGGTGTGCGTGTGCTCGTGGGGGCTGTTGAGGGCACGGAAGAGCAGTACTGCGACTGTGATGATCAGCGCCCAGAACAGGATCATGCCGGCCGACATCGCGAACCAGCCCCATCCGCTGACGTCGCGGTCATACCAGAACATCATCGCCACTCACCTGCTTCGGCTGGTCGGCGACCGGGGGCCGGGATGGCTCCCAGGCTTTTCTCGCCTTCACCTGCATCGTCTCTCTGCCGGGTGCGGCGGTCTGGGGCCGGACGGTCCAGGACCAGTGGGCCGTTCAGCCCCTACCCGGCAGGGGTACCCGAGCGCAGGCTGGAGAGTGAACCGCCGAGGGAAGCGAGAAGGCCATGGGTGGCGTCGATGTCATGGTGATCCTGGCCTCGGCCGTGCTGGTCGCTCTGCTGGGCTGGTACTTCTTCGGGCCTCGCCGGGCCGGTGCCGCCCGGCTGGAGGGTGGCGTGCAGCGGGTGGAGGTGACGGTACGGGGCGGCTACAGCCCCGACGTGATCAAGGTCCGCCAGGGCACGCCGGTGGAGCTGGTCTTCGACCGGCAGGAGGCCGGCGAGTGCACCTCCCGAGTGGTCTTCCCGGATCTCAAGGTCGGCGCGGGCCTGCCCGCCCACACCCGCACCACCGTGCGGCTGACCCCCGACCGGCCGGGTTCCTTCGGCTTCGCCTGCGGCATGAACATGATCCACGGCACGCTCCTCGTCGAGCCCCCGGAAGGCATCGCACCGCCCATTCCGGACGGCGCCGACACCCCGGCCGCCACGCCCCCCGCACCCGCTGCTCCAACCGGCGGGCCCCCGTCGGCGGACGAGGGGCGGACGGCGGCCGAAGCGGAGGCCGCGGACGCCGTCGAGCGGCAAACGGAGATCAAGGACCTCACCCGCCGGGTGCTGACGGGCGCGGTGCTCACCGCCCCGGTGCTGTTCGCCGTCATGGCGAGCGAAGTCTTCGGCGCGGACTGGGTGCCCGGGTGGATGCTGAACCACTGGCTGCAGCTGGCCCTGATCACGCCGGTGATGTTCTACACCGGATGGCCGATCCACGTCACGGGCTGGCTGACCTTGCGCCACCGCGCAGCCGACATGAACTCCCTGATCACACTGGGTACGAGTGCCGCCTACGGATACAGCCTGCTGGTCACCCTCGCCCCCGGTCTGCTTCCGGAGGACGTACGGGAGGTCTATTTCGAGGCCGTCGGCGTGATCCTGACCCTGATCCTGCTCGGGCGGCTGCTGGAGGCCCGCGCGAAGGCCGGCACCGGCGAGGCCATCCGTGCCCTGCTGGGCCTGCAGGCCCGCACCGCCCGCGTCGTCCGGGACGGAACCGAGACCGAGATCCCCATCGAGGACGTCGTGGTCGGAGACGAGATCGTCATCCGGCCCGGCGAGAAGATCCCCGTCGACTCCGAAGTCCTCTCCGGCTCCTCCGCAGTCGACGAGTCCATGGTCACCGGCGAGCCGATGCCCGTCACGAAGCGCACCGGGGACACGGTCATCGGCGCCACCGTCAACGGCACCGGGTCCCTGCGGGTACGCGCGGCCAAGGTCGGCGCGGACACGATGCTCGCCCAGATCATCCGCCTCGTGCAGCAGGCCCAGGCGTCCAAGGCCCCCATCCAGCGGCTCGCCGACGCGGTGTCGGCGTACTTCGTGCCCGCGGTCATCGCCATCGCCATCGGCACCTTCGCCCTCTGGTTCACCGTGGGCCCCTCCCCCGCGCTGACCCTGGCGCTGGTGTCCGCGGTCGCGGTGCTGATCATCGCCTGCCCGTGCGCGCTCGGGCTTGCCACTCCGCTCTCGGTGATGGTCGGCACCGGCAAGGGCGCCCAGGCGGGCATCCTGATCCGCTCCGCGGAAGCCCTGGAGACCGCGCACAAGCTGGACACCGTCGTGCTGGACAAGACCGGCACCGTGACCGCGGGCAAACCCGTCCTGACCGACGTCCGCCCCGCCGACGGGTTCGACGAGACCGAATTGCTCCGTCTCGTGGCGGCGGCCGAGGCCGACAGTGAACACCCCCTCGCTCAGGCCATCGTCACGGGCGTCCGCGGGCGTGGCCTGGACTGGCCGGCCGCGACCGGCTTCGACTCGGTCACCGGCAAGGGCGTCCAGGCCACCGTGGACGGCCGCCCCGTTCTGGTCGGCACCGCCCGGCTCCTGGGCGATGTCGGCATCGACACCACCGGGCTCACCCCCGTCGCGGGCGCGCTCTCCGCCGAGGGCAAGACGCCCGTCCTCGCCGCGGTGGACGGACGTCCCGCCGGTGTGCTCGCCGTCGCCGACACCGTCAAGGACGACTCCGCCGCCGCCATCGCCGCTCTGCAGCGTCTTGGCGTCGAGGTCGTCATGCTCACCGGTGACAACGCCCGCACTGCCGCCGCGATCGCCGCTCAGGTCGGTGTCAGCCGGGTGCTGGCCGAGGTGCTGCCCGAGCACAAGGCCGACGAGATCCGCCGTCTGCAGGGCGAGGGCCGCAGCGTCGGCATGGTCGGTGACGGCATCAACGACGCGCCCGCCCTGGCCGCCGCGGACATCGGAATGGCCATCGGCACCGGCACCGACGTCGCCATCGAAGCCGCCGACATCACCCTGATCTCCGGCTCGCTCGGCGGTGTCGTCACCGCGATCCGGCTGTCGCGGGCGACGATGCGCAACATCCGGCAGAACCTGTTCTTCGCCCTGGTCTACAACGCCGTCGGCGTCCCGCTCGCCGCCGGCGCCCTGTACCCGCTGTGGGGCATCCGCCTCAGCCCGATCATCGCCGCCGCGGCCATGGCGCTCAGCTCCCTGTCGGTCGTCACCAACGCCTCCCGGCTGCGCCGCTGGCACACCCAGCCACTGCCCGAAGCCCGGCCTGCCCGCGTCCAGCCCCGGGTCGAGTCCACCGCCGACCGAGCGTCGTCGGGCAGCACGACAACCACAGGGGGCCATGCGGGCCACCGCTCCGCCTCCCAGAGCGACAGCGACGGCATGGTCGCGGACCCGGTGTGCGGCATGCAGGTGGACAAGACGACCGCCGCCGAGCACCGGCACACCGAGCATGGCACCTACTACTTCTGCTCCGCCCACTGTGCGGCCACGTTCGACGCCGACCCAGACCGCTACGCCGCCCCGCCGTCCGGCGGTACGCGTGAGGGAGGCGAACGCCGATGACCGCCACTCCCGCCGCCCCCCACGACGCTCACGGGCAGCACCACCAGGCACCCGGTTACGCCGACCACAAGGCCGACCATCTCGCACGCCTGAACAAGATCGAAGGCCAGATACGCGGCATCTCACGCATGGTCACCGACGACCGCTACTGCATCGACGTCCTCACCCAGATCAGCGCCGCCGGCCGCGCACTGCAGGAAGTCGCCCTCGGCCTCCTCGACGACCACGTGCGCGGCTGCGTCACCAACGCCGCCCGCACCGACCGCGCCCACGCGGAGGAGAAGTTCGCAGAACTCACCGACACCCTGCGCCGCGCGCTGCGCTTGTAGCCACCGCAATGGTGGGCCTCACGCCGAAGGCGGACATGACGGCAACGAACGGGGCAGCTCCGTGGCGTCACCCACCACGAACGGCGCCCTGTTCGCCGGCCCGCCCGCGCGTGCCCGGGTGGCGGCACCCCGCGGTAACCGCTCGGCCCGCGCGCCGTGAGGCGGTGCACCGTGGCTCGGTGGGCGGCCAGCATCCGCTGTCGGCCACTGGGACCGAGCACGTACGGCTCTGGCTGCTGTTCCAAGCCAGCAACTGATGCTCGCCACCGCGCTGCTGATTGCCTACTTCTTCCTCGGCTCGGTCCACCTCCAACATGTCCGGGGCTTCAGTCCGCTGAAGACCGGCCTGGTGCGATCGGCCTCGGAGCCCACCTCGCCTCCCGGCTCGTCGGCCGGATCGGCAGCCGTGCCGTCACCGTGGGCGGCATGGCGATCGCGGCCGTCGGACCCGTGCCGCCGACCCGGCTGCCCGCCGAAGCAGCGTGCATGCGGGCCTGCTGCCCGGTTCCGCCGTGGCCTCCTTCCACGAAGTGGGTGGTTCAAGTGGGTGGTTCAATCGGCGTGGCAGTCGTCTCCACGCTCGCCGCTTCGGGAATCGAGTCCGGCTCCGTCGGCGGCTTCACGAAAGCCTTCACCGTCTGCACCCTCGCGGCGGCCGCGAGCGCCGCGGTCGGACTGACCGCACGGCAAGCCAAAGACGGCAGGGCCCCGCACGTGCACTGACCGCCCCAATCCGCACCCCAGAGCGGTCCAGATCCTCCAGCCCGGAACTCCTGAATCAATTCCGCCCGCCGCCCGCGATGATGGCGCACCGCTGGAGAGATACCCCATGGGGGTATATCGTCACGAATATGGGGCTCGGGACGGGCCACACTGGATGAGAAGGGGAAGAGGCCATGGACCACACCGCTCACCACACCAGCAGCGCACACGACCACGCCACCCACGCGGTCACGGGGGCGTCCTGGGGAACGGCGGCGAAGGCGACGCTGCACTGCCTGACCGGCTGCGCCATCGGCGAGATCCTCGGCATGGTGATCGGCACCGCACTGGCCTGGGGCAACGCGCCCACCATGGTCCTGGCGATCGGACTCGCGTTCCTCTTCGGCTACTCCTTCACCCTGTTCGCGGTCCGCCGAGCCGGCCTGGACCTCAAGACCGCAATCAGGGTCGCGCTCGCCGCCGACACCGTGTCCATTGCCATCATGGAACTCGTCGACAACGCGATCATCGCCCTCACGCCGGGGGCAATGGACGCCCACTTGTCGGACGGACTCTTCTGGTCCGCTCTGCTGGGCGGGTTCGCGGTCGCCTTCCTGATCACCACGCCGGTCAACAAGTGGATGATCGGCCGCGGCAAGGGCCACGCGGTCGTGCAGGCCTACCACTGACTGGCAGCCGCACCCGCGCAAGAACAATTGAGCCGTCTCCACGCGAGCAGAGGTGAACCGCTCTGGGACAGTCCGGAGTCCCTGTCGAACCCGGAACGGTTCACTTTCCCTTCCGCGCGCTTCCCGTCATAGTGGGCCCGCGATTCCGGGCTGCTCAGCGAGGCGAACGAGGCCAGGGACAGGGCCCGTTTGAGCGCCACACAGATGCCGACCGCGACCGCCACGCGGACTCCTGCCCGGCCGGCCAGGCCGATCTGCGTCAACACCCACGCAGCAGCGATCTGCTCGGCGAACGCGGGAGAGGACCAATGCAGACGCGTTGTCTTCGAGGCCCCTTCGACGGCTGCCTCTGCGCTGCCCGTCAGTACCCCAACCACCCTGGCTGCACTGTTCGTACGACGGACCCGCTGTCTGTGATCAGCGGCTGCTGAAGACGACGTCGTGCCAGGGCTTGTGCTGTGCTCCCGTGATCTCTGTCATGACGTGCCTGATGTTGGTGTACTCGTCGAAGGAGTAGGCCGACATGTCCTTGCCGAAGCCGGATGCCTTGTAGCAGCCGTGCGGCATCTCGCGGAGTCGTCGAGGGGGCGGCCTGGCCGGTCCCGTCGATGATGACCGGACAGCCCGCTGGTGCAGGGACGCGGGGTGGCAGGTCGCGCTGCGGCCGGCCGGACGGAGTGTGGCCATCACGGCCGCCGTCCAGTCCCGATCTATTGACGCGGACGCGCGGTAGTCCGCTCTCCTTCCTGGCGCCGGAACGACGGGCCGAGGTCCCCCCTGCGCGCAGGCAGCGACGCTCGAGGAGATTCCCGGGTGTCGTCCGCTCCAACCGCTGCCGGTTCCGGCCCGTGCCTCGCAGTCTGCGTGTTCCGTGGACCGCTGTCACACAGCCGATCCCTTCGCCGACCGCTCGCGCGGGGCCCGGTCGGGGTACGGGCGGGGGCTGACCACGTTCTTCATGACGATGGTCGAGTTGAGCCCACGGACGCCTGGGAGCCGGATGAGGACGCTCTCGTAGAGGTGCTGGTAGGCGGGCAGGTCGGCGCTGACCACGCGGATGAGGTAGTCCGGTTCGCCGAACAGCCGCTGGGCCTCGACGACCTCGGGAACCCCGGCCAGTGCCTCGTCGAATTCGTCCACCGCGTCGGGGCGGCTGAGGGTGGCGAAGAGCAGGACCTCGAAGCCGTATCCCAGTGCCGCGCCGTCGACAAGAGCGCTGTAGCCGCGGATCACACCTTCCGCCTCCAGCTCCCGGACGCGGCGCTGGCATCGGGACACGCTGAGCCGGACCCGATCGGAGAGTTCCGTGAGGGTAATTCGCCCCTCCGCCTGCAGCAGGGCAACAATCTGGCGATCCATGGCGTCCATGTCTCAAATGTTAGCTCCACAAGCTGAATTTCAGGCAAAGTTCGCGAACTTTTTGCCGCTCATCGTGGCTAGCATCCCGCCATGGCTTGCGAAACCACCTTCCTCGACACGAATCAAGCGGACTCCATGGGCAGCTCTCAGGGTTCGGTCTTCGACGAGGTCGTCGACCGCCGTAGCTCGAACTCCATGAAGTGGTCCTTCGCCAAGGACTTCCTCACCCCGGACGAGATCGCGGCCGACCCGCTGCCGATGTGGGTCGCCGACACCGACTTCAAGGCGCCCCGGGCCGTGCTCGACGCCCTCCACGAAGCCGTGGACCACGGCGTCTTCGGGTACCCCGGAGGCGCGACCGAGAGCTACCTCGACGCCGTGACCGGCTGGCAGGCCCGGCGGTTCGGCTGGGAGATACCGCAGGAGTGGGTACTGCAGACCGCCGGCATCATCACCTCCCTCAAGACCGCGGTGCAGGCCTTCTCCGCGCCGGGCGACTCGGTCCTGATCCAGCCACCCGTGTACGCGCACTTCCACAACGACGTCCTGCTCAACGGGCGCCACCTCGCATTCGCCCCGCTGGAGCGCACCGAGGACGGCTACCGGTTCCACGCCAGGACGTTCGAGGCCGCCATCCGGCCGGACACCAAGCTGTTCATCCTGAGCCACCCCCACAACCCGACCGGGAACGTCTGGTCGGAGGAAGAGCTGGCGACAATGGGCGAGATCTGCGCCCGGCACGGCGTCCTGGTCGTCTCCGACGAGATCCACCAGGACCTGATCATCAACCCGGACAAGAAGCACGTCCCGTTCGCCTCCCTCGGCGAGGAGTTCGCACAGAACAGCATCACCTGCACGGCCCCGAGCAAGACGTTCAACCTCCCGGGGCTCCAGAGCGCGAATCTCTTCGTGCCCAACCGCAGGTTGCGCGAGGAACTGGCCCGGCAGTACGAACGCAACCTGTTCCCCCTGGTCAACGTGCTGGGCATGGTCGCAGCCGAGGCGGCGTACACCCACGGTGAGCCCTGGCTCGAAGAACAGCTCGCCTATCTGCGCGGCAACCACGCCCACTTCGCGCAGGCGGTCAACAGCGCCACCTCCAAGGTGCGCGTACTGCCCGCCGATTCCCTCTACCTGGCGTGGATGGACTGCACGGGTCTCGGCATGGACGCGGCTTCCCTCGACAAGTTCATGCTCACCAAGGCGCGTCTGTGGCTGGACAAGGGCCAGAAGTTCGGGATCGAGGGTCACGGCTATATGCGCGTGAACCTGGGCTGCCCGCGCTCCACCGTCGACGAGGCGATCCGGCGGCTGACCACGGCCGTCGAGGATCTGTGAGCGAGCAAAGAGCTGATGAAGCCCACTGATCCAACCCGCCGAGGAGACACCGTCATTACATCCGCCGTTGAAGCACGCTGTAACACGACCGACCGCCGCGTCCCGGAAGCCATCCGGGACGCGGCGGTGTCGTGTAACCGCCACGGCTGGATGCGGCACTGCCCGTAAGTGCTCGCTGCCGTCCGTCAAGGGCTCGGGGCGTATGCGACGTTCACGACGTCTCCGCGCGAACCGTACGTGAGGACCGTGCCCTACCACTGGCCGACATCGAGGCCGGATCCGGCCAAGCCAAGGGTGGACTGCTGGGTCGCGGTCGAAGCCCGGACCGAGGTGTTCAGCGTTTGCGCCATCCGGCAACAGAACACGTTGCCGTCGTTCGCTCCGGGACCGATGAGAGGTACCGCTTGAGGAGGTGGAACGGCTGGGGCGTCGGCCGCAGGCCGGACCGAGGAGCTGGGTAATGTCCCTCCTCGCACGAACGTCCGCTCACGCGCCATCCGTACGGGGGAACCCTGGCATGTCCGCATCGAACTTCTCACTGAGCCGCAGAGCGGCTTTCACCGCCCTGGCCGCAGCGGCGGCGGGCAGCGCCCTGCCGATCGCCGCGGCGCCGACCGCGAACGCCGCCGCCCCGACGGCCCTTCCGACGGCGACGACGGGGTCGGCCGAGCCCGTCGCGCAGGCGCCCGGCTTCCGGGTCCCGGTTCTGATCGACCCGACCGACCCGTGGCACTATGCCCCGCACCCGGCCGGGGCGCTGACCACCCGTACCATCGCTGGCGGCCTGGAGGTCTCGGACGACACGGGCGTGCTCGCGACGCTCACCACGGGGGCACGGACAGTGACGCTGCGGGGGGCGCGGCGCTGGTTCACCGAGCAGAAGAAGGCGGTCCGGGACGCGTTCGACCGGACCCCGCCCGCCGGCGGCTGGGGCGCGTCGCCCGGCGGCGGAACCTGGTCCCACCACAACGGCGTCGACGCGGACTACTTCGTCGAGAGCGGCCGGGCCGCCATCACGCTCGCCGCCGGCAAGAGCCGCTACTCACTGCTTCCCGATCACGGCATCGGCGACGTCTACGCCGCCGCCCGGTTCTCGTTCGACAAGCTGCCCGTCGGGGCGCCCGTCTCCCTCGGCCTCGTCTTCGCCGCCCAGGACGTCAACAACCACTACCGGGCGCGGCTGATCGTCACCCCGGCGGGAGACGTCCAACTCGTCCTCGAGAAAGAGCTCGCCGACGCGTCGACCACCTTGAGCGCGGCCGTCACAGTCGGTACCGGCTTCAAGGCGTACGACCACTGGTGGGTCCGGGTCGAGAAGGCCGGTGACGTCCTGCGCGCCCGTGCCTGGCGGCACGTCACGTCGGGCGTGGACGACGAGCCCACGACCGTGTGGCACCACAATGTGTGCGACCCGGAGAAGGCCCCGGACGCTGTCTTCCGCTCGGGCACGCTCGGGGTCCGGGGCCTCGCCTCCACCGGTTCCACGGTGCTTCCGCAGGCGAGGGTCTACGACTTCCGGATCGACACAGCGACCTGGACCGACCCGCCGGTCGTCACCCACGACACGTGGGTACGGGTCCTCCCGGAGCTCTTCGACGGCACGTGGACGGCCGCCGTGGAGCAGCGGATCCGAGCATGGGCGGGCGACACCTCGCCCGACGCCCTCGCGTACTCCTCGATGTACCGGCCGTTCGCGCCGGCCGTCACCGACCCCGCGCGCCAGAACGCCCAGGTGCTCGGCGAGTCCGGGTATAGCCAACTGCTGGCTTCCGGACTGCGCGAGGTGGGGGCCGACTTCCACGAGTACATGGGGCTCCAGTGGACCTTCCCCAGCGGCGAGAGCGTCACCGCGACCCCGGACCCGAAGTGGCTGAGGAACCTCGACTGCTCAGGCTTCGTCCGGATGGTCTACGGCTACCACCTGGGCGTTCCCATGGGCCTCGCGGAGGACTCGGAGCGCCGCTACCTGCCGCGCAGGTCGCAGTGGCAGGCCGCCTCCAGTCCAGGCATCGTCGTGGCCCAGGCCACCGACGCACCGCCCCCGCTCGACGCACTGCGGATCGGCGACGTGCTCTTCTGGAACGACCCCGACGACGGTGCCGTCTCCCACACCGGCATCTACCTGGGCACGGATCAGCACGGCAAGCGCCGCTTCGTCTCCAGCCGCAAGACACCCAACGGGCCGACCATGGCCGACGTCGGCGGGAAGTCGATCATCGACGGTACGGCTAGCGACCTCTACACGGACAAGCTGCGGGTGATCCGCCGCTTCTGATCCGCGCACCTCCTCCGTATCGAGGAACGGCGGGTGCGGTGCATCGCCGTATCAGGGAGACCGGTTTCCCACTGTACGAGACACCAGACCGCCAGTCGGGCGTTTCCCGCCAGCCGAAGCAGACTCACTTCCGCTTCGGCCTTCCCGCTGCCGCTGCCGCCCGCCCGCGCCACGACCCGAGCCGGGCTGGGCTGGGCTGGGCGGCACGATCACGGGTGATCGCGTGCCTGGCGGGCAGGTCTGCTGACTGTTCGGCCGGCGGGCACTGGCATCCCCCGCATCTTCGTACACCCGCCCGTCCACCGCCTCCACCTGCCACAGTTCCACCGTGCCGGACAGCAGCGGGTCGGCGGCCTGGGGCGTCCCGTCGGTCGACGCGTCCCCAGCCACGGGCCGCCATGTGCCGCTCCTTCCACGGCCTCGAGCGTGGCGACCTTGAACCGGGGCCCGCCCTCAGCCGACCGCCAAGGAGCCGGGCCTGCGCCGACATCCCGTCCCGCACCGCCTTCTCGGCCTGCCCGGCGCCGACCGCAGCCGCCGCGAGCAGCAGGTGGGTCGGGCCGCGCGTCACGTCCACCTGGGTCACCCGCCCGCTCTGGTCGACCTGCACGGTGAGCATCTGCGGCACGGGCGCCCGCGACGGCTCGTACGGAGGTGAAGACGGTGCTCCGCCCCAGCCGTTCACCGCCACCCCGGTCAGCAACCGCGTGGCAATGCGCGGATGCAGATGCTGCTCGGCCAGCCGGCAAGCGGTCACGCAGACAGCGGCAGGACCAGCGGCAGAGAAAGAAACGAACACCCCCGAGAAGCCTTGGTCTTCCCCGTCGCCCTTCACCCCATCCAGCAGTTCCCGCAGGGGACGCTCCTCGTCGGGTTCGATTGTCGGCGCCGAGCTGGTCGGCGAAGGTGTGAGCGGCGTAGGTGAGGACGCCGATGCCCGCAGTGGCTGCGAAGACGACGGCCCGACGGCCGGTGGCGGCGCCAAGGCCCATGGCGAGTGCGCCGAACGCCACGGCCAGCAAAGCCAGGTTGACGCACTGCGCCGGGAACTCGGCCGGACTGATGGAGGTCAGGTCTGCACTCTCCTGGATGGCCGGCATCGCGATCCACACTGTGGCGGCGATGCCGCATGCTCCGGCCATCAGGGCCCCAAACCGCTGAAGGATCAGGCGGGCTCGGGGCACGGGATGCGCGAGGAGCAAGTCGAGCGTGCCCTGGAAGACGCGGAGCAGCCCCAGTCCTTCGAGGGTGGCCCGGCTTGGAATCCTGCGTGTATGGCGATTACGCACGTGCCGTGCGTCCGGGCGGCGCACAGCGCCATGAAGAACACCGTTCCGCTTCGAGAGCATTCCCAACCGCTTCCCGCACTCAGCAGCATGTAGTGCCTGTGGTGTTGCCGTGCCGGAGAAGGGTCTGGCATCCGGGGCTGCAGGGCAGAGGGCGGCCGACTGCCGACCAGGCTTCCCGGCACACCTGAGCATCAGCGTAGGCACAGGTCGCTGCACCCGCCGCCCGGGCGGCTGACGGTCGAGCCGATCTAGGTCTTCGAGCCTCGACTGCATCCCCGTCATCACCATTGCCGGGATCTGGCAATGCCGCGGAGCCCTTTGCGCCTATTAGTGATCTGTCGAAAACGCGTCAAGGACAGGTAGGGTTCCCCCCGGTGTGCCGGGAAGCCTGGTCGGCGAGCAAGGGATCAATCTCTCTCCGATCGGGGTCCGCCATGGTGCTCGTAGCGGTGTTCGGTGCCGCGCTGCTGGTGGCGGTGCTGTTGTCAGGTCTGGCGGCACGGACGGTGCTCTCCACCTCCTTCCTCTTCCTGGTCGGCGGAGCCCTGGTCAGCGATGGGTTCCTCGGACTGATCCACATCACGCCGGACAGCGAGATCGTCTCCGTGACGGCCGATCTGGCGCTGTTCGCGGTGCTGTTCACCGACGGCATGCACGTGTCGCTGCCCAAGCTGCGGGCCAACTGGAAGAACCCCGCCCGTGCCCTCGGCCTGGGCATGCCGCTGGCGTTCGTCTTCATGGCCCTGATCACGCACTTCCTGGTGGGCCTGGACTGGACGACCTCGTTCCTGGTCGGAGCGGTCCTGGCGCCGACCGACCCGGTGTTCGCCTCGGCGATCGTCGGACGCAGGGAAGTGCCGGCGAAGCTGAGGCAGTTGCTGAACGTGGAGAGCGGCATCAACGACGGGCTCGCCCTCCCGGTCGTGCTCATCCTGATCACGGCCGCCGGTCCGACGGCCGACAGTGCTGCATCGCCGGGAAAGATCGTCCTGGAACTGCTGCTCGGCCTCGTCTTCGGTGTCGCACTGCCGCTGCTGGTCAACGCGCTGGTGCGCTTCCACCTGCTGGGCGCCGAGCCGAAGCTGCAGCCGCTCCTGCCCCTGGCCACCGGGATCATCCTGTACGCGGTGTGCCACCTCACTCACGCCAACCCGTACCTGGCGGCGTTCTCGGCGGGCGCAGCGCTGGTGCACGTGTCCCCGGAAGCGAAGGAGTCCTTCGAACCACTGGGCGAGGCGCTGGCGGAGCTGGCGAAGTTCGCGGCGCTACTGGTGTTCGGCGCGCTGCTGACCCCGCAACTGTTCGGCGACCTGTCGTTCGGCGGCTACGTGGCGGTGATCCTGGCGATCATGCTGATCCGGCCGGCCTCGCTGCTGCTGTCGCTGATCGGCACCAGCCTCTCGCGCAAGGAGAAGCTGGTGGCGGCCTGGTTCGGCCCAAAGGGCTTCGCCTCGGTGGTCTACGGACTACTGGTGCTGCAGTCCGGCATTCCGCAGGCCGAGGCGGCGTTCACGCTGATAGCGGTGTGCATCGCCTTCTCGATCATCGCGCACAGCTCGACGGACGTGCCGATCGCCCGCGCCTTCGACGTCGACGAGCTGGCCGGCATCCCGGCCGGCCGCGAGGACACCGACGCACGGCCCAAGGAGACCCCCGCCGATGCGTGCACGTGATCTGGCCGGTCCTTACCCCACCGTGTCCACGGACGACGACGTGCGCGACGCCGCCCGCCTGCTCGTGCGGGCACAGTTGCCCGCACTGCTGGTCCTCGACCGAGACGACTATCCGTACGCAGTCGTGCCGTCCGCTCGCGTGATCGGCGCCCTGTCGCCCTGGTACATGCGGGAGGGGCCGATTCCTACCATCGTGGTCGACGATCACTTCGAAGAGGAGGCGAGCGGCCGTGTCACACCCGCGGTCGTCGGCCCGGACGCTCCGCCTTCCCAGATCGCCGGGCTGATGGCCCGCAAGGACACCCCGATCGTCGCGGTCGTCGAACCCAATGGCGACAGGACGTCGTTGATCGGCGCGGTCACTGCGACCGCGCTGTTGGAGCACATCATCGGAGGATCGTGAACGACTGGCACAGCTGGGCAGCCGTCGTCGTCTTCGTCGGCGCGTACGCCCTGATCATCAGCGAGAAGATCCACCGCGTCGCCGTGGCACTGGGCGGCGCGGCCCTCATGCTGGCGATCGGCGCGACCGACGACAAGTCGGCCTTCTACTCCGAGCACAGCGGCGTCGACTGGAACGTCATCTTCCTGCTCATGGGCATGATGATGATCGTCGGCGTGCTGAAGAAGACCGGCATGTTCGAGTACCTGGCGATCTGGTCCGTGAAGCGGGCACGGGCCAAACCCTTCCGGGTCATGGCCATGCTCGTCGTCATCACGGCGGTCGCATCGGCGCTGCTGGACAACGTGACGACGGTGCTGCTCATCGCACCCGTCACACTGCTGGTGTGCGAGCGCCTGGCACTCCCGGCCACCCCCTTCCTCGTCGCCGAGGTCATGGCCTCGAACATCGGCGGCACCGCGACTCTCGTCGGCGACCCGCCCAACATCATCATCGCCAGCCGGGCCGGGTTGACCTTCAACGACTTCCTGGTCCACCTTGCCCCGATCTCGGCGGTCCTGCTCGTCGTCCTCGTCCTGATGTGCCGCGTAATGTTCCGCAAGTCCTTCATCTACGACGAGGACCGCGCCGCCGAGATCATGGCGCTGGAGGAACGCGAAGCCATTCGCGATCCCCGGCTCCTCGTCCAGGGCCTGATCGTGCTCGCGCTGGTCGTGGCGGGCTTCGTCCTGCACCCGGTACTGCACTACGAACCCAGCGTTGTCGCCCTCCTGGGTGCCGGACTGCTCATCGCCGTCTCCTCGGCGGAGACCGGTGATGTGCTGAAGGAGGTGGAGTGGCCCACGTTGGCCTTCTTCGCCGGCCTGTTCATCATGATCGGCGGTCTGATCGAGACCGGCGTGATCGGTGAGATCTCCAAGCAACTGGCCGATACGATCGGTGACAACGAACTCGGCGGCTCCATGACGCTGTTGAGCGCCTCCGCCGTCCTCTCCGGCATCGTCGACAACATTCCGTACGTCGCCACCATGGCCCCCATCACCAGCGACCTCGTCCAGAACATGGGTGGCGGCAGCGACCACGTCATGTGGTGGGCTCTCGCCCTCGGTGCCGACCTGGGCGGCAACGCCACCGCCATCGGCGCCAGCGCCAACGTCGTCGTCCTCGGCATCGCCGAACGCAACCGCCAGCCCATCTCCTTCTGGCAGTTCACCAAGTACGGCATGGTCGTCACCGCCGTCACCGTGGCCATCGCCCTCGGCTATGTGTGGCTGCGCTACTTCGCGCTCGCCTGAACGGCCGTCCGGTCCGGAAGGAGGTCCGCACATGGACACATCGCTGGTGGCACCCGTGACCGTGGCCGCCTTACTGATCATCCGAACCGCGCTGGTGGAGATGCGCCACCCCGGAAGCGCACGCCGACAGTGGTGCTTCGCTGCCCGCCGCCGGCCGATGACTGCGGGAGCAACCGTGGCGGTGCTTCTCTGCGTCGGCGGCTGGCGCGCAGCCGGGATCGCTTCCGTGGCGTGGGCCGTACTGGCCGGGGCACTCGTCGCCCACGTCGTCCACCTGTCCACCGGGCAGGAAGCGGACAAGGGGGAGAGCCGGAGCGGTGGACGTCATTGAACTGGCGGGTCGCAGGCTGCGAGTCGTGCCTTGGGGCGAACTTCGGGTCCGTGTTTCGGCTGGCCTCCGTCGGCTCGCTGTCGTCAGCGCTTCACGTCTCGGTCATCCAGGCGGCCGATCCCCGCCCCGCCGAGATGGTGGAGAGCTCGGGCGCGGCGCCACGTGTCGCGAATACTCCGCGTAGCGGCCGCCTCCGTTTGCCATGAGCCAATGCTGCGGGTTACCCACCTCCCGGTCACGGACCGTTCTCGGCATAATCGTGCCCTGACTGCCTCCGTAACTCGGCAACCACGTACGCGCACGCACCGCCGACCAGCCGATGACGCCCACGCCGGCGTGCTTTCGTGCTGCGCGAGGCGACGCAAGGCCAGGTACTGGCGGAGTCCCCACAGGACGGCGGGCGACGCCATGCAGGACGCCAGGTCACACGTCGTTGTCCGGCCAGCACAGGAGCCGGGCGCCGATCACCGCAGTCTGCAGGGTGTAACGGTGGACGGAGTCGGCCGGGTTGGCGCCGGTGAGTTTGTGGATGCGCTCCAGGCGGTAGGTGAAGGCACGCACGCTCAGACTCAGGCGACGGGCCGCCTCGGCCGCGACACACCCCGCATCGAAGTATGCGGTGAGTGTGTCGACGAGCGGCCGGGCGCCGCCGCGCGCGGACTGCAGCGGGCCCAGCGTATTGCGCACGAGGTCGGCCATGGCCTGCCTGGTCGCGGGTCGGCACCGGGTAGACGAGAAGGTCGGCGGCGCGCAGCACCGGCTCGTCAATGTGCAGCCGGTCGGCCAGATCCAGGGCGTTGAGGGCCTCTTCGTAAGAGTGGCCAACTCCACCGGCGCCCGGGTGGGGGCGTCCTATGGCGACCTGGCTTCCATCGGTGGCCGCGTGCGCCTGTTTGGCGAAGAACGCCAGGACCTCGTCCTGTTCTCCGGGGGCAATGCAGACCAGCCGCCCGTCCTTGGTGGTGAGCAGGATGCTCCGCTCACCGAATCTGCTGATCACAGCGCTCTCCACGTGCCGGGTCGCCGGATGCATGTCCTCCACCGGCTTGCTGCCCTGGGCGACGGCGACCGCGTGGGCCCGGGAGAGGAGCAACCCGAAGCGTTCGGCTCGCTCGGCCAGGCGCCCGAGGTCGCTGCGGCCGTAGAGCAGGTCGTCGATGAACTCCCGCCGTACGCCTTCCTCCTGCCGTACGGCGAGCCTCAGCGCCCGTTCATGGCCTTCGGCGAAGGCCTCGATCGCCTGCTCGACGACGGCGAGCAGGCAATCGGCTTCCATGGACGAGAGGGTGGGCCAGCTCTCCCGGGTCACGGACAAATACCGGCGGACGAGGGCCCGCAGCCCGAGGCCGACTTCGGCAGCGTGCTCTCCCCAGGTGCGCAGGGACTCCAACTCTTCCCGCGTGAGGCGCCGGCCTGTCACACACGCCTCGGCCAGTACCTGGGCATACCCCTCCAGATACTCGTCGGGTACCTCACGCCCGGTCACCCGGCCCCCCCCCGCACGCCGGAAAAGAGTGGCAGACCCCCCGTCCATCAGTGCGACGAACGATCGTGCCCCACGCGGCCCGGCCCTGCCTACTACGCCTCAGCACCAATTGGCCCCGAATCGTCGGCCTACGGCAGGAGGTGGGCGTGCGTCACACCAGGACAGCCCAGGCGCGTACACGGTGGTGTTCATCGTGCGCGGCGATGCTCACGTGGCACGTGGGCGGGTCCGCGGGTGAGTTGCCAGGAGTTCGGCGAGGCCCTGGCGGGTGGCGGCGAGGACCACGCGGTCCTGCGGGCGGAGGACGTAGCCGGGGTGCAGGTCCCAGAGGAGGCCGCCGATGTGCTCGCTACCGTCGACCGACGGTGACGCCGCGAGGTCCGGCAGCCGTTCGTCCGGGTCGGTCGAGTCGATGGCCAGGACGCGCCACGCACCGGGGCGGAACGACTCCGCGACCGTGCGGCCCTCCAGCTGCGGATGCCCCGCCACGTCGAGTGCGGCGAACACGAGGACTCTGCGCTCGACGGGGATGGCGCCGAGGATCCGGCGGCCCATCATCGCGCCGGCGAACGCGGGGGCGGCGAGAGTGGAGACGCTGCGACTGCGGGTGAGGGCCCGGGGGTGGGCGGCACGCAGGGTGCGATAGACGGCGGTGGCGAAGGCGTCGTCGTACAGGCGCAGCGACACGCGCAGGCCGGGCTCCACGGAGCGGGCGTAGAGGGCGGCTTCGAGGTTGGTGGTGTCGCCGCTGGTGACGGCCAGCAGCGCGTGGGCGCGGTGGATCTTCGCGGCCTCCAGGACACCTTCCTGGGTGACGTCGCCGAGCACGGTGGGCACGTGCAGGCGGCGGGCGAGCGGGATGCCGCGCGCCTCGGGGTCCTCCTCCACACACACCACGGGGATGCCGAGTTCGCACAGCCGGGCCAGGACACGGGTGCCGACCTTGCCAAGGCCCAGCAGGACGACGTGGCCGGACAGGCCGCGCGGCGGGCGGCGCAGGGCGGAGGCGGTGCGGAAGGTGCCGAGCACTTCCAGTACGGCGGCGAGCAGAACGGGTAGCAGGAGCAGGCCCGTCAAGCCGGACAGGAGTTGGAGGACCTGGCGGGCTATGGGATCGCCGAGGGCAGGGTCGCCGATGGCGAAGAGGTCGAGGAGGGTGAGGTAGACGGCGTGCAGAGGATGGTCGCCGGTGGTCAGCCAGGTCGCCACCGCCAGGCCCAGGACACTCAGCACGAGCCCCGCCAGGGACCAGCGCAGGCGGCGAGAGAAGAGCGAGCCGAGCGGCAGGCCACGGCTCGGGACGCGCTCGGGGCCGTCGTGCGTGACGGTCTCCAGGACGACGGTGCCACGGCCGACGGCAGCAGCGACGGTACGGTCGTCCGGCAGCAGCAGCGGCCCGTCCTGACCGCTGGCGTCCGACCCCTCCGTGCCCGCCGGGTCGTTGGCGGTGGAGGAGAGCAGGGCGAGCGTGCACAGGCCGGGGTCGGCGACCTCGCCGCGTCCGGGTGGGGTGCGCTCGACGGCTCGCAGCAGCAGGCCGTCCGCCTGCACGACCTTGCTGGTGCCCGCGACGGCCGTCGCCACCAGGGCGGGGGCCGCGGTGTCGGCGTCGGACAGGACGGTGGTGGAGGTGTCCAGGGCGGCCGGGTCGAGGCCGGGTGAGCCGACCACGGCGGCCTGGTCCAGCAGGTCCGCGAGGTGTTGGCCGAGTTTGCGGTCGTAGAGCCGGATGACCAGGCGTAGGCGAGGGTTGAGGCGGCGGGCCGCGAGCGCGGCGCGGATGTTGGTCTCGTCGTCGTCATGGACGAGGGCGAGTGCGTCGGCGCGCGCGATACCGGCCTCGGCGAGCGTCTCCTCGTCGAGGAGCGGCGCCTGAAGAACGCGGACGCCCCGTGTGGCCTCCGAGTCGGCGGCCCGGTTGACGACCGCCTGCATCCGGGCGAGCAGCGCCGCTGCCCGTGCCCGTCCCTCCGTGCCGTTCCCGGTGTCGGCCGCACCGGGCAGCGACGGTACGACGACAGTGACCCGCATGCGGTACAGCTCCCGCAGTTCAGCGGCCAGGCGCTCGGCGAGGGCGTCGTCGCCGCACACCACCATGTGGCCCGGCAGCGCCGGGTGCCGGGCCTGGTCGGGAATCGAGGGCACGCGCCTCATCGTGCGCACCTCCTTCCCCCGCTGCGCCATTGTCCGCCCTGGCCACCCTGACCGCGAGACGGACCCCCGTCCGCCGGAGCGTGTAGTGTCCGGCGGCCATCTCCTGCGGCGCCGTATACGAGTTGGCCCACCCCTTCTCCCTCCCCCGATGCCGGTATCAACGACTCAGCGACAGCAAAGCGCACACGGCCGTGACTGGGACTGATCATGGCGCATGAGCCGAGTGATCACAGCCGGCTCGGTCGGCCCCCGGGTATCGCTGTCCGGCATCAACGAGACGCCAGGACTGCCGGAACACGGCAATGCGGTGAGGAACAGCGTCAGTTCACAATGATCTTGGCGCACACAGAGGTATGTCCTGGTGCCCGGCCCCGCAACGGCCGCGGGTGCCGGGATACGGCGAGACTTGGGGGTGAGGGACCTTGGAGGCCATCGGCGCCGCCGCGCAGTTTCCCACCGCCGTCCGCTGGCCGAACTGCGTGGCACGCTCACCACCGGACAGGCCGCTGGGCCGAGTTGAAGCGCACCCTGTACGCGCCACCGAGGAGCACTGAGGTGTCAGTGGCATATGCGATATGTTTCCGCTGCGGTAACGGCCCCTTCGTCCTTCCTGGAGCCACCTGATGGACAGCCCTCTCACAAGGCGCACAGTCGCGCGTTCACTTGCGGTCGCCGGTGTGGCGCTCGCTCTGTGCGGCGTGGTGATGTGGGCCCTGCCCGGGCCTGGTCTTCCCGTACTGCTGCTCGGCGTCCTGTGTCTCGTGGGCGCCGAAGCTGCCCGCCCGACCGACCTGCCCCGGTGAAAGGAGGTGTCGACATGAACGGCAATCCGCTCTACCACTGGATCGCTCTGGCCGTCGCCAGCGCCTTGATGCTGCCCCCTGCTATCGCGTTCCTGCGGGGCTGGGTTCCTCGGTGGATGCGTGGGCGCGCCGGAAGTCTGCGCCCCCGCGCCTACGCACTCCTGTGCTTGTACGGCGGCACATTGGCCAATGGTGTGCCCCGCCTGGCGAACGCCCCTTACGACGTGGTCATGGCCGCCATGCTTCTCGGTATCGGGTTCTACGGCCTTGCAGCCGTTTTGTTCCTCCTGGCCGCGGTCAACGACAACCGGGCGCGGAGCTGAGCCGGGGCCGTGATCGCCGAGGAGGGCCCGCGCACCGCCGTCAGGAGATCGGACTCGCCAAGGCGATGACGCACAGGGCCAAGGGCGAACACACAGCGAACGGCAGTTCCTTGGAGCCGCTGGTCCGGATCCCTGCTCGGCCGCAGGCCCTACTTGAGGTTCGGCAGCGTCGGCTGACCGGGCGGTACGAAACCGAGTTCTTCACAGCCGAAGACACAAGCCGGTGCTGTGCCTAATGTGGCCCGTATGGGACGGTGCATCAAGAAGCGCGCCTTGGTGGGCAGAAGCCCGCGTGGGAACGCCGTTCGGACGGTCCATGACCGTTACTGGGTGCGGGAATTGCGCAGCGCGGTCCTCTACAGCGTGTTGCTCTTCGGTGCACTCGTACTGCTCGACTGGGGGTTCGAGCGGCTCACTGCCGTCCGCGCCGGTTGGTGGGCCGCGCTCGCCGTTCTGCTCCTGATCATCCTGACGCCGCCGCGGGTGAGTGCAGCTCAAGGCGGACTCGACGCACGCGGGCTCATGACCCACCGCCGGGTGCGGACCGACCGCCTCGCGACAGTGCGCATATCCGAAGGCGTAAGCCGGCGGGTGATTCTCACGGATACGTCCGGCGGGCGGCTGATGCTGGATCCGCACGTCCTGATCGCCAACCCCTTGCTGTGGCACCAACTGGATCAAGGTGCACGCCGATCCCTGGAGCAGGGGACCCTACGGTGCGGCATGCCGGTGCTGGAGCGGTTGGGGCGGCGGATCGACGGAGAACTGTGCCGCAAAATCCTCCGGGCCTCCGGCATGGAATAACCCTGCGCGCCGCAGTGCCCGGATACGGTTACTTGAGGCTCACCGCTTCTGCAGAGCCGAGGAGTTCGTGCAACAGGTGAGACGCCGTGATCACACCCAGCAGATGGGTACCGTCCTTGGCCTTTTCCGCCACCGCCACCAAAGGGCTGCGCACCTGCGCCATCAGCGCGGCCACCTCCAGCGCGGTGTCATCGGCGTCGGCGACCGGCGGCGGGGCCGCCTTGCTGGACAGGCACTCCCCCACGCGGCGGCCGGCCAGCGCCTGGCAGAGCCGGTCGGCGTGCTTCTCGTCGACGACCGCGGCGAGGGTGGGGTCCTCGATCACGTAGGCGGGCACCAGCACCTTGATCATCTGGGAGGCCGGCAGGATCGCCTTCGGCTCACCCCGCTCGTCGAGTACCAACAGGCCGGGCAGCTTGTGGTCGGCCATCAGCCGGGCCGCGTCCATGGCGTCGCTGTCGACGCTCACTGTTTCGTATTCGACCGCCAGGTCACGAGCGCGCACGGCGGCTCCTCATCTCTGGAAACGTTCCTGTGCTCAGCGTCGTACGTATTCCTGGTGTCGACCAGGGCATTGACGCGAAACATATGCAGGCGACCGCGATAAACACGGATCGCACCCATTCGGTTACCCACCGCGTTCACCCTGCTGGGACCGACGTGCTCCCGGGTGCCTCTCCGGCTGTGGTGGCGGAGTCGGAGGCTCGCCGCGGCGGACGGAGCCGGGAGCCCGGGCTGCCGGGCGGTCGGCGCGGGCCGAGGACGTCAGCTGCCAGGGGACGCTGGTGACCATCACACCTGGAGTGAAAAGCAGACGGCTCTTGAGCCAGAGGGCCGACTGGTTGTGGAGGAGGTTCTCCCACCAGTGACCCACCACGTACTCGGGGATGAAGACGGCCACGATGTCGCGCGGGCTCTCGCGCTGGATGGAGCGCACGTAGTCCACGACCGGGCGGGTCACCTCCCGATAGGGGGAGTCGAGGATCTTCAGAGGGACCTCGATGCCATACGCCTCCCAGCGGTCGCGCAGCCGGGCCGCCTCGTCGCGGTCGACCGAGACGGTGAGCGCCTCCAGGTGGTCGGGGCGGAAGGAGCGGGCGTACGACAGGGCGCGCAGGGTCGGTTTGTGGATGGTGGAGACCAGGACGATCGCGAACACCCGACTGGGCGGGGCGAGTTCGCTTCTCGGGTCGGTGACAGCGAGTTCGGCGGCGGTGGCGTCGTAGTGGCGGCGGATGCCGCGCATTGTCACCCACAGCACGATCGCGGCGACGACCGCAAGCCAAGCGCCCTGGGTGAACTTGGTCGCCAGCACGATCAGCAGGACCACACCGGTGACCGCCGCGCCGGTTCCGTTGATCACCCGGGTGATCTTGTGGTTGCGACGCAGGGCGGGGTCGGTCTCGGCGCGCAGTTCACGGTTCCAGTGCCGGACCATGCCCGTCTGGGAGAGCGTGAAGGAGGTGAACACGCCCAGGATGTAGAGGTGGATGAGGTTGGTGACGTTGGCCTGGAAGCCGTACAGCAGCAGGCCGGCGACGATCGCGAGGGCGAGGATGCCGTTGGAGAAGGCGAGACGGTCGCCGCGGTTGTGCAGCTGGCGGGGCAGGTAGCGGTGTTGGGCCAGGATCGAGGCGAGTAGCGGGAAGCCGTTGAAAGCGGTGTTCGCGGCGAGGATGAGGATGAGCGCGGTGGCGGCCTGGATGTAGTAGAACCCGATGCTGTGCTCGCCGCCGAAGACGGCGGCCGCGACCTGGGCGATGACGGTGCGCTGGGTGTGGCTGCCGCAATTGCCGTCGAGACCGGTCAGGCGGCAGGAGTCCTCGGTGACGTGGACCTTCGCCACCAGCGCCAGGGTGGTGACCCCGACGAACATGGTGATGGAGATGGCGCCCATGACGGCCATCGTGGTCGCCGCGTTCTTCGGCTTGGGCCTGCGGAACGCGGGCACCCCATTGGAGATCGCCTCCACGCCGGTCAGCGCGGTGCAGCCCTGGGAGAAGGCGCGCAGCACGAGCATGACCAGCGCCAGTCCGGTCAGATTCGCCTCGTGCGGCTCGGCCGTGATGCCGTACTTGGCGGACTCGGCTACCGGCGCGTCCCCGACCAGGTAGCGGAACAGCCCGGTCGTGATCATGATGAGGACGCCACCGACGAACAGATAGGTCGGCGCGGCGAAGGCCCGCCCTGACTCGCGCACGCCCCGCAGGTTCATTGCGGTGAGAAGCGCGACGAAGCCGAGGGCCATGGCCACACGGTGGTCGGCGAGTTCTGGGACGGCCGAGATGATGTTGTCGACACCGGAGGCGACCGAGACCGCCACCGTCATGACGTAGTCGACAAGCAACGAGGCGGCGACCACCAGCCCGGCCGAGGGGCCCAGGTTGGTGGAGACGACCTCGTACGAGCCACCGCCGCTCGGGTAGGTGCTCACCACCTGCCGGTACGAGAGCACCACCACCGTCAGCAGGACCACGACGGCAGCCGCGATCCACGGCGTGAAGTGCAGGTAAGCCAGACCGCCGAGGCTGAGGACCAGGAGGATCTCCTGGGTCGCGTACGCCACCGAGGACAGGGGGTCGGACGCGAAGATCGGCAGGGCAAGCCGCTTGGGGAGCAGCGTCTCGTGAAGTTCCTCGCTGCGCTTCGCCCGGCCGATCACCAGACGTTTGAGCAGACCGGTCACGTTGAGCACATGCGCGAGGGTAAGCCGCGAGGGGGGTCCCATGGGGAGTGCTGACCCATCGGTTGGGCGTTAAGGGGCCGTTAGGGTTTCGCCCGATGCGTACAAATGGCGCAAATGAGGAGTTCATGCACCTCAGCAGGCAATGCCCCCAGCGGCAAGCCCGCGGCAGCGCTTTTCCGTGTCTCTTCACGCGTCGCCCGACGGAGGCGGCGATCCGACAGGAGACGACTCGTTCAGCCCCGCGCAGAACCGTGCGGCGCGGGTCGCCGTATGGGGTGCGTCAAAGGTGTACGGGCCGCCGTATGGAAGCCGTTAAGGGCGGTCGAATCCGGTCGGGGCAGGGGGTTTCCTGTTGCGGTCCGATCCTCTTACGGATTTCCGAACCTCATTCAGGAGCTTGCGATGGCCGACGTGGCCTTCGTCGTCACCACGATCGCGGTGTTCGCGCTCGTCGCCCTCGTCGCCAAGGGGGTGGCGAAGCTGTGACCGCCGAGAACGTTGTCGGCCTGGTCGTGGCCGTCGCCCTGCTGGGTTATCTCGTCCTCGCCCTGATCTTCCCGGAGAGGTTCTGAGTCGCGACATGAGCCCCGTCCTCGCTGACGTGCTCCTGGTGACCGCGCTGATCGGCGCGCTCGCCCTCGTGCACCGTCCCCTCGGCGACTACATGGCCGCCGTCTACTCGTCCAAGAAGCACCTGCGCGTCGAGAAGTGGATCTACCGCTCGGTGGGCGCCAACCCCGACACGGAAATGCGCTGGCCCGCCTATCTGCGCGGGGTCCTGGCCTTCTCCGCGGTGAGCGTGCTGTTCCTGTACCTGATGCAGCGGGTGCAGGACAGGCTGCCGCTGTCGCTCGGCTTCAAGCCGATCAGCCCGGACCAGGCGTTCAACACCGCCGTGTCGTTCGTGTCCAACACCAACTGGCAGTCGTACTCGGGTGAGACGGCGATGAGCCACGTCACCCAGACCGCCGGGCTCGCGGTGCAGAACTTCGTGTCCGCCGCCGTCGGCATCGCGGTCGCGGTGGCGCTGGTGCGCGGCTTCGCCCGCTCCCGCACCGGGGACCTCGGCAACTTCTGGGCGGACCTGGTGCGCGGCACCGTCCGCATCCTGCTCCCGATCTCCGTGGTCGCGGCCGTACTGCTCATCGCCGCCGGCGCCATCCAGAACTTCGGCGACATCCACACCATCACCACGCTGACCGGCGACAAGCAGGCCATCAGCTCCGGCGCGGTCGCCTCCCAGGAGGCCATCAAGGACCTGGGGACGAACGGCGGTGGCTTCTTCAACGCCAACAGCTCCCACCCGTTCGAGAACCCAGGCGGCTTCACCAACCTGCTGGAGATCTTCCTGCTGCTGGTGATCCCGTTCTCGCTGCCGCGCACCTTCGGCAAGATGGTCGGCAACGTCAAGCAGGGCTACGCCATCGTCGCGGCCATGGGGATCATCTGGTTCCTCGCCGTGGTCGCCGTGACCTGGATCGAGTACGCCCACCCCGGTACCGCCTCCCAGATCGCCGGCGGCTCGATGGAGGGCAAGGAGCAGCGGTTCGGCGAAGGCCCGTCCTCCCTCTTCGCGGTGTCGACGACGATGACCTCGACCGGCTCGGTGAACTCCTTCCACGACTCCTTCCAGGGCCTGTCCGGCGGTGTGCTCCTGCTGGGCATGATGCTCGGCGAGATCGCGCCCGGCGGTGTCGGTTCCGGTCTCTACGGCATGCTGATCATGGCGATGATCGCGGTGTTCCTCGCCGGGCTGATGGTCGGCCGCACGCCCGAGTACCTGGGCAAGAAGATCGGCACCCGCGAGATCAAGCTGGCCGCCTGCTACATCCTCATCACCCCCGCGCTGGTGCTGATCGGCACCGCAGTGGCCATGGCCCTGCCGGACGGCAAGGACGCCATGACCAACATCGGAGCGCACGGCTTCTCCGAGGTCCTGTACGCCTACACATCCGCCTCCAACAACAACGGCTCCGCCTTCGCCGGCTTCGGAGCCAACACCGACTTCTTCAACACGACCTTGGGGCTGTGCATGGTGCTGGGCCGGTTCCTGCCCATGGTGTTCGTGCTGGCGCTGGCGGGCTCACTCGCCGAGCAGAAGCCCGTTCCCGCGACGGCGGGCACCCTCCGTACGGAGAAGCCGCTGTTCACCGGCCTCCTCGTGGGAGCCATCATGATCATCACCGGACTGACGTTCTTCCCGGCCCTCGCGCTGGGCCCGCTCGCCGAAGGGCTGGCGGCATGACCATCAACACCAAGAAGCAAGAGGACCCGATGTCCACGGTTACCCCGACCCGGGCACCGCACCAGGACGTACCGACCGGGCACAAGGCCGCCGAGGGCCGCGTCGGCGCGGGCCTGTTCGACCCCAAGCAACTCGTCAAGTCACTGCCCGACGCGTTCCGCAAGCTCGACCCGCGGGTGATGGTCAAGTCCCCCGTGATGTTCGTCGTGCTCATCGGCTCGGTGGTCACCACCGTACTGGCGATCAAGACCCCGGGCGACTGGTTCGGCTGGGTCATCGCCGCCTGGCTGTGGCTGACCGTCGTCTTCGCCAACCTGGCGGAAGCGGTGGCCGAGGGCCGCGGCAAGGCCCAGGCGGACACGCTGCGCAAGGCCAAGACCGACACCGTGGCGCGCCGACTCGTCGGGGACTCCGAAGAGCGCGTGCCCGGCACGGAGTTGAAGGTCGGCGACCTGGTCGTGTGCGAGGCCGGCGACATCATCCCCGGCGACGGTGACGTCGTCGAGGGAGTCGCGTCCGTCGACGAGTCGGCGATCACCGGCGAATCCGCGCCCGTCATCCGAGAGTCCGGCGGCGACCGCAGCGCCGTCACCGGCGGCACGAAGGTGCTGTCCGACCGGATCGTCATCAAGATCACGACGAAGCCGGGCGAGACCTTCATCGACCGGATGATCAACCTGGTCGAGGGCGCAGCACGGCAGAAGACGCCGAACGAGATCGCGCTGAACATCCTGCTCGCCTCGCTCACCATCGTCTTCCTGCTCGCGGTCGTGACGCTGAAGCCGTTCGCCATCTACGCGGGCGCCGACAAGCAGACCTCCATGATCGTGCTCACCGCGCTGCTGGTCTGCCTGATCCCGACCACCATCGGCGCACTGCTCTCCGCCATCGGCATCGCGGGTATGGACCGCCTGGTCCAGCGCAACGTCCTCGCCATGTCCGGCCGGGCGGTCGAGGCCGCCGGTGACGTCTCGACGCTGCTGCTCGACAAGACCGGCACCATCACCCTCGGCAACCGCCAGGCCGCCGAGTTCGTGCCGGTGCGCGGAACGACCGAGGCCGAGGTCGCCGACGCCGCCCAACTCTCCTCACTGGCCGACGAGACGCCCGAGGGCCGCTCCATCGTCGTACTGGCGAAGCAGAAGTACGGCCTGCGCGAACGCCACCAGGGCGAGCTCGCGCACGCCGAGTGGATCGCCTTCACCGCCCAGACCCGGATGTCGGGTGTGGATGTCGACGGGCGCAAGATCCGCAAGGGCGCCGCCGGTTCGGTCATCGCCTGGGTGCGGGAGCAAGGCGGGTCGGTCGCCGAGGACGCCGACGAGATCGCGGGCCGCATCTCGGAGGCAGGCGGTACGCCGCTGCTGGTCGCGATCCAGGATGACCGGGGCGCCCGGATCCTGGGGGTCATCCACCTGAAGGACGTGGTCAAGGAGGGCATGCGCGAGCGGTTCGAAGAACTGCGCCGCATGGGCATCAAGACCGTCATGATCACCGGTGACAACCCGCTGACCGCCAAGGCGATCGCGGACGAGGCCGGCGTCGACGACTTCCTCGCGGAGGCCACCCCCGAGGACAAGATGGCCCTTATCAAGCGGGAACAGGCCGGCGGCAAGCTGGTCGCCATGACCGGCGACGGTACGAACGACGCGCCCGCGCTGGCCCAGGCGGACGTCGGCGTGGCCATGAACACCGGTACGTCGGCCGCCAAGGAGGCCGGCAACATGGTCGACCTCGACTCCAACCCGACCAAGCTCATCGAGATCGTCGAGATCGGCAAGCAACTCCTCATCACCCGGGGCGCGCTGACCACGTTCTCCATCGCCAACGACGTCGCGAAGTACTTCGCGATCATCCCGGCCATGTTCGCCGTCGCCTACCCGTCGCTGGACAAGCTCAACATCATGGGCCTGGCCAGCCCGGAGTCCGCGATCCTCTCCGCGGTCATCTTCAACGCGCTGATCATCATCGCCCTGGTGCCGCTCGCCCTGCGCGGCGTGCAGTACCGGCCGATGAGCGCCGATCGGATGCTCAGGCGCAACCTCGGCATCTATGGCCTGGGTGGACTGATCGCCCCGTTCATCGGCATCAAGCTCATCGACCTGCTCATCTCGCTGATCCCCGGGATCGGGTGAAGGACATGAACAACTCCGTGGCAAACACCGGACGCCTGGCATGGGCGGCGCTGCGCATGCTGCTCGTCCTCACCGTCGTGACCGGCGTCATCTACCCGCTCGTGGTCGCCGGCATCGGCCAACTCGCCTTCCATGACAAGGCGAACGGCTCGATCGTCAAGGTCGACGGCAAGGAGGTCGGCTCCAGGCTGATCGGCCAGAGCTGGAACATCAAGGGCACCGACAAGCCCGACCCGAAGTGGTTCCAGGGCCGTCCGTCCAACAGCAACTACGACCCGCTGGCCACCGGTTCCAGCCAGCTGAGCGCCGGCAACCCCGAGCTCGTGAAGATGGTGATGGCGGCTAAGAAGCAGGTCGCCGAGTTCAACGGCGTACCCGAGTCCGAGGTGCCCAAGGACGCGGTCACCGGCTCCGCCTCCGCGATCGACCCGGACATCTCCCCGGCGTACGCGGACATCCAGGTCAAGCGGGTCGCCGAGGCGAACGGGCTGACCGTTGACCAGGTCCAGCAGTTGGTCGACGACCACACCCGGGGACGCACGCTCGGCTTCCTCGACCAGCCGCGCGTCAACGTCCTCGAACTCAACATCGCGCTCAAGGAACTGGCCGACCGCTGATGCCGTTGGCAGCAGGGACAGCGGCCGGGAGTCGGCGGACCGGAACATTTGGCCCCACCGGCTCCCGCCGCCGCCCTGACGGCCCCGATCCCACCGACGACAGGAAGGCCGCACACCGATGACCCGGGTGCTGGTGGTGGAGGACGATCCACAGCTCGTACGAGCCCTCGTGATCAACATGCGAGCCCGCCAGTACGGCGTTGACGCCGCGCCGGACGGCGCCACCGCGCTCCGGCTGGCGGCCGCCCGCCAGCCGGACGTGGTGGTGCTCGACTTGGGCCTGCCCGACATGGACGGCGTCGAGGTGATCAAGGCGCTGCGCGGCTGGACCCGGGTGCCCGTGCTGGTCCTGTCCGCCCGGACGGCATCCGACGAGAAGGTCGCCGCCCTCGACGCGGGCGCCGACGACTACATCACCAAGCCGTTCAGCATGAACGAGCTGCTGGCCCGGCTGCGGGCCGCCGTCCGCCGTACCGAGGCTCTGCCGATGGCACCCGAGACGACCATGGTCACGACGAGCGATTTCACCATCGACCTGCTGGCCAAAAAGGCCACCAGAGGCGGCCGCGACATCCGGCTCACCCCAACCGAGTGGCACCTGCTGGAGATCCTGGTCTGCAACCCCGGCCGCCTGGTCACCCAGAAGCAACTCCTCCAGGAGGTCTGGGGGGCCACCTACAGCGACAAGACCAACTATCTTCGGGTCTACATGGCCCAGTTGAGACGAAAACTCGAAACGGACCCCTCCCACCCCCGCTACCTCATCACCGAGCCGGGCATGGGCTACCGCTTCGAGTCATGACCCGCTCCCGATCCTCCTGACCACACGCGACTTCAGAGACGAGACGATGGCACGCGGCAAGCTCCGGATCTACCTCGGCGCCGCACCCGGCGTCGGCAAGACCTACGCGATGCTCTCCGAGGCCCACCGCCGCATCGAGCGGAGCACCGACTGCGTGGTCGCCTTCGTGGAGCACCACGACCGGCCACGCACCGAGGTGATGCTGCGGGGCCTGGAGCAGGTGCCCCGCAAGGAGATCGAGTACCGAGGCACGACGTTCACCGAGATGGATGTGGACGCGGTGCTGCGGCGCGCCCCCGCCGTGGCCCTCGTCGACGAGCTACCGCACACCAACATCCCCGGCTCGCGCAACGCCAAACGGTGGCAGGACGTCGAGGAGTTGCTCGCAGCCGGGATCGACGTCGTATCGACCGTCAACATCCAGCACCTGGAGTCGCTCGGCGACGTCGTCGAATCGATAACCGGCGTCCGGCAGAAGGAGACCGTGCCGGACGAGGTGGTACGGCGGGCGGACCAGATCGAGCTGGTCGACATGTCCCCGCAGGCCCTGCGCCGACGCATGGCACACGGCAACATCTACAAGCCCGACAAGGTCGACGCGGCGCTCTCCAACTACTTCAGGCCCGGCAATCTCACCGCGCTGCGAGAGCTGGCGCTGCTGTGGGTGGCCGACCGGGTCGACGAGTACCTACAGCAGTACCGCAGCGAGCACCAGGTGTCGAAGATCTGGGGCTCGCGGGAGCGCATCGTGGTCGGCCTCACCGGCGGTCCGGAGGGGCGGACCTTGATCCGCCGAGCGGCGCGGCTGGCGGAGAAGGGCGCCGGCGGCGAAGTCCTGGCCGTCTACATAGCCCGCAGCGACGGGCTCACCTCCGCCTCCCCCAAGGAGCTGGCCATCCAGCGAACCCTGGTCGAGGACCTCGGCGGCACCTTCCACCACGTCGTCGGTGACGACGTCCCGGTGGCGCTGCTGGACTTCGCGCGCGGAGTGAACGCCACCCAGATCGTCCTCGGGGTCTCACGCCGCAAGGGATGGCAGTACGTCTTCGGACCCGGCGTCGGCGCGACGGTCGCCCGGGACTCGGGGCCCGACCTCGACGTGCACCTGATCACGCACAGCGAGGCGGGCAGGGGCCGCGGACTGCCCGTGTCCCGGGGCGCGCGCCTCGGCAGATCCCGGCTCATCTGGGGTTGGCTGACCGGTATCGGCGGCCCGGCGCTCCTCACGCTGCTGCTGACCCACAGCGACGCCGACCTCGGCCTCACCAACAACATGCTGTTGTTCCTCACGCTCACCGTGGGCGCCGCCCTCCTCGGCGGCCTGCTGCCGTCACTGGTCTCGGCAGCGGTCGGCACGATGCTCCTGAACTGGTTCTTCACTCCCCCGGTGCACCGCATCACCATCGCCGATCCCAAGAACATGCTCGCACTGGCGATCTTCGTCCTGGTCGCGGCCTCGGTGGCGTCGGTGGTAGACCTGGCGGCCCGCCGCACCCACCAGGCCGCCCGGCTCCGCGCCGAATCCGAGATCCTCTCCTTCCTGGCCGGCAACGTCCTGCGCGGCGAGACCAGCCTGGAAGCCCTCCTGGAACGGGTCCGCGAGACCTTCGCCATGGAGTCGGTGGCACTTCTGGAGCGCAAGAGCGACGTCGAGCCATGGACCTGCGCCGGTCGCGTGGGCACCGGACAGCCTGTCGAACGCCCAGAGGACGCGGACGTCGACATGCCGGTCGGCGACCACATGGCGCTCGCCCTGTCCGGCCGTGTCCTGCCCGCCGAGGACCGCCGGGTCCTCGCCGCCTTCGCCGTCCAGGCCACCGTGGTCCTGGACCGCCAGCGGCTGCGGTCCGAGGCCGACCAGGCCAAGGAACTGGCCGAGGGCAACCGCATCCGCACCGCGCTCCTGGCCGCCGTGAGCCACGACCTGCGCACCCCGCTCGCGGGCATCAAGGCGGCGGTGACCTCTCTGCGTTCGGACGACGTCGCGTGGTCCGAGGAGGACCAGGCGGAGCTGCTGGCGGGCATCGAGGAGGGCGCCGACCGCCTCGACCACCTCGTGGGCAATCTTCTGGACATGTCCCGCCTGCAGACCGGCACACTCGCCCCGACCATCCGCGAGATCGACGTGGACGAGGTCGTCCCCATGGCACTGGGCGGCATCCCGGACCCCGAGTCGACCGTCGTCCTGGACATCCCCGAAACCCTGCCCATGGTCACCGTCGACAAGGGCCTGCTGGAACGGTCGGTCGCCAACATCGTGGAGAACGCGGTCAAGTACAGCCCCGACGGCAAGCCGGTCTTCGTATCGGCGAGCGCCCACGCCGACCGGGTCGAAGTCCGTGTCGTGGACCGTGGCCCCGGCGTCCCCGACGAGGCCAAGGACCGCATCTTCGAACCCTTCCAGCGCTACGGCGACGCCCCACGCGGCGCCGGCGTCGGCCTCGGCCTGGCAGTCGCCCGCGGCTTCGCCGAGGCCATCGGCGGCACCCTCACCGCCGAGGACACCCCCGGCGGCGGCCTCACCATGGTCCTCACCCTGCCGGCGGCGACGAGTCCCCCTTCGGTACAGCCCGGTCTGCCCGCAACGGCCACCTCGTAGGCAGCCACACGGCCGGTGAAGCGGGGCCGCGTCGAGTACGACGTTGCCGCCCAGACCCACTACGGCCTGCGCGCGGTGTCAGAGATGCGTCAAGACTGCGCGCCGGTATGGCCGACCGTGGCCGCCAGGGGCCACGCTGGCCCAGTCGGCCGGCACGCCGCAATCTCCCGCCCATGGGGACCGACCCCACTCCAGCGAGGTGGACCATGAAGAGTTCGCTCCGTGACCGGATCGTCCCGGCCGCCGCCCTGCTCGCGCCACTCGTGGTCGCGCTGGCCCTGGCACCGTTCCGCGCCCATCTGTCGTCCGCGAACCTGGCCCTGATCCTTGTGGTGGTCGTCGTGGCGGTCGCTGCCCTGGGCAGCCGGGTCGCAGGAGTGCTGGCCGCGCTCTCGGCGGCGGCCTGGTTCGCCCGCGGCGCAGCCGCAATCGGATAGAGCTTCCTCACTCGCCCCTACCAGCGGTTCACCATCTCCGACGGCGACGACATCGCCACCACTCTCCTGCTGCTGGCGGTGGGCGTGGCCGTGTCCCAACTGGCGGCCCATGCCCGTACGTTGAAGCTGGTCACCGTCACCGACGCGGCACATCCGGCGCGGATCCACGAGACCGCCTGCCTGGTTCAGGCCGGTGCCTCGCCGTATGCCGTGGTGGACCAGGTCCGGCAGCAACTCGTCGAGATCCTTGGCCTGCGCGGCTGCCGCTTCGAACACGGCACACTGCTGGGCCGGCACCCCCGCCTGGAGCAGGACGGCTCGCTGACCGTCGGGCGCGCCAACTGGGAGCCGGACAAGGACGGCTGGCCCGGCGAGGAGATCGAGCTGCGGGCCTCGGTGGGCGGCCGCTACCTCGGCCGGTTCATGCTCTTGCCAGAGCCCGGCGCCGTACCACCGCCCCTGCAGGCACGCCTGGTCGCCGTAAGCCTCGCCGACCACGTCGGTGCCGCACTCGACACCGCAGGGCCCGTACTCGACCGCTGAGCGGTGTCCTTCACTCTCACCAGCGGCGTCACCCTCACCAACCAGGAGCCCCGGACCCGGCCGACTCATGTCGCCTTCGCACCCACACCTCCGACCAGGGCTGTGAAGTAGTCCCGGTCCCTCCGGTCATTGAGGTTCACCTCCTCGTACTCGTGCCGGGGCCAAAGGGGGCGGCCGTCGATCCGTGGGACGACGGTGGGCCCGGCGTCGAGCCAGCCGTGCAGATCGACCGTACCGACCGCCGGGGGCATACCGCGTTTCGGATGCCTTGGCGTGCCTGGCGGGTTGACCTCCATGGCGGCTTCCGGCAGATCCTCCGGACCTCCGTGGGCGGCAAAGAGCACCAAGACCAGTCCGTCGTCGAGGCCAGGCAGCAGCACGTAGCGTTTGGGTACCGGAACGGGCGCCCGGGCTGCCCGCACCAAGCCTTTCACCGCGGGCATCCCCTGAGTGATCATCCGGCGGCCGAACCGGAGTGCGTTGAAGCCGGACAGGGCCGCGAGGATCAGCGGCACCACGACGTCCTGGTCCTTCGCCAGGAGCCACCACGTCAGCACCATCGTGATGGCGAAAGCCGCGTTGACCACGGCCGGCCAGACGTACGAGATCTCCAGCAGGGCCGGCACGCGCCACCAGGGCACGGCGCGGATGTCGGGTTCACGGTGCGGGGCGGTTCCGTCCTCGTCCTCGATCACCTGGCGGAGGGCCGCTTCGGCCATGGCCGCGTACGACAGGTCCGGCTCCCGGCCCTCGATGGGGTCGTCCACGCCAGCCTGCGGCTGCCAGGGCCGCGGCTTGTTCGGGAGCCCCTGTCGTTCCGCCGTCAACACGTCCCTCCGGCGGGTCCGCCCGGTTCGGGGGCGCCGTGCCCACAGCAGGTGCTCGCCGCCGGGCTGCGCGAGCACGCCGCCGGTGCGCGCGTCGCCGCACCACCACAGCACGCCTCCAGGGCCGGGGTTGGCCAGGTGGTACCGCTGCGGCAGCGTACGGACCGACAGCGGGATCACGTCACCCGTCTGCGGGTGGCGCAGTGCGGCACGGGGATTGCCCTGCCCGGATGAAATGGCCACGGCGGAGCAGGCGAGCCATGGGTGGGCGGACAAGGACCGCCGCATACGGCGGTAGTTGACGAGGGCCGCCACGCCGACGATGGCGGTGACCGGGCCGCCTCCGACGCAGAAGACGGCGATGTCGTTCAGCCAGCCGATTCCGGCTTCGTCGGCCGGCGGACCGACCATCAGCCCAACGACGACAGCCCCGACGCCGCCCCCGAGCCAGGCCCAAGCGCGCCGACGGAACCCGGCAAGAGCCAACGCCGTCCCGGGATACGCGATCCCGGTCGCCGTGTCCGTCCCTGAGCGTGACTTGCGCAGTGCGGTCACTGCTTCTCCATCTGGTCCGTGATCCGCCCAACGACCTGGGCGATGTGCGTCGTCCGATGCCGGACCCAATCCGAGCTCACCACGGCCGCCCACCGGTGCCGGGCGTCTCATCACGTTCCTTCGGCTGAACAGCCCTTCGGTAGAACCACACCCCCAGCTGCGAGCCGCCCATCGGTCCCGCACGCCGGACCGACTTGGGTGCCCGGGCGCGCAATGAGGCGATCGCCAGGGGCAGGGCGAACGCCGACCAGCCGACCCGCCAAAGCCACAGGAACGCCACTCGCACTCCACTTCCGGGAAACCACCCAGCAACCACAAGCCCGGGCAGCTCAAGGGCCGCCCGGGCTCGCTCCGCTGCTCAGTACCCATGTCAGCCGGTGATCTCGACCTTCCCGTTGGCCTCGGCGGGTGCCGTGACCGCGGGCTGCGCGCCGCCGGCACGCTGGGTGATGCCCTTCAACAGCTCGGCGAGGTCGACTCCGGTCGTGGAGCTGAGGAGTTCGACGCCCTGGGCGACGTTGTCGGCGACCGTACGGGAGAGCTGGCTGGCCCCGTCGGTGGAGATGACCGTCATCTTGTCCACCGCGCTGAGCGGCTCGGACGCCTTGGCGACCACCTGCGGCAGCACCTCGACCAGCATCTGCAGCACGGCCGCGTCGCCGTACTGCGCGAAGGCGTCGGCCTTCTTCTGCATGGCCTCGGCCTCGGCGGCACCCTTGGCTCCGATCGCGGCGGCCTCCGCCTCACCCTCGATGCGGACCGCCTCGGCGAGCGCGGCACGCTGCGCCTTCTCGCCCTCACCGGTCAGCCGGGCCCGCTCGGCGGCCGCCTCGGCCTCCTTGACCAGCGCGATGCGGCGGGCCTCGGCCTCCTGCTCGGCCTGGTAGCGGGCGGCGTCGGCGGGCTTGCGGACCTTGGTGTCCAACTCGCGGTCGGTCAGCGCGGCCTGTCGCTCGGCGACCTTCTCCTGCTCGGCCAGGACCTCCTGGTTCCGCGCTGCCTCGGCCAGCGGACCCGCAGCCGCAGCACGCGCCGCCGCCTCGTCGGTCTCGGCCTTGATCTCGGCCTGCTTCAGGGCGAAGGTCCGCTGGGCGATCGCGATTTCCTCCTCGGCCTTCAGCCGTGCCTGCTCGGCGGCACGGCGGGCGACGGCCTCGGCAATGTCCGCCTCCTGCTTGGCGCGCGCGGCCTCCGGGCGGCCGAGGTCCTCCAGGTAGGAGCCCTCGGTAGTGATGTCCTGGATCTGGAAGGCGTCCAGGACGAGGCCCTGCCCGGACAGGCTCGCTTCCGCCTCCTCGGCGACCTGGCCGGCGAACGCGGCCCGGTCGCGGATGATGTCCTCCACCGACATCCGGCCGACGATGGCGCGCAGCGCGCCCGACAGCACCTCCTGGGTGAAGCCGACGATGCCGTCCTGCTGCATCAGGAACCGCTGAGCCGCCGCGCGGATCGAGTCCTCCGTGCCGCCGACCTTGACGATCGCGACCCCCTCCAGGTGGGCCTTGACGCCCCGCAGCGTGACCGCGCCGCGCACCGCGACCGGGATGTGCCGGGAGGAGAGGTCGAGGGTGAACTTCTGCTGCACGAACGGCACGACGAACACACCGCCGCCGACCACGACCTTCTGCCCACTGTTGTCAGTGAACACGCGGCCCGTCTCGGGATCGGTGGACTTCTTTCCCCGCCGCCCGGTGACGATGAAGGCCTCGCTCGGACCCGCCACCTTGTAACGGGTGATCACGACAAGGCCGAGCAGGACAAGGAGTACGACGACTCCGATCACAGCGATGACAACTGGACTCATGACGAATTCCCCTCAGCCCTCCCAGGGGACGGCATATCGATGGGTTCAGGTGGACGAAAGGGCACCGACTCGGCGTCGGATGTGTACGGCGGCGCGGTCGATCAGCGTTCCACCAGGCGTACGGAGACTGATGTCTGCGACAGCGTCTCCTCCACCCAGATCTCGGCGCCTCGCGCCACCGGGGCGGAACTCTTCGCCGCGAGCTTCACGGGTTGTCCGGCCAGATGGACCAGTACCTCGCCGTAGCCGCCTGCCGGGATGGCGGTGACGACGGAGCCGGACGCACCGATCAGGTCGTCGTCGCGCGGCGCGGCGCCGGACCGGTCGCTCATCAGGGCACGGCTGAGGCGATACGCGAGCCAGCCCGTGCCGACTCCGGCAGGCACGCCGATCACGGTGGCGCCAACGGCACCCATCGCGGTGGCGCCCATGGCGATCGCACCGGAGAAGCCAAGCATGGAGACGAACCCGGCGATGACCGGAAGCGACAGCCAGCCGTCGAACAGGCCGTCCAGCACGTCGACACCGTCGAAGAGTCCCTCAAGGACGCCGTCGAAGACGAGCGACAGCACGAGGAGTACGACCCCCGCGATGCCCAGACCGAGAAACCAGGCCATCCGCCTTCGCCGCCCCTCCTCGACCTTCGTTCCGGTTGAGCGCATGCTCGCATGTGGACAAGCGCCAGCACATTGCCTTGTTCCGGCAGTCTTTTACACGCCTTTGATGCCGTGCTCTTCCCATCCCGGTCCAGCAGAACACAGTCACGTTCTTCCTGAAGGGGATCGGGTTACACAGGGCGGCTCGTGGGATCCGAGCGCTGGAGTGCAATGTCGATCGAGCGCCCACCCATTCGGAACTTTCACTTCTTTCGCACAAGATGGGTCACCACCCCGGCACCTTCCCGCAGCAACCACTGCCCGGGCTGGAGACTTGTACGGTTCTCTTTCTGCCCCCGGTCCTGGCGGTCCTTATGGGGCGGACGCCTCCTCTCCCGCAACGCAACGCGACACCCACGCCCCCGTTATCGCCGCGGCAGACGGAGGCGGCTTCCGGGCACGACGCAGGCCCCTGTTCGCACGGAGCTCCAGCGGGCGTCTTACTCGCGGGTACCCGCGCGCACTGGCCGAAGTGATCAAAGTGCGGCGGAGCCGCCGGTACTGCGCGAAACACACCGGGCCGTGCAGAACCCTCCGGGCTTCCGCAAGCCGGGCGCGGTCGCGTTAGGAAGGCGTCAAGGATTCAGCAAGGTGCGTAAGAGCCGTGTCAACAGCGGGTTAATCGGCGTTGCGGCGGGGTTACTTCTAGAGGTCCGTTCCTTCCGAATCTCGCCTAGGAGCTCGCGATGGCCGATGTGGCCTTCGTATGCGTCACGGTCACGGTGTTCGCGCTGGCGGCTCTCATCGCCCGGGGGGTGAGTCGGCTGTGAGCGCCGAGAACATCGTCGGGCTGGTCGTGGCCGTGGCCGTGCTGGGCTATCTGGTCCTGGCGCTGATCTATCCAGATAGGTTCTGAGCACGGCACGGGGGCGGCCGAGCAGCCAGAAGCATCTGCTCCAGGAGGTACGGGGACCCTCGTACGAGACACACACCGACAACCTGCGGGTCTACGCGACACGGCCGCGGCGCAAACTGGAGGCAGACCCATCGCATCCACAGCCACTTCATCACCGGGCCGGCCAAGGGAGACCGCGTCGAGAAGTCATCTCCTTGCTGTCCCGAACCAGCCCGGCGAGCGCAGAACGATCGGATCCCTGAACCATGGCACGCGGCAAGCTACGGATCTATCTCGGTGCGGCGCCGGGTGTCGGCAAGACCTACGCGATGCTGTCGGAGGCGCACCGCCGTGTGGAGCGCGGCACTGACTGTGTGGTGGGCTTCGTGGAGCACCATGACCGGCCGCGTACCGAGGTGATGCTGCACGGCCTGGAGCAGATCCCACGGCGGGAGCTGGAGTACCGGGGCGCGGTGTTCACCGAGATGGACGTGGACGCCGTGCTCAAGCGTCGACCTGCCGTCGCTCTGGTGGACGAGCTGGCCCACACCAATGTGCCCGGCTCCCGGAATCCCAAGCGGTGTCAGGACGTCGAGGAGCTGCTGGAGGCCGGGATCGACGTCATCACAACCGTCAACATCCAGCACCTGGAGTCGCTCGGCGATGTCGTCGAGTCGATCACCACGGTGCGGCAGCGGGAGACCGTACCGGACGAGGTGGTGCGTCGCGCCGACCAGATAGAGCTGGTCGACATGTCACCGCAGGCGCTCCGCCGCCGGATGGCGCACGGCAACATCTACAAGCCCGACAAGGTTGACGCGGCCTTGTCGAACTACTTCCGTCCGGGCAATCTGACCGCCCTGCGGGAGCTGGCGCTGCTGTGGACCGCGGACCGGGTCGACGAGTACCTGCAGCAGTATCGCGGGGAACACGACATCCGCTCCACCTGGCAGGCCCGCGAGCGGATCGTAGTCGGGCTCACCGGCGGCCCTGAAGGGCGGACCCTGATCCGGCGAGCGGCCCGGCTTGCGGAGAAGGGCGCGGGCGGCGAGGTACTGGCCGTCTACATCTCCCACAGCGACGGGCTGACCTCCGCCTCCCCCAACGAACTCGCCGTACAGCGCACCCTCGTCGAAGACCTGGGCGGCACCTTCCACCAGGTCGTCGGCGACGACATCCCGCAAGCGCTGCTGGACTTCGCCCGGAGTGTCAACGCCACCCAGATCGTGCTCGGCGTCAGCCGCCGACGCGCCTGGCAGTACGCCTTCGGGCCCGGGGTGAGCGCCACGGTGGCCCGCGAATCCGGACCGGACCTCGATGTCCACATCGTCACCCACGAGGAGGCCGCCAAGGGCCGCGGACTGCCCGTGGCGCGCGGCGCCCGGCTCGGCCGATCCCGCATTATCGCCGGATGGCTGGTGGGCGTGGTCGGCCCGGTGCTGCTCACCCTGCTGCTCACCTCGGTGTGGAACACCCGGCCTGCCGACGACGGTCCCGGCTTCGCCAACGAGGTGCTGCTTTTCCTGACCCTGACCGTGGGGGCCGCACTGCTCGGCGGGCTGCTGCCCGCGCTGGCCGCGGCCACGGCCGGCTCGCTGCTGCTGAACTACTTCTTCACTCCGCCCACCCACACCTGGATCATCGATGATCCGGCGAACGTCCTCGCCATCATCGTCTTCTTCGCGGTCGGTGTCTCGGTCGCCTCGGTCGTGGACCTGGCCGCCCGCCGCACCCACCAGGCGGCCCGCCTGCGCGCCGAGTCCGAGACCCTGTCGTTCCTGGCGGGCAGCGTGCTGCGAGGCGAGGACACTCTGGAGGCGTTGCTGGAGCGGGTGCGGGAGACCTTCGGCATGGAGTCGGTGGCGCTGCTGGAGCGGGGCAGCGAGGTCGAGCCGTGGACCTGCGCGGGCCGCGCCGGGACGGCCCGTCCGATCGAGCGCCCGCTGGACGCCGACGTCGACATGCCTGTCGGCGACCACCTCGTACTCGGCCTGTCCGGGCGGGTGCTGCCCGCCGAGGACCGGCGTGTGCTGGCCGCCTTCGCCGCCCAGGCCGCCGTCGTCCTGGACCGCCAGCGGCTGAAGCAGGAAGCAGGACAGGCCCGCGAGTTGGCCGAGGGCAACCGCATCCGCACCGCGCTGCTCGCCGCCGTCAGCCATGATCTGCGGACCCCGCTGGCCACCATCAAGGCCGCGGTCACCTCGCTGCGCTCCGACGACGTCGAATGGTCCGAAGAGGACCAGGCAGAACTGCTGGCGAGCATCGAAGAGGGCACCGACCGGCTCGACCACCTGGTGGGCAACCTGCTGGACATGTCCCGGCTGCAGACCGGCACCGTCACACCGCTGATCCGCGACGTGGACCTGGACGAAGTGGTTCCGATGGCCCTCGGCGGCGTTCCCGAAGGTTCCGTCGCCCTGGAGATTCCTGAAACCCTGCCGATGGTCGCGGCCGACCCCGGCCTCCTGGAGCGGGCCGTCGCCAACGTCGTGGAGAACGCCGTGAAGTACGGCCCGGAGAACGAGGTGGTCCTGGTCTCCGCCAGCACGCTCGGCGACCGGGTCGAACTGCGGGTCGTCGACCGCGGCCCCGGCGTGCCCGACGAGGCCAAGGACAAGATCTTCGAGCCGTTCCAGCGGTACGGGGATGTGCCTCGCGGCGCCGGCGTCGGCCTGGGCCTCGCGGTCGCCCGCGGCTTCGCCGAGGCCATGGGCGGCACGCTCATCGCCGAGGACACCCCCGGCGGCGGTATGACCATGGTCCTCACCCTCAAGAGCACGCCAGGCCGTCCACCCCTACCCCCCGACCTGCCCGCCCACTTCACCTCGTAACGGCCTCAGCGGCCGCTCAGGAGTCGGCGTCGCGGTCCCCGCCAGGCCTGATCCGGCGGTACGCGCCCCGGGCGTTGACGAGGCGGGCGATCACCGTACCGAGCAGCGCCGCGACCATCAGGAAGGCGAGCCGCCCCGCATCCGGATACCCCTGCCACGCAAGCTCGCCATGTGGCGGCACCGCGAAGCCGTTGAGGAACAGCCAGCACACCGCGGCGGTGCCCGGCGCCGCGGCGAAGCGGGCGCACACTCCCAGCAGCGCCGCCAGGAGGCACAGCACCAGCAGGGCGTGCAGCGGGTCGGCGAGCCCGTTCGCCGCACTGAGCACCCCCACCGTCAGCAGCGCCCCGATGAAGGCCGCCACCCAGACGAAGGGCGTGGGGACAGGTTCGGGTACCGGCCTGACCGCAGCCCGCAACGGCCGCCACTCCACCATGAGCGCATCCTTCCCCGCGCCACCTGCGCTGCTCCCATAACAGCGCCTCCAGGACGGTTCCGCGCCCGGTGACCGCCCTTTTTAACGAACTCCGTACGGGCAGAGCTTCCCTGGACGCGCGACGGGCGGCGAAGGAGCAAAGAGCAACGATACGGCGGCTCGCGGTGCACTCAGCTGAGTTCGGCGAAGGACTCCACATCCTGGATCTTGCCGGTGACGACGATGACGTCCCCTTTCTCTATGACCGTCTCAGCGGTGGCGTAGGTGAAGCCCTCGCCAGGCCGCTTGATGCCGACGACCGTCACCCCATACTTGCTGCGCACCTGGCTCTCTCCGAGTGGTACGCCGGTGGAGATGGCCGGGGCGACGGTTTTCACCAGGGCGTAGTCGTCGTCGAACTCGATGAAGTCCAGCATCCGGCCTGTGACCAGGTGGGCGACGCGCTCGCCCATCTCGTGCTCGGGCAGGACAACGTGGTGCACGCCCAGGCGCTCGAGGATCTGACCGTGCTGGCGGCTGATCGCCTTGGCCCAGATGTTGGGCACCTTTGCCTCCAGCAGATTGGAGGCGATCAGGATGCTGGCCTCGATGTCGGTACCGATGCCGACCACGGCGCTGCTGAACTCGTGCACGCCGAGCTGGCGCAGTGTCTCAGGGTCGGTGCAGTCGGCGACCACCGCATGGGTGAGATCGTCGCTGATCCGCTGGACGAGGTGCGGGTCGGTGTCGACACCGAGAACGTCCCAGCCGCGCCGCATCAGCTCATGGGCCAGCGAGCTGCCGAAGCGGCCGAGACCTATCACGGCCACACGCTGGTCACCGTGCCCGGAGGCGGCGGCGTGCTCGGCGAGCCGCTTGCGGCGGCGCAAGCGCAGGTTGTGCAGGTAGTTAACCAATGACGGGTCGCTCCTCGGGTAGCTCGTAGCGGCGCTTGCGCTCGCGCAGGGCAAGCGCCGAGACCAGGGTGACCGGGCCGAGCCGGCCGACGAACATAAGCACGATGACGATCAGACGGCCGATGGTCGGCAGGTCAGCGGTGATGCCGGTGGACAGCCCCACCGTGCCGAAGGCCGAGACCGACTCGAAGAGCACCTCCTCGAAGGGCTTGTCGACCACGGCGAGCAGGGCGAGGGTCGCCGTCATCACAAAGCCCACGCCGGCCAGCGCCACGGTCAGCGCCTGCCGCAGCACATGCGGTGCGAGCCTGCGGCCCATCACGGCGGACGTGGGCTCGCCGCGCGCCTCGGCGAGCATCGCCGCGCCCAGCACCGCGAAAGTGCTGACCTTGATGCCGCCCGCGGTGCCCGCGCTGCCGCCGCCGATGAACATCAGCATGCAGGTCAGCAGCAGTGTCGCATCCGTCATCGCCCCGATGTCGACGCTGTTGAACCCCGCAGTACGGGACATCGCCGAGTGGAAGAACCCCGCGAGCATCTTCTTGTGCCAGTCGAACGGGCCCAGCGTGTTGTTGTTCGTCCACTCAAGCGCGCACGTCAGCAGCGTCCCCGCGAACAGCAGCACGGCCGTGGTGATCACCGTCAGCCGGAAGTGGAGCGACCAGCCACGCCGACCCGTGGTGCGGGCCCGATTGCGGTGCCTCAGCAACTCCAGCAGCACCGGAAAACCGATTCCGCCGAGAATCACGGCCACGGCGACGGGCAGCGTCATCCACGCGTCCTGCGCGTACTTCGTGAGACTGTCGGCGTGCAGTCCGAACCCGGCGTTGTTGAACGCCGACACGGCATGGAAGAACCCCAGGTACGCGGCGTCCCAGATGGACTCGCCGTAGCCGAAACGCAGCCGCAGTGCGAGCACCGCGCCCACCGCGAGCTCCACCGCGAGCGTGCATCCGGCCACCCCGAGCAGCACCTTCCGCACGTCCCCGATATCAAGGCTCTTGGTCTCCGCCTGCGCGGTCAGCTGCATCCGCAACCGCAGCTTCCCGGAGATCAGCAGACCCAGCAGCGAGGCCATCGTCATGATGCCGAAGCCGCCGATCTGGAACAGGACGAGGATCACGCCCTCGCCGAAGCCGCTCCAGTACGTGCCGGTGTCCACCACCACCAGACCCGTCACGCACACCGCCGAGGTGGAAGTGAACAGCGCCGTCACCACGTTGGCGCTCCGGCCGTCCTCGGCGGCGACGGGCAGCATCAGCAGTACCGTCCCCAGCAGGATCACGGCAGCGAAGCCCATGACCACCGTACGAGCGGGGTGCGCCGCCAACAGCGACTGCCACATCCGCCCCGCGCGCCCTGCCACTCCCGGCCTTTCTGCCTGCCAACGTTCCGTCAAGGATCCATCAGCATTCGGTCAAGATCCAGCGGGCTACCTTAGCCCAGCTCCGCCTCGGTGTAACTGGGCAGGAGAGCGTGAGCTCCGACTCCTCGGGAAGCCCCATCCGGCCCCGGATGTCAGTGCCATCCGCACGGCCAGCTGCAGCGATGACGATCGCACCGTGCTGGAGGTGCCTGCGCAGCGCATCGCCGTGAACACAACAACAGCCGCCGGCTCTCCCCAGCAGCACACCGGCGACTGTCTGGGCGGGAGTGGTCACGGAGCGCGACGCGGGACCAGCCGATCGCCGCGATGCCGAGTACCAGCGGCACCATGCATGGGCCGTGGTCGAGGATCAGGATCACGACCGCTCCGCCGGCAACGGCGGTGTGGACCGAGACCTTCGATCAGACCGTCACAATCATGGTTGTGATGAAGCCGACGAGCATGGCGACGACCAGGGCGTGTTCTGGGTTGAGATCACGGGATCAATCTTTCCCGCTTCGGGAGGGGGCCGGCTGCGGTAGACCGGTCGCGTGACTCGTGGTGATCTAACCGATGGCGAGTGGGAGTTGGTCGAGCCGCACCTGCCGCTGGGGGCGTTCGCACCGATCCCTGACCGGCGCAGCTACTTCAACGCGGTGGCGGTTCCGGACCGGCAGCCCCTGGCGGGACGTGCCGGAGAGCCACGGCTGCTGGTCGACGATCTACGACCGGTTCCGGATGTGGGCGCGTGACGGGACCTTCCAGTCATGGCCGCGGTGATCGCCGAGGCGGCGGCCCGCGACGACGTCGACCATGATTATCCGCCGACATCGGACTTGGTGGCGCGGCAGTCACAGATCCGAGGCTCCACGCGGCCATCGTCGAGCGTCTTGCCTTCGGCGGGCATCATGGAGGGGCCGGGCGACCCTCTTCAGGGCGCGGTGGCGGGGCTCAACTACCGCCGTCGGCGAGGGTTTGGGACCGCAGGGCGTCGGGGTTCACGCGATCGGCCTTGGCCGCGTCGGCGAGAGCGGCGGCAGCGGCTTCTGCGGCCTGCGCCGTGTCGTCTGCGACCTGGGCAGCCGCGTCGCCTGTGGCTTTCTCGCGGGTGGCCGGCGACCGCGGGAGCACTTCGCTGAAGGCGCGGGACACGCCCTGGAGTGCGGAGGTGACCTCGCTGGGGATCACCCAGAAGGTGCTGCCCGAGCCCTGCGCGAGTTGGGGCAGCATCTGCAGGTACTGCCAGGCGAGCAGCTTGGGGTCGGGGTCGTTGCGATGCACGGCCTGGAACACCTCGTCGATGGCCCGGGACTGGCCCTCGGCCTGGAGGATCGCAGCCGTACGGTTGCCCTCCGCGCGCAGGACGGCGGCCTGCTTGTCGCCTTCGGCGGTGAGAATCTGTGACTGGCGCTGTCCCTCGGCCCCGAGAATCGCGGCCCGCTTGTCCCGCTCGGCTCGCATCTGCTTCTGCATCGCGTCCTTGATGGTCTGCGGGGGGTCGATGGCCTTGATCTCCACCCGGTTGACCCTCAGCCCCCACTTGCCGGTGGCCTCGTCCAGCACGCCACGCAGCTGGCTGTTGATGGTGTCCCGTGAGGTGAGCGTCTTTTCCAGGTCCATGGATCCCACAACGTTGCGCAAGGTCGTGACGGTGAGCTGCTCGACCGCCTGAAGGAAATTCGCGATCTCGTAGAAGGCCGCTCGCGGATCGGTGACCTGGAAATACAGGACCGTGTCGATCTCGACGACCAGATTGTCCTCGGTGATGACCGGCTGCGGTTTGAAAGAGACGACCTGTTCCCGCAGGTCGATCATCGGATGCACACGGTCGATGTAAGGAATGACGAGACTGAGGCCCGGTTTCAGGGTCCGGTGGTAGCGGCCGAGGCGCTCGACATTACGAGCCCGCGCCTGGGGCACGATACGGACCGCCCGCACCACGGTGAAAACCGCGAACAGCGCGACGATCAGGCCGGCAATGAGGAACGCCGAGGTTTCCATGGTTTCAGTCCCGGGGGTAGACGATCGCGGTGGCACCACTGATCTCTATGACATCGACGGTCTTTCCAGGAGGAATGACCAGCGTCTCGTCGTAGGCGCGGGCTGTCCATTCCTCACCGTCGATACGGACCCTGCCGTCCAGGCCCGTCACCTCCGAGACGACATAGGCAGCCTTGCCGACCAGAGCGTCGACGCCGAACCGTGCCGCTTGGGGCTGGAGCACGTGGCGTAGCGCAATGGGGCGAACGAACAGCACCGTGACTGTAGCGACGATGGTGAACACCAAGAACTGGAAGGGCAGCGGCAACCCGACGGCTGCGGACCCCGCCGTAACCAACGCGGCCGCACTCAGCATCCCGAGCGCAGCGGTAAGGGTGAAGATCTCCGCCACAGCCAAAACGGCTGCGACGATCAACCAGATCAGCCATGGATCCATTTGCGTGCCTCTTCTGACCGGTGCGGGTGCGGAAGGGCCTGACTCCCACCATTGGACCCCAATGCGGGGTAGCCGCGATACCCCTGGAAAGGAGAGCCTGCCGAACCAGCGGAGATCTTCACAGCGTCGGGGTCAGGCTGTTCGAAGACGGTCCATAGCAGGCTGGCCACCCGGCTGAGCCGGATTTCGGAACCTGGGTCAAACGGCGGACCGATGTCGTCCACGCTCTCGCCGACGAGGCCGGCGCCACGCCGGCCCAGGTCGCACTGGCCTGGCTGCCGGCCAAGCACGAGCACCAAGGTCGACAGCCTCCCCGCTGCCACCGGCCGGGACCACAACGACGACGAGCGGCGGCTGATCGAGCGCTGACGCTCCCACCGCACCCCGGCCGCGGCGCCGGCCCGCCGCGAAGCCTCACCCACACGACCATGCAGCGCATGCCTCACGACCCGATCACCCCCATTTGCCGACACGGTGGTGAGTGGCCTGCCCTGGTCCTTCTTCCCCGCCATGGCCCAGGAGCAGCTGATTGACGAGCTGACCGCGGTGCTCGCACCGACAGGCGCCTTCACAACTTTCGGAAGGAGTCCCCTTCTATTTGTTCGCGTGCTCTCCCAGATAGAAGAGGAGCCATACGAATCCGGCGATCAGATGGGTGCCGAAGATGTAGATGCCCGCCCGGATCACGACACCGCGCTGGATCCAGCTGTCCCTGTCCGTACGTTTCCCCTCGCGCCGCTGGCTCTCCGGCCGCTCGGCTGCCTCAGCTCCATCGCTCACGCTGCTGTCTCCCTGCTTCCTGATGTCCACGTCCTCCGGCCTACGACGGCATACGGAAGCGGACGAGGACCACCTTGCCGTCATGGTCGACAGCCGGTTCCGCGCTGACATCGCCGTCGTACCCGGCGGCCAGCTCGGCCACCAGCTGCAGTCCCGCCCCCCTCGCGCCCGGGTCGAGGTCGGGCAGGCGTGGCTCGGCGTCGGCGACGCTGACGACCAGCTGCCCCGCGCCGACCGTTATGCCCACGTCCGCGACCGGGGACCGTGGCGCGTGCCGGAGCACGTTCACGACCAGCTCGCTGACGACCAGCAGCACCGCGTCCGCGAACGCCGAGCCGGGAGCGACTCCGGCCTCGCCGAAGCGCTCGGCCACCGCCTCACGGGCCTGCCGCACCGCCTCCGGTCCAACCGGTACCGCGACGACGTGGCGCCACACCGGCGGCGGCACATGCTCTATCGCTGCCGCGGGCTGGTGTCTGCGCCATGGCCGGAACGAACGCCCGGCCGTCACGGCGCCGGCTCCGTGGCATGCAGTTCCTCCAGCAGCTCCTGACGACCCACCAGCAGAACGGACAGGATCCGGCGCGCGGTGGCCAGGAGTTCGGCCACGTCCCCGCCCGCCAGCTCGTAGACCACCGTCGAGCCGGTCCGGGTGGCGGTGACGATGCCAGAGCGGCGCAGCACCGCCAGTTGCTGCGACAGGTTCGACGGCTCGACCTCGATCGCGGCCAGCAGGTCACGCACCGGTTTCGGCCCGTCCTGCAGCAGCTCCAGCACCCTTATACGCACCGGATGCCCGAGCATGCGGAAGAACTCCGCCTTCGCCTCGTACAGCGGAACCGGCATGCCGATCACTCCTCGCCCACCCCTGACACCTTGACGTCGAGCCCGTGCCTGCGGGCCAGCCGCACCGCGTCGTCCAGCTCGTCCTGCGCCACCGCCACGGCGTACGGGTCCTCGGCCTCCACGGCGGCTGCGAGGCCGGTCCGGGCCGCTTGCACTCGTGCCAGCAGTGCCTCGACGACTGCGCCCACCCCGACCTCCGCACCCTGGATCACATCTATCGATCACAGCAACTAACAAATTGAAGAACTCTTCAATTGTAGGGGGTGTGAAGCTGGGACTCACGCTTCCCGACCCGGAAGCCCCTCGGGCACGCTCGCGAGAGCACAATGGCGTTTGGGGAGCTTATGCGCCGGCCAGCTGCGACAGAGGCGGACCCTCGCAGTTCGGCCCCCGCGGACGCACCTGGCGGGCGAATGCGAGGGCGTCGCCTCGCCGCCGCGAATCCCGGCACAGCTCGTCCGTCAGCTCCAGCGCACGCAAAGCCACCCATCCGAGCCCGCTGACCGGACCCGCCTCCGCCTCGTGGCGCAGTCGCGCGGGTTCACGCGTCACCACCGGATCGGTTACCGGATGCCTGCAGCTCTGCCAGGAGCACGGACGCCTCTCCGAGGAGGTACTGCTGGCTCAATTCGATCAACGCTCAACCGGCGAGCAAACAACAGCACCGTTCTCCGCTCCGGAGCGCCCTCCGGCCGGCCTCCGCGGAAGGCCCCAGCGGCCTGCCGTATGGGCGGAAGCCCGCTGCGGTGCGTACCGGTTCGGCAGTCGTACCGCCCGCCGTGGTGGCCATCGGCGGCCAGCCGGAGATCATCCGTAGTGCTGCGCCTTCACCAATCACTGCACGCCTTGGCAGATTCCCGGCGACGCCGCTCCCACGCAGCGGGGGAACCCCAGCGGCGTACGTCTGGTTGGTCCAGGAGGCGCGGATCCCTGTCGATACCGCTGCCCGGCCAGGGCGTAAGCAGGGAAGGTTCGGCGGCGACAGCGGCGAGTTGTGCGAGGGCCTCGGGCGCGTCGAAAGAGAGCAGGCCATGCACGGCAGCAGAACTGCCCAGACGGTGGCGAGGTCCTGTCCGGGGCGCTGGCGGGCGGGCTGGTCGGTGACCGCGCGCAGCCAGGACGCGGTAGGCGAGGAAGAGCCGCGGCTCGCGGTCCCGGTCGGCAGGATGAACAGGAGTCGGTCGGCCTTCAGATGAGTGAGGCAAACCCTGACGCTGAATGTCACGTTTCCCGGTCGCCTTCCTCAGCGGTCCGGCTCGGTTTCCGCGAGGCTGTTGCCCCACAGAGATGGGTCGGTGCTCTTGAGGCTGGGGACGCCGCCGTAGGTGCCGCCGTCGGCGGTGACGAGCGGGGCGGAGAGTTGGTCCTCCAGAAGTCCGTCGCGGACCCGCACGATAATGCTCTCGTGGTCGGTCTTGCCGGGCTTGAACGTCTTCCCGTCGATCGCGGCCCTCAGGTAGTACAGGGCGTATTTGGCGTAGAGGTCGACTGGCTGGGACACGGTGGCGTCGATGTTGCCGTCGGCGATGTTCTCGAGCTCTCTGGGGATTCCGTCGTTGGAAACGACAAACACGTGTTTCTTGTCTTTCGGGCCGACAAACAGCCCTTGTTGCTTGAGTACGTGGAGCGTGCCGGACAGGGCGAAGCTGGCCTGCATGTAGATGCCCTTGATGTCCGGGTGGGCGGTCAGGTCGGCCTGGAGCTTCTGCGTGGCGACGACCCCATCCCAGTTGGTGGCCTCTCCGAACACCTTGATGTCCGGGTAGTTCGCCTTCATGCATGCGTTGAACCCCTCGGTGCGGTCACGGCCGTTGACCGATGCGAGGTCGCCCTGAAGCATCACGACCTTGCCCTTGCCGCCCAGCTTGGTGCCGAGGTACTTGCAGGCCTTCTCGCCGTAGGCCCGGTTGTCGGCGCGGACCACCATGTAGACCTTGCCGATATCTGGGCGGGTGTCGATGGTGACCACCGGGATCTTCGCCGCCTTCAGCTGCGCCAGGACCGGCGCGATGGCAAAGGTGTTCTGCGGGGCCATTGCGATGCCCTTGACGCCCTGGAGGATGAACGTCTGCGCGTTGGAGGTCAACTTGGCGACGTCATTCTGCGAGTGGGCGGTCTTGAGCGAGAGGCCGAGCTGCTTGGCGTACTCCGGCGTGTACTTGATGTACGACTTCCAGAAGTCGGTGTCGGAACGCGGGTAGTCGACGCCGACCAGCGGCGCGCCGCTCGACGTTGCCGTGGTGCCGGAGTCGCCGCTGCAGGCGCTGAGCAGCGGCAGTGCGGACAGAGCGGAAGCAATGGAGCAGAGGACGGCTTTGAGCCTCATCGGTACTTCCTCGCGCTGGGGCCTGAAGCGCCTGCCGTACACCCCCGGGGAGGGCTAATTGTGAAATCCCGGCTCAGTCGGACCATGGGATGGCGGCGGGCTCCCTTGCCCGACAATTACTTCTCATCAATCGTGTCGAGTTTGCGATTTGGTCTGTGCCGGGATGGCAGAGAGATATGCCATGACTGACCAGCACCAATCGCCTCCTTATCGAACATACCTAGACAAACATTCTAATCGTATCTAGTCACGGCAGCTGAAAGTCTTGATCGCCGAGGCGTCCGAGCAGGTCAGCGGGGTGACTGGAAACGTGGGAAAGCCCACCGTGATCACGGGTATATGGGGACGACGCTCAACTTTCAGGTGGTCGTGGAGGCCAAGACGACCGAGCACGCGTGGAGGACGGCGTTCGGGGCGCTGATGGCCGAGGTGTCGTTTCCGACTGCTTCCCGCGACGTGATTCGCTGCTGCCGGCGCGGGAGATGACCGAGGCGATGCTGATGACCTGAAGTGCGGAACCGCTGGACGATCGCCGAGTCGCTCGGCCACGACGGGCCGCGCGTCGACCGTCGTGACGACCCGCGTTCCTAACGGCGACTGCTCACCCTGGAGCTTGTGCGTGGTCCCGTCCCGCAGCCGTACGTCGCCCCCGGAAGCCGTGCCGTCCTGGGTCGACGACTCCCACGGCCTGGTCGCGACACCGGTCATCGCGATCCCGCGGTCATGCAGAGCCTGCCGGTCGGAGTCCTGCCACCCGAAATACATCACACCCGCCGGCACGGGGACGACCAGGAGACGGTCATCCCGCCGCACGCTATGAAGAAGGCCATCGGGTTCCGGTGCCCGTGCGCCCACAGCGTCAGCGGCACCCATGCCGTGAACAGGGTGAACCCGGTCGCCACGAGCGATCCCATGGCGAACGCCCCGCAGCACGCCCGCCCGCAGCACGCCCGCAGCACGGCCCGCTCCCACGAACGCACCATGCCGCCGGTGTGACCGCGCCTCCGGCCACGGGCAAGCTCGCCCCAAAGCAGACTTCCGGCCACCCAGAGGACGGTGTGCGGGTCAGTGGGCGACCAGGGAGGCGGACAGAAGTGTCGCGGCGGCGAGACTGCACCAGAGAGCGGCTGAGCTGTGGGCGGCGAGAGCAGTGATGACTGCTGGAGAGACGGCATGGCCTCGATGACCACGGTGGCCTCCTTCTCGATCAGGGCCTCCGCCGGACCACGTCGGCGCCGTCACCGCGCCTATCAGCGCAGTGATTCCAGTGATTCCAGCAGAACAAACTGGGTCCAGGGTGGGTCCTTCGTCGAGAGCCTTGGTCAGATCTCGCCGATCATGTCGATGGCCCGCCCCATCCCCGGGGGACTCGCCAAAACCACCCCCAGTCGCACCACAGGACATGGCCCTCGAGGTGTCAGGACGTCCGTTCTGCTCAGGGCTCAGGCCCGCTGCGTTGTGCTTCCTGCGGGACGTCGTGAGTCGCACCCGGTACGTACCCGCCGTGGCTTCGGGCGTGCGCAGGCCCCATGTGGCGCCGTAGCGCGTCGGCATCAAGTCATTCCCTGGTCAGCAGGTACGCCCGGTCCGGGTCGAAGGTGACGTCGACGTTGGTTCCCTCGGCCAGTGCCGCCCGCGGGTCGATGCCCGGTTCGGTGACCGTGATGGTGCCGCCCGTCGTCTCCACCTCGTAGTCGATCGTGGGGCCGTGGAAGGTGGAGCGCAGCACCGCGCCGATACCGGTGCCGCCGTCGGTGACGGCGGACAGCCTGGCCGTTTCCGGTCGCACCATCAGGTACGCACCGGTGGCGTCGGCCTTCACCTTGCGGTGCGCGGCGACGGTGAGCCGGCGACCCAGCACGGTCACGGTGGCTCTGCTGTCGCCGACATGCTCGGGCACCGCCTCCAGGAAGTTCGCCCGGCCGATGAAGTCGGCGACGAACACACTGGCCGGCCGGGCGTAGATCTCGCCCGGGGCGGCGGCCTGCTCCACCTTTCCCTTGTTCATCACCACGATCCGGTCGGACATGCTCATCGCCTCGTCCTGGTCGTGGGTGACATAGAGACTGGTGATGCCGAACATCCTCTGGATGCGTCGGATCTCCGCCCGCATCGCGTCACGCAGCTTCGCGTCCAGATTGGACAGCGGCTCGTCGAACAGCAGTACCTTCGGCTGCACCACCAGGGCCCGGGCCAGGGCGACTCGCTGCTGCTGTCCGCCGGACAGCTCATGCGGGCTGCGGTCCTCCAGACCGACGAGGTTCATGCTGGTGACAGCCATCCTCATGCTGGTGGCGATGTCGTCGCGGGTACGTCGCTGCAGTCGCATCCCGTACGCGATGTTCTCCGCAACGGTCATGTGGGGGAACAGTGCATAGCTCTGGAACACCATCGCCATGGGCCTGCGCTGCGGAGGCATGTCGTCGATGGCCTTGCCGTCGAGGCGGATGCTGCCGCTGGAGGAGTCCTCGAAGCCGGCCACCATGCGCAAGGTGGTGGTCTTGCCGCAGCCGGACGGGCCGAGCAGGGTGATGAACTCCCCGGGCTCGACGTCGAGCGAGACGCTGTCCACGGCGGTCACGGTGCCGGAGCGGCCGGTGAACCGCTTGGTCAGGGCGTCCAGCCGCAGGTGTCCACTGTCGGCCTCGCGCATTGGCGCGGCGGTGAGTTCGGGCGCTGCAACGGTCATGACTTCTGCCTTTCGGAGGTGGTTGTGCGCTGCAGAGCGGCGCCGGTGCCGACGAGGACGCGGATGAGTCCGAAGCCTGTCAGTACCAGTGCGGTCAGTACGGTGCAGTAGGCGAAGGCGACGCCGTATCGGCCCGTGCCGGCGGCACTGAGGACCTGGGACGTGATGATCTTCGTCTCGGGTGTGACCAGCAGGACGATCGTCGAGACGGAGGTCATGCTGCGGGCGAAGCTGTAGCTCAGCCCGGTGAGGAGTGCCGGCCGGATCAGTGGAAGCGTCACCCGGCGGAAGGTCTGCAGCGGTTTTGCCCCCAGGTCCGTGGACGCCTGCTCGATGTACGGGTGCAACTGCGTGAGCGCGCCCACCGCGGTGCGCTGGCCCGCCGGGATGCTGCGGACGATGTACGCCAGGACGATGGCGACCGCACCGCCGGCGATGGCGCTGCCTCCCACCAGGCTGGGGACCGCGTGGACCGGGCCGATCCACCGGTCCGGCCGGTACGCCAGCACGAATCCGATGCCCAGCACGGTGCCGGGCACGGCGACGCCCAGCGTGCCGCCGAGGTCGAGCAGCCAGGCCGTGCGCTCCAGGTGCCGCACGACCAGCCAGGCGATGACCAGGCCGACGAGGCCCGCGACGGGTGTGGCTATGGCGGCGAACCTGAGCGTGTCCAGCACCGCCTCGACGCCCACCCCGGCGACGACCTCCTTGAGGTAGTCGAGCGTGAACGTGTTGTCGACGCCGAATACCCGGGTCACAGAGCCGACTATCACCGTGCCGTAGAGGCTCAGGATCACCGCGGCGGCCAGCAGCGCCAGCCCGTAGATCGGCCACCGTGCCCAGCCGGTGATCAGATGGACGCTGCCGGACGGACGGCCGGTGATCGTCGTACGCACCTTCCGGTTCATCCACCGGCGCTGCCCGAAGTACATCGCCAGCGATGGCACCAGCAGGATCACGCAGTAGACCGCGGCGCCGGTGATGTCGTACTCGCCGGTGACCGCAAGATAGGCCCGGCTGGCGAGGACGGTGTAGTCGCCGCCGAGTACCAGGGGGTTGGCCAGGTCGGCGATCGCCTCCACGAACAGCAGCAGGAACGGCGCGACCAGGCCGGGCGCCACGAGCGGCAGGATCAGCGTCCGCAGGATCCGCCACGGGGAGGCGCCCAAGTTCATGGCCGCCTCCTCCAGGGCGGGGTCCAGCCCTCGCAGCATGCCGAGCAGCCCCAGGTACGCCACGGGGAACAGCGACAGGGACAGGACGAACACCAGCCCGTCGAGGCCATAGATGTCGTACTCCACACCGAACACGCCGTTGCTGATGACACCGCGCCGGCCGTACAGCACGACCGTGGCGGTGGCGATCGCGAAGGGCGGGCTGACGATCGGTATCAGGGCGATGACGTGCAGGATCTTCTTCCCCGGCACATCGAGCCTGGCCTGGACGAACGCGAACAGGAAGCCGAGCGCCGTACCGCAGAGGCCGACGAGAGCGCCGAGCACCAGGGTGTTGCGCAGCACGGCGAGGTCGACCCACGAGGTGAAGAACTCCGCGTAGCGGGGCAGCGCGTCGGGCGCGAAGGCGGTGGCGAGTACCGCGACCAGTGGCACGACCGCGCCGATCGTCACCAGCAGGGCGACGGAGGTGATCAGGACCCGGACACCCAGGTCGGTCCGGCGGCGCCGCCGCGGAGCCGTCACCTCGGTGGAGGTGGACGGCTCGCGGTCGGAAAGCATCGTGTTCATGACTTGGGCGCCTGCGCGACTTCTTCGTCAAACCGCTTGGTCAGCGCCGACTTGGCCTCTCCGGCCTTGGCCGCGTCGTAGTCGACCAGGATGAGGCTGTGCAGATCCACGCTCTTGTCCGACACCTTCGCGTGCACGTTGGTCGGGACCTGGTACGCCTTCACGCCGGGGCCGATCTCCTGCGCCTCGGGGGTCAGCGCCCAGTCGACGAACTTCTTGGCGCTCGCGGGGTTCTTCGCACCCTTGATCAGCGCGACGCCGCCGGTCTCGTAGCCGGTGCCCTCGGACGGGAAGGTCACCGCGAGATCGGGGAAACCCTCCTCCCTGGTGGCCACGCAGTCGTGGGAGAAGATGACACCCACGGCGACCTCGCCGCGCGCCGTCATCTGCGCCGGTGCCGAGCCGGACTTGGTGTATTGCAGCACGTTCGGGTGGAGCTTGCGCATGTACGTCAGTGCCTTGTTCTCGTCCCCGTCGGCCAGTTGCACCTGGGTCCACAGGGCGGTGTAGGCGGTGCCCGACGTGGACGGATGCGCGATGCCGATCTCCTTCTTCAGCTTCGGGTCGAGCAGGTCGGCCCAGGAGTCCGGGGCGTCGAGACCCTTCTCCGCCAGCAGTTTGGTGTTGCTGCAGAAGCCCAGCACGCCCACGTAGACGCCCGTCCACAGGCCGGAGGCGTCCTTGTACTTGGCGGGGATGGCGCTCGCGTTCGGCGACACATAGGGCTCCAGCAGGCCCTTCTCGCCCGCGGCGGCGTATCCGTCGGAGGGCCCGCCGTACCAGACGTCGAACTCGGCGTTGCCCTTGCCGGCCTGGATGCGGGCCAACGCCTCACCGCTGGAGAGGCGGACGAAGTCGGCCTTCACCCCGGTGGTCTTGGCGAACTCCTCCGCGGTGGCAGCGCACCACTCCTCGGTCGCACCGCAGGCGACGTGCACCACGCCGCCGTCCTGTGCGGCAGTACTGTCACCGGTCTCACGCGCACAACCGCTCGCAGTCGCGACGACCACAGCCGCCAGCGCCATCGTCAGAGTTGCGCTGCGGCGCGATCGTCTTCCCTTTGTCACGACTGTCACGACGTTGACCTCCGCATATTCGAGCCGGAACAGGCTCGGCCGAGCGATGTTTCGGCCAGATTAGGAGCGCGTGAACGGGCTGCCGGTGACGGCGGAGTGATCCCCGGTGACAGCGCCGTCACCCAGCCGGCGTCCCGTCCGGCTCGTCGGCGGGATCGTTCTCCCGGCCGTCCACCGGCAGATCCGGCATCAGGTAGCCGACCCCGCGCAACGTGCGGATGTACGCCGAGCCGCCCGGCACCCCCGCCAGCCTCGAACGCAGCCGGTACACCGTGGACTTGACCACGTCCCGTCCGCCCAGCAGGTCCGCGGTGCCCCACACCTCCCGCAGCAGGTCCTGCCAGGACTGCGGCACACCCCGGCGGGAGGCCAGATGGGTCAGCAGTTTGAACTCCGTGAACGGCAGGTCCAGCCGGTGCCGCCCCAGGGTCGCCGACTGCGCCACCGGGTCGATCACCAGCCGTCCGACGCGAACCGACGCGCCAGCACCCCGGCGGTGGCGGCGTACCAGTGCCTGGGCGCGCAGTGCCACCTCGCGCGGGTGGAACGGCTTGGTCACATAGTCGTCGGCGCCGTGCTCCAGGCCGGCGATGACGTCGTCGTGCTGGGACAGCGCGGTGAGCAACATGACCGGCACGTCCGACCGGGCCCGGATCCGCTCGCACAGCGTGAGTCCGTCCATCGCCGGCATCATCACGTCCAGCACCACCAGGTCGACGGTGCGGGTCCGCAGGAGATTCAGTGCCGTGGCGCCGTCGTGTGCGGTGAGCACCGTGAAGCCCTGCGTCTGAAGGGCGAACTCGATGATGATCGTCATCTGCGGCTCGTCGTCGACCACCAGCGCGGTCGGACCCGCCGTCGTCTGTGCCTCCGCCGTCATGACGCGTCGGGCAGGGTCAGCAGGAAGGTCGTCCCGCGGGTCGACGCGGTGTGCACCATGATCTCGCCTCCGTGCAGCTCCACAACGGTCTTCGTGATCACGAGACCGAGGCCGGTCCCGTCGGCCAGGGGCCGCCCGGTGGCGAAGCGGTGGAACAGCCGGTGCCGCTCGGCCCGCGTCATGCCGGCGCCGTCATCGGTGACGTACACCGCGACGCCGGTGTCTATGAGCGCGACCCGCACGTCGATGCTGCCCCCCGTGGTGGTGAACCGGCTCGCGTTCGACAGCAGGTTCGTCAGTGCCTGGGTCAGCAGCATCGGGTCCGCCGAGATCCGTGGCATCACCTGCGGCACGTCCAGGCTGACCCGTTGCCCGCGCTGAGCGCACAACGGCCGCATCGCCGTCACGACCTCTCGCGCCACCACCGACACGTCCACCTTCTCCATACGAGGTGTGAACAGGCCCGCTTCGATCTTCGCCTGGATCAGCAGGCTCTCGCACAGGCCGATGACCTGCGTGGACTGATGGTCGGCGACCAGCAGCAACCGCTCCTGCGCCGCTGTCAGCGGGCCCGGGTTCCCTTCCCGAAGCAGATCCACCGCCCCCTTGATCATGCTGAGCGGCGTACGCAACTCATGACTGAGCGCGGTCACCTGCTCCGCCCGGCGCTCCACCAGGTGCTCCAGCTGCGCCAGCTCCGCGACCCGGGCCGCGGCGAGCCGGCGCATCCGTATGAACGTCAGCAGGGCGGCGGCACCCGCACCAGCCAGCGCCGCCAACGGCAACCACCAGACGGCGACCATGGCGCATCCTCCTCAGGAACCGCCACCGCGCACGAGGCAAGGCGGTCCGTGCATTGTGCATGGCATGGGTCGCCGCGACAATTGGCCCGCCGACCGGGGACTACAGGTCCGCCATCGGGCCCGACTGCCGCCGAGATGAACTGGTTGAGCCGCTTCCGCTTCAAGCCTCAGAACGAGATCACCGAGTGGCCGTCGATACACCGCCCCGCGGGACATGACCCGCGTTCGTGACAGAGGTCAGGTCGATCCGTTCGCGGAAGCGTCATGGTGATGATTAGGTGTCGGCGGCCAGTAAAGACTCCCCCGTACGGCCAGCTCGATTCCACACCTGGTAGTCACACTCAGTAGTGGCGAGGCGCCGGACGGCTGCCGATGCCGAAGCGGCCTCCTCGCGGGCTCAGCGACCTCCCCCTGCTCCTGCCGTGGTGGGGCGAGCACCAGCGAGGATAATCTCACGCTACGTAGACGAAGCGGCCGCCGGTGGGGAGCTGAGGCGGCCACAAGCGGGGCAGCCCAACTGACCACTGACAATGAGGCAACGGATCTGGGTGAGTTGTTCAGAACTTGAGTGTGCAGTTCAGGGGCGGGGGCGCTGTGTGAGCCAATGCCGAGGTTCGCGATGGCGGAATTGGCATGCGGGGCCGGCGTAGCGCAGCAGCCCTGCCTCACACGCCCAGTCCAGGAACACAACCAGCCGGAACGGCAGCCAGTTGCGCGAGCCAACAGAAGCACCGCATACCGACGCATCGTCGCAAGTCCGACACTGAAGGAAGGTCAGTGCGAGCGTCAGGCCCGTTGCTCGATCGCGTCGGGCTCGGTCCCAGCAGTGCCTGTCGCGTTGGGGCTCCGCCGTCGAGCCCGAACTCAAGCGGACGGCGTGACCGGGGATCGCAAGCCGAGCCACTGCTCGGCGTCCCAGGCTTGGAACCGCTCTACCTCGGTAAACCCCAGCTTTGCCGCGAGGCGCATCGAGCCGACGTTGGCGGTCTGGGTGGTGAGCACCACCGGCTCGCCGGGAAGGACGCCGTCGAACCAGTCGAGTGCCGCCGCGCACGCCTCGGTGGCGTACCCGAATCCCCACGCCCGCGGCAGGAAGAGGTAGCCCAGATCGGCCTTCCCCACGGCAGCCGGGCGACGGTGCTCCGTTGCTCTCCTGAGCAGGATCTGGCCGATCATCGCCCCATCGAGATCGACGACGAAACTCCCGGGCCACCGCCCGGGCACCCCGGGCATCTCGCGCTCAAGCTCGTCACGCGGCCTGGGGCCGCCCAGATAGGTGTGCACCTCCGGCGAGGCGTGCAGCTCGATGAACGCCGCACGGTCCCGGGCCTCGGGCTCACGGAGCACGAGCCGCTCGGTCTTGATCGGGGCAGGCGGCCAGGCGACGGGTCCGAGTTCAATCATGCCGACCAACCAATCAGCAGGCTCGGCAACGATCAAGGCTCGCGAACCTATCAAGCCAACGGCCCAGGTCCCACACTCACCACCGGGGCCGTGCAGGCCCGATCCGGACGTATGTCAACACAAGATCCCCGACGGAGCCGAATTCCGTGACAGTCAACAGCTGCTGCTGCCGCAGGCGGAGCGAGGACCGCGAACGAATCGGTGAGACTGTCCGGCCCGAACATGCTCACCTCCGCCATCGACCGGCAGGGAGAAGAAGCGGGCATCTGGCGCCACGCACTGCCGCACCGCCATGAGGGCGCGGACGAAGCTCCGCGTCAGCCCCGGCCGAGGACGCAGAACTCGTTGCCCGCCGGGTCGGCCAGGACGACCCAGGAGACGTCGTCACCCTGACCCACGTCGGCCCGTACCGCGCCGAGGCCTTCGAGCCGGGCGACCTCCCTCGCCTGATCCCCGACAAGGTCGGCCATCACGTCGAGATGGACACGGTTCCACACGACCTCGTCGTCGGGCGTGCGGCGGAACTCCAGATACGGCCCGACACCCTTGACGGAGCGCAGCAGGGCGCGCTCGTCGGTCAATTCGTGGACACTCCAGTCGATCGCCTCGCCCCAGAACCGGACCATGGCCCGTGGATCGGCGCAGGCGACGACCACGGCGGCTATCGGCCCGGTGTCCCGGTAGAGCTCCCGCGGCTCCAGGACGCTGAACATGTTGCCTTCCGGGTCGGCCATCACCGTCCACGGCACATCGCCCTGGCCCACATCGGCGGGCGTCGCCCCGAGCTCCTTCAGACGTGCGACCAACTCCGCCTGATGGGCGTCGGAGGTGGTGGCGAGCTCGATGTGCACGCGGTACTTCACCGTCTCCGGGTCCGGGACGCGGACGAGATCGATACAGACGGCGGACGGGTCCGGCCAGTCGAAGCCCACGGGTTCCAGGTTGGTCACGCCGGGCCCTTCGCTGGAAACACCCCAGCCGAGCGCCTCCGCCCAGAACCGGCCGAGCGCCGAGTCGTCCCGGGCCTTGAAGTTCACCTGAACAAGCTGCAGCGTCATGCCGCACACCCTAGGTGATCCCCCATCGGGCAGGCGTACGAAATTCAGAGCGCCGCACAGCCCGGACAGCGACTACCCCCACCGCCTGAGCTGGACATCGCTCCTGCGAAACGGGCGCCACCCCGGAGGCGGAGTCGTTGAGCACCATGAGCAGCTCCTGGAAGCCCCGCCCGCAGGACGACAACGACGCCACGCCGAGATCGGCACTCAATCAATTCACGGAGGCGCGCAGGTGACTTCGGACATGAGCGCAGTCGACTCGGAAAGGGTGAGTCGGGGCCCAGGGCGAGACGAACGGACGAACCACGCCCATCTCTCCCGCCGCCAGCCGGAGTTCATGCCCCTCAGCCCCGACCAACGATCAACTTCGAAAGCGGATGGTGTCTCAGGCCTAGCTCCAGCACCGCGTGTAGAGATCCGGAATCCTGAACACCGCTTCAGGACCGGAGCTGCCCTCCTGAACGACGCGTTCGAGGAAACCGAGCCGTTCCAGGAGCCCGACCTGGTTGGCGATCGTGCCGTCCGCCTCGTCGAAGAGTCCCTGGACGTCGCGCAGGGCGAAGCGATCGCGTTTGCCGGCCCGGCAGTTGCGGACGAATGTGGGAGCCACTTTGAAGTCGTTGACAATCTCGTTGAAGCTCAGGTCCGACAGCTTCGTCATCGCCTTGCTCACCGACTCGGCGGAGAACAGAGGGAAGCCGGATACGTGTGCCTCGGCGTCCTCTGACAGGTCACGCGACAGGTGCAGCAGGAGCACGGCGTGCCGGGGGGAGACATCGCCGTTTCCATTGCGCAGACACTCGAGGAGCCACTGATCGATGGGTTGGCCCTCGATCTCCGGCGGAAAGACGACCTGGAGCGCGTCGCGTGTGTCGGCAGTGCCGTCCGCGCCGCGCACGCGGGTGGCGAGCAGTTGGAGCGGGGTGTTGGCGAGAACCCGTCGGACGAGGACCTGAAGCCAGTCCTCGTCGGACCACTCGAGCGTCAGCGTTCTGGATACCAGTTTGTTCTTCTCCTGGATGTCGTACAGCTCGAACAGGTCGGTGCGAAGGAGGACCAGCAGCCCTACGCTTTCGAACTGTGACACGCGGCTCTCGGCCTGGAGCAGGGCTTGGACCACGGCTTGTTGTTTCGCTCTGTCGTATTTGAACGTCTCGTCGATGCGGTCGAACATCACCATCACGCGCCGGTCGGACTCTCGGAGAAAAAGGTCGTCGGCCTCCTTCAGGAACGACTCGACGTCGACAGACGCGCCGCCTGGTCTGCTGGTGCCTGCGGGAAGCTGGGCCTCGAGCCCGACGGGTCCAACGGTGAACTTCAACGTGGTACCGCCGAAGGGGCGCAAGCACGCCCGCAGGACGCGTCGCAGGCGGCCCACCGGTTCGGTCGGAAGGTCCAGGGCTGTTCGGAGGTTGGCGCCGCTGAGGCGAAGTTCCTTCGGGGCCGAGGGGGGAAGCTCGGAGGCGACGAAAGCTGCAATGACCACAAGCCACGCAGCCCGAAGGGCGTTGGCGTTCGTCCATGCGTCCGGGGCAACGATGCGCTGCAGGAGGTCCCCGGTATTGGCAACGGGGCAGATGGTGGCGCTGGCGTGGCCTGCGCCGGCAGGCGAAGCGGTGGCCAGGGTGCGGAAGATGGCACTCTTGCCCGCCCCGCGGTCTCCGACAACGAGGGAGCGGCGTTGTCCGAGAATGCGTCCGATGTCGTGGCGCCGGACGAAGGTCGCGGTCAGCAGGTCGTCCCTCTCCGCCTCCTCTGCACCGAACTGGAGGTCGGCGAGGCTGAAAGGGCGCCCTCGCAGGTACTGAGACAGGATGCTGTCCACGAGGCTTCTGTGAAAGAGCTGCGCAGTACGTGCCGCGTGGTCGACGACGACCAGCCCGTTGGTCTGCAGGATGTGCAGCTCTGTGAGTACCTCCTGCTCCCCCATGCCGGACCTGGCTGCGAGGGTGCGGATCTGCTCCCTCCCACCGGCCAACGCGATCTCTTCGAGGAGTTCGGTCAGGACCTCTGGCCGCGGGTGGGCCGCTCTCGCGCGGTCGGCCATCCACTGGAGCACCGTCCGCAGTGTGAGGGAGCCGCCCTCGGGAAGGGAGCGCTGCCGGGCAACATTGACCAGCGCTCGAAGCATCAGGGGATTGCCGTCGGCAAGCTCAGTCAGGCGTGCCATCATCCCCGGCTCCAGTTCGGGCAGCTCCTGGCGGATCAGGTCGGCTGCTTCCGCCTGCGTGAGGTGGCCGAGTTGAAGCACTTCCAGTCGTGCGAAGCGGCTGAATGACAGATCGGGCAAGGGGCGAGTGGCCACGACGAGCTTCCAGCCGTCCAGGGCCAGGGCAAGCTCCTCAACCGCGGCACTGAGACGGGAGGGGCGGGCGGCCTCGTCCAGGGCGTCCAGGAGGAGAACCGGCGAACTCATCCGCCCCTCCAACTCCCGTAGAATTCCTGCCGTCTCCCTCAGTGACGCTCTGCCCGCGGAGGTGCTGAGGGTGCGCATGAGTGTCGGGCTTATGTCCAATCCCGAGGCTGTGACCTCCTCCAGGAGGCGCGTGCCCAGCTCGCGTGGATCAACCTGATTCGCCAGACTCACAAAGAAGACGGTGCGGTCCCGCCGTTGCAGTACGGCCTGGGCCGCGCGCAGCAGTGTGCTCTTGCCCATCCCCGGACTGCCCAAAAGCAGCACGCCCCGTGACGCCGGCTCAGAGAGGATCTCCATGAGCCGGTAGAACTCGCCACGCGGGACGAAGAATTCGTCGCCCATGTGCACGTGCCTGCCCCCCGATGCCAGCGGCCGGAACTGCTGCCGACCGTCCTCGCGTTGCACGCGAGCGCCCGATCCGGCCGGCACGCAAGCCGGTCGTGCAATCACGGTAACGGACCGGTCCGCAGCATCGACGAAGTTGACGCCACAACGTCCTGGACGGCGCATGCGGCACACAGCACCACCAGCCGCGCAGCACTCTGATCGCGTCTCTGGATGGAGGCCGGCTTGACCGATCCCCCTCAAAGGGTGACCACTCTGCGGGGCATCTAGTACGGGGGGGGATCCTGGTCGCGTACACGCGCGCGGAGGCGGATTACGACCTCCCCCTGGCATCCTGGCCGCATGGACGCTGACGCCCTGACTCCGGTCCACCTCGACAAGGTGATGAACGGGTTGGCGATGAATTCCGCCTTGCCGGCTCCTATGGTCCGGCGACTGTTCGCATGGCGGCGGGGTGGGGGGAAGGTGGCGGGGCGTCCGGACCTTACCGAGGACATGGTTGCCGAGATCATCGCGATCGACGACCACTGGCTCCTGCACAGCCTGGCGCTCAACGACCGGCTGCCGGACCGGTTCCGCATCCGTCTGGCCGCCCATCAGGACAAGGCGGTTCGGTCGGCGCTCGTCATCCGCGCCGCGACCGCACCGAGGGAGATGCTGGAGCAGCTCATCGATGATCCCGACCCACAGGTCCGCGAGTACCTGGCCCAGGGTCATCACACGCCGCCCGACCTCCGGGCCCGCCTCGCCGCCGACTCCGACCCCGCGATCCGCGCCGCGCTGGCGAAGCACTGGACACAAGCGCCGGAAGCGGTCCGGAGAATCCTGCTGACCGATCCCGAGGCCAAGGTCCGCGCCGCGGCCTGTTCGACCTACTTCGCGCATCGGCCGCATCCGATACCGCCCGCGGACCTACTGCCGGCGCTGTTGGCGGACCCTGTGACTCGGGCGGGCGCGGTCATTCACGCCGTTCTCGACGCGGACACTCTCCAGCAACTCGCCGAGGATCCTGACAGCGAGGTGCGCGCTGAGCTGGCCCGGCATCCCGACTTGCCCCCGTCGGTCCGCGAAGTCCTTGCCGTCGATCCGGCCTTGAGCGTCCGGGTGAAGGTCTTCGCCCGACCGGACACGCCGGAGCACGTGCGGGCACAGATCCACACCTCGGTCCACGAGCTTTCGCGTTCGATGGCCGACCCGAGCCCCGACGCCGACGACGAAACAGTCCTGCAGTGGTATCAAGACGTCGCCGCACGCACGGAGCTGCGGATCCTGAGCCTGCAATGGGTTACGGCCGATCCGCTGCCACACATCGACTCGCCCTACGTCAGCTTCCGAGTCTCAGCGGCCGCCAGCAGCGCCCTTCCCGTCAACGCGGTGGCCCGACTGCTCGACGACGAGGAGGAGATCGTCCGCCTCACCATGGCGCGTACCGCCCCGCACCTGGTTGATCCCGCGACCGCCGAGAGTATCGAGCGCCGCTACCGCCGACGGGACAAGTTCACGTTCTGGTGGGACGAGGCGGAGATGTTGACGTTCCCCACAGAGACCCTGCGCCGCTTCGCCACCGATCCTGAGCCCCGGCTCCGCTCCTTCGCCCCCCGCGATCCGAATCTGCCGTCGGAACTCGCCGAGAAGCTGGCCTCCGACCCCGAAGACCGCGTACGCCGCGCGATCGCGCCCCACCGCAATCTCCCGCTCCCATCCCTGTTCCGACTCCTCGCCGACTCCTCGGAACGCGTCGCGGAGGCCGCCGGTGCCTCGCCCTTCCTCCCCGTCGAGCACATGGAGTGGCTGCTGACCCGGGCCGGCCTGTAGCCGTCACGTCGCCCAAGCTCCGTCGGGTCGTGGATCCAAGTCCTTCGGATCACGGGGCTACTGGTGGGCTCGTGTATTCAACCGTCACTCCGCGGGGTCCAGCCAGGTAGCTGAGCGTGCGCCCCTTGCACTGCGAGAACCCGGTCTGTTCGAAGGTCAGGTTCGCCGAACAAGCTGGCGGACTGACGGTACGTCACCAACACCGCGCCCCGTTGGGTCGTCGAGAGGTCGCTCGCCCCGACGACGTACACCCGCCGCCACGCGCGGGACCACGAACGGCGCATCCAGCACTCCGCGACCCTGACACCTGGGCCGCCATCACCCTCATGACCAGGCGCCTCGCACGGAAAGGCACCACCCTCAGCTGGCCCAGGAAACCGACGCCGGCCGAGGGCTTACCGCCCTCCTTGCTCCTCCTCTTTCCTCCGCGTCGCCGTCGGCGACGCGGAGGGTGTCCACGCTCCGCTGGACCTCGATCAGGGACATCTCCGCCCGGCCGAGGGTTCGCCGGACGCCCACCACATCACGGTCCTGGAAGAAGGGTCGCGCCGAATCAGCCCTGTGGTTCCTGCGGCTTCACCTCAACCTCACGCAGATTCTGGTCCCTGAGCTCGACACGTGCCTCTGTGCGATGACTGCGGGCAATGTAGTCGCGCACAACCACCTCGATGGCGTCCTGAGGCGATCCGACACCGGCCAGGACCATCACCTCCACGACCAACTCGGCATCGAGACTGATGTTGACCTGGGCCATGGCCCTCCCCTTCGTCGCGTCGCATCAGACTCTAATCGCCCAAGGTTCGTTTGCACTCGCTCGGCAGGGGAGGCGCTGACATCAGAAACACGCACCAACTCGTGAGGAGCGATTACCTGGCGCGGTGTCGGATGGTCTGGATCCAGCCTTCACGTGCGGCCGGTGATCGGCACGGCGACACTACTGTCGGTGCCGGGCGGGGTCATCAGCCAAGCGCGACCGGGCCGAGGCCGGACGGCAGTTGGGCCACAGCCAGTGCCACGGCCTCCTGCGCTGTGGCGAACCGGCCGAGATCTTGGCTGATGATGCCCGTACCCACCCCGTACGTGCCATCGCTGTTCGCGGTCAGGCACGGTCCAACGACGGTCAGGCGCGGGCGGGTGGTGGTCGAGAAGCGCAGCGCCCAGTGGCTCGTGAACGGGTAAAGGGCGCGCAGGGCCGGCTCGGCGTGCGCCGCCTCGATCAGGGCCTGGTACGTCTCCTGCCAGGTGTACTCCAGTTCGCCCGCCTCCTGGCGCATGCTCTGCCACTCGGATTCCGTCAGGCGCGCGGGATCGTCGTCGGGGACCTCGAACCGGCCGGTCAGGTGCACGAAGGGCGCCGCCCGGCGGATGTCGTTCAGGGCGGCCCCGTCGACTGGGGTCGCAACAACAACATCGAAGGCTGACACTGCTGGTCGCCGCGGCCGCGTTGCCGCTTGACGGTTTCGCTCTCGGGCTCCGTGCGCCGATGCTGTGATCGCACGGGTTTGCCGGGTTGGTAATGCGGCGGATGCCCTTTTCGCTGCGGAGGCGGGCACGTTCTCGACAGCAGCGCACCAGCAGCCGCCACGCCTGCCGCAAAAGTGCAGCCGCCCCAGAGCCTTTCGCCTCTACCAGTTCTGCCTACCGTGCAGTCCTCTCTCGATGGAGGTGGACGGCTCCCGTGATCCAACTTGCGATCAGTAGTCCACAACCGGCCTCAAGCATTTGGAAGTAGCGCTCCCCATCCGAGATCAACTCGGCCACGTACAACCCCACGTCAACGCTCCCCATTACGAAGAGACAAATCGAAGCGGCAGCAAGGGAGAGACGTCTCTTGCCGGTTGTTGATCTCTGCTGGGCACTTGGCATGCCCTCATGATGGGCAGTACCGGGCAACATGACTAGGTGACCAGCGCGTTTGATGCAGCACACCCAGGCCATAGTGGCGTGTGGTCGGTGGCGCATAATCCTCGCGTGTCCGAAACTCCCGTCCCGATACCGTCGGGATCCGTTCCGGCGGGTACGCCCGCCTGGTCGTCCGCCGACGCCGCCCAGTGGCTGCAGGCCCGGCCCGCGAACTGGGCGCGGCCGAGGTGGGGCGTGTTGGCGCTGCTGGTCACCGTCGTGTGGGCCATCGCGGTGGAGCCGGAGCCGCCGTGCAGTGATGTGGCGCCGTGTGGCCCGGACTGGGGCGGCATGGTGCAGATGGGGCTGGCCGTGGGCCTGCTGTACTGGCTCGCCCGGCTGCCGGAAGTCACGCTGATCGCCGCTCCCGCCCTGGGGGCAATCGTGGCATGGGGCGAGCTACCGGGCGCCGGCTCGATGTCCCAAGCAGCGAACGTCGCCGTGATCGCGGCTCTCGCCTTCGGCTGGGCCGGGGCCCGCGAGCGACTGGCGGCCCGCTCGAGGCAGTGGCACATCGCGGAGCGGGCCGCAGGAGTGCGGCACCCACTGCCGGGGGCCATCGGTCCTCTCACGCGAGGGACGGTCCCGCTCGCCGCCGGGTTGCTCTTGTGCGCCGTGGCCGCCGGTGCGGTCCTCATGGGGCTGAGAGGCATCCGCGCGGACGAGCGGCATGCGGCCCGTGCCGTGGGCACCGCAGCAGAAGTGATCAGTCAGGGCGAGGAGTCCGTACGGCTGCGGACCGACGACGCACGACGTATCACGGTCGACGCGTTCTACCCGGAGGACTACGGCGTCGGCAGCACGGTGACCGTGCTGGAGGACGGTTCGTGGCGGCGCTTGGTGGCCGAGCCGTACGACGCCTTCGGCTGGCAGCTGCTGGTCCTGGCCGCGGGACTGCCCGGACTGTCCCTGCTCACCGTCGGCGTCCTGGCCCGCCGCCGTGCCGCGGCTCTGCGTCGCTCACCGGTGCCGGCCCTGCGCGTGCTGGAACGCACCGATCAGGAAGGCCGGACCTGGGTCTACGCGGCCGACGACGGCTCGGGCCGCACGCCGCTCTTCGTCTGCCTGCTCACAGCGACGCTCCCGGACGGCGTCGAGCCCGCGCCCCGCATCACAGACGACGGGGATGAGGACGAATTCCCCGTCGTCGACACACGATTGCACGAGGCGGTCATGCTCGGCGCCCCGTGCGACGGCGGTGAACTGGTCCTCGTCACTACAGACCGGGACGGGCATCAGTACGTGGTCCGCACGGCCGGCCCGGTCCGGCTCCCTCGAACCGGCAAGGAACCGCGCCTGGACGCCCTGGCCGTCACGGAAGCACGCTCCGAGACCGCCGAGCCGCACGACCCAGGCCGGACGGACCGCATCGCCGCCACCCTCACGCCCACCGACCGCCCGCTGCGCTGGGGACCGGGGCCGGTGGCCCGAACGGCAGGACTTGCCATCACCGCGGGCGTGGCAGCGAGCATCTCCTACTTCACGCATTCCCTCGTGGCCGACGGCTTCGGCTGGGAGCTGATCCCGCTGATCGGGCTGCTGTTCTGGATCAACCTGGGGGCCATCCTCCTCAACTGGCGTGTCACCGCGGACAGCACCGGCCTGTGGCTGGCCGGGGCCTGGACGGTACGGCACGTCCCCTGGGAACGGCTGCGGGCAGCCCAGTACACCGGGGAGGGCAGCGTGGAGATGCGCTTGTCGGACGGCAGCACGTGGTACCTGACGGGCCTGGGTGAGCCGCGGCTCGAGCGACGTCTGCGGCTGCGTCCGTCGTACGTCCGCATGGTGGAGGAGGTCACGGCCCTGCACGCCCACCGGGAACTGCGCCCCACCGAGCGGAGTTCACTGCGGAACCACGGTGTGCCGCTCGGCCCTGTTCTGCTCCTCCTCGTGGCCCTCACCGCGGCAGCCTCACTCCTGGTGTGAGGAGGCGTGCTCACTCCATCCGCACGTCAAGCCGGGCGCCTTCGAAGCCGTCCTGACGAGGGCAAGCCCGACAGAGGAGGCGGGTGATTGCTCAGGGGCGGAGCTGTGAGGGACGGTGAGAATCGGCGGCCGCTGCTCTTCGCACCCCGCGCGGCGTTGTTCGTCCGGGCCACGCTGCCCGGCGAGCGGCACGGCATGGTCCGCCGACCACATACGGGACTTCGATCTCATCCGGGAGCTCGGAGCCACCGCCATCCGGATGGCGCACTACCAGCGCGACCAGAAGGCCGCCTGGAAGCAACTCGCCAGCCGTCCGTACATCTGGGGCACGTTCGCCTGGGCCATGTTCGACTTCGACTCCGACGGCCGCAACGAAGGAGGCCAGCTCCCGGAATCAACGACAAGGGCCTGGTCACCCGCGACCGGCAGGTCCGCAAGGACGCCTTTTACTACTACAAGGCCAACTGGGAGTCGTGAGCAGTGGCGACCGTGCCTTCGGATGGTCCAACGTCAAACTGACTCCGGGGCGGAACACCGTCGCGGTGAGCGCCACCATCAACGGCTCCACGTACACGGACATGGTCGAGTGGACTCTCGCCTGAGAGGGCGTGACAGCCCCGGCCGTCAGTGCGGCGGCGGTCAGGAACCGGCTGCGGTCGAGCGGCATGTCGGGCAGGCCCATGGTGCTGATTCCAGTTGCGTTTTCAGGGGAGAGCAGAAGAAGTCGCGGGGGCCGCGCCGTCACGCGGCGCGACCCCCGCCCGGCGTCGTCACAGCGCGAGGATCTGCCAGTCCTGGTTGGAGCCGCCGGTGGCGGGCCACTGGATGATCGAAGCGCCATCTGCGGCGGAGGCGTCCTTGACGTCGGCGCACCATCCGTTGCGGACGTTGACGAGCTGGTAGTAGCCGCTGGTCTGGGAGGGCACCAGCTTCCACCACTGGTTGTCGCCGCCGTCGTCGCTCCACTGGTCTAGGGACGCACCCTGGGTGGAACTCCCCGGGCTGTCCAGGACCTTGCCGCTGCGGACGTTGGACAGCCGGTAGGAGCCGTCGGCGTTCGGCAGCAGCTTCCACTGCTGGTTCGTGCCGCCGGTCCAGGGCCACTGGATGATGGAGGCACCGTCGGCGGACGAGGCGCCGCTGACGTCCATCACCTTGCCGCTCTTGCGGTTCACCAGCCGGAAGGTGCCCAGATCGGCGGTGAAGGGCCGGTCGTAGAGCTCCAGGTTGCGGATGGACGCCCAGGTTCCGGAGGGGAGCCCGGTGACCGTCACCCGTACATAGCGGGCCTGGGCCCGGAAGACGGAGACCTGTACCTGGCTGGTGCTGGTGGTGGCGGTCAGATCGGCGAGGGTCGTCCAGGTGCTGTTGTCGGTGGAACCCTCGATCTTGTAGCGGTAGTTGGTGGCGTCGGACTCCCAGGCGATGCGGGTGCCGGTGAGGGACCGTGTGGATCCCAGGTCCACCTTGAGCCACTGGCCGGTGCTGCCGCTGCTCGCGCACCAGCGGGTGGCGGAGGAGCCGTCCACGGCCTTCGCCGCGGTGTTGCCCTTGGAGGTCTCCTCGCTGCTGGCGGTGGCGGTCTTGCCGGCGGCGATGTCGGCGGGCTGCACGGAGCGGTCCAGTGTGACGCCGACGACGCTGTCCTGGGGATGGGTGGTGCGGTCGATGCCCGAGACGGTGACCCGGCCGTCGCTGCCGACCGAGTACGACAGGTTGGCGCCGGAGCGTACGTCGAAGACCCGGGTGACCTGGGCGTCCCCGATCGGCGGGGTGGTGAAGGAGGTGCCGCCGTAGCCGGGCAGCAGGTGGATGTAGAAGGTGTTGTCCTGGTACGTGAACCCGTACTGGCCGTCGACGGGGTTCCACGGGCCGCCCCGGGTGCCGTAGACGGCCTGCCCGCAGGCCGTCATGAACGTTCCGATCTGGCGCAGCAGGCTCGCCTGGGCCGAGGGCACGGTCCCGTGCCGGTCCGGCCCCACGTTGACCATCACGGTGATGTCGCGCACCCAGGAGTTGACCAGGATGTTCATGGCCGTGCCGTAGCTCATCACCCTGCCGTCGGAGTTGTAGCCCCAGGTGCTGCCGACGGTGAAGACCTTCTCGGCGACCTTGCCGGTGCGGATCGCGCCGGTGGGCACAGACCCGCCCTCCTCGCTGGTGTAGTCGCCGATCCAGCCGGATCGTGAGGTGGCGATGATGTCGGGCTGGTGCTTGCGCACCATGCCCATCAGCCCCAGCGGCTTGCCGCTGCTGTCGGTCTCGCCGTAGGTGGAGTCCACCGGCCACTGGTTGGCCGTGTCCCGGTACTGGCCCGGCTCCCAGAAGAACGCGCCGTCGGCGTCGCTGCCCTGCTCCGCGATCCACCCGCCGTCCCACCACAGGTCGTCGATGGTGCCGTACTGGGTGACGAGTTCCTTGATGGACTGGTACACCTCGGTCTTCATGATCCGCGCGTTCTCCTTGTGCGCGGAATCGGTGGTGTAACCCCAGGGGTTTGTCGCGCAGTTGGTGCCGTAGACGTCGTAGTAGCCGGGGTAGCGCCAGTTGATCGGCGAGTAGTAGAGCCCGACCTTCAGCCCGGCCGCTCTGACGGCCGTCACGTAGTCCTTCACGAAGTCGCGGCTGAGCGGTGCCTGGCCGGAGTTCCAGCTGTTCGGGTGGTTGAGCGGCCACAGGGCGAAGCCGTCGTGGTGACGGGTGGTCAATACCGTGTACTTGGCCCCGAAGTCCTTCGCCAGCTGGGCCCAGTCGGCGGGCTTGTAGGCGTCTGCGGTGAACTGCTCGCTCGTGGCGTCGGTGACGTACTTCTTGTAGTTGTCCGGTGTGACGGGGGCGTTGTGCATGTACCACTCGCCCTTGGCCGGGCCCGAGTAGACACCCCAGTGGATGAACATGCCCAGCTTGGCGTCGTGCAGCCACTGGACCTTGGAGTCCGGCTGCTGCTCAAGACCCATGTCCGCCTTGGGGATGCGCAGCGGGGGGAGGGGAAGCGGCTGGGGGGACGAAGCGGCGTGCGCCGCCGTCGCCAGAGCGGGCGTGACGGCCGCCGCCACGGTCATGGCGGCCATGCCGACAAGCACTCGCCGGCGAGTGAGCGGGTGAGACAAAGTCTTCTCCTGACTGTCCACAGGACAGCACACAGGTGCTGCGGCTCAGCATCCGGGCCGAACAGATCGGATGAGTCGCCCAACGGACGGCGAGACACAGGGGAGCCGCACGAAGGCGTGTGTTTCACCGAGATGACATCGGATGTATTAACAATCAACAACATGCCCCGTGTCTAGAGTCCCGGCGAAATCTTAGAAGTTCGCAGGAGTTGAGCGAGACAGGCTGCATGCACCTCCAAAGACATCGGATGTTCAATCGGCGTCAAGGCGTTGACGAAGTCCCACTTCCCGCCTACCGTCCTCGATCGGAGCCGCACACAACCAAACAATTCACAAACCTCGTCGAGGTGGGTACTGATGTTTCGACGCGCCCTCACCTGTGGACTGGCCGCCTTCCTGAGCCTGTCCGCACTGCTCGTCACCGGCTCCCCCGCCCAGGCCGCCTCGGTCACCGTGACCAACGCGACGCAGTTCACCGACACCACCGGCGCCGTGGTGCACGCCCACGGCGGCGGGGTGATCAACGTCGGCGCGTACTACTACTGGTTCGGCGAGAACCGCAACGCCGACAACACCTTCAAGGCCGTCTCCGTCTACCGCTCCACCGACCTGAAGACCTGGGAGTTCAGACGCAACGTCCTGACCCAGGCCAGCGCCCCGGAGCTGGCGGTCGCCAACATCGAGCGGCCCAAGGTCGTCTACAACTCCACCACCGGCAAGTTCGTGATGTGGATGCACAAGGAGAACGGCGCCGACTACACCCAGGCCCGCGCCGCCGTCGCCGTCTCAGACACCGTCGACGGCGCCTACACCTACAAGGGCAGCTTCCGGCCCCCGTCCGGCACCACGTCCCGCGACATGACCCTGTTCAAGGACGACGACGGCACCGCCTACCAGATCACCTCCGCCGCCGGCAATGCCGACCTGCAGATCTGGAAGCTCTCCGCCGACTACGCCGCCTACGACAGCCTCGCCGCCAACCCCTGGCCCGGCACCTTCCGCGAAGCACCCGCCCTGTTCAAACGCAACGGCGTCTACTTCATGCTCACCTCCGGCAACAGCGGCTGGAAGCCCAACCAGCAGCGCTACGCCACCGCTTCGAGCATCACCGGGCCCTGGACCACCATGACCGACGTCGGCGACGACACCGGCTACGGTTCCCAGACCACCTTCGTCCTGCCCGTCCCGGGCACCTCGGGCACCTCCTACCTCTACATGGGCGACCGCTGGGGCAACTCCATGGGCGGCACCGTCAACGACTCCCAGTACGTCTGGCTGCCGCTGACCTTCCCCACCAACACCACCATGAATCTGCCCTGGTATCCGCAGATCGCTATCGACACCGCCGCAGGCACGGTCACGGGCGTGGACGGAGGCCCGTACTACAACCTGGTGGCCCGGCACAGCGGCAAGTGCCTCGACGTCTCCGACAACTCCGCCGCCGACAACGCGATCGTCCTGCAGTACACCTGCCACAGCGGTCTCAACCAGCAGTGGAGGCTGAGGGACGCCGGCAACGGGTACGTCCAGGTCCTCGCCCAGCACAGCGGCAAGTGTCTCGACGTCGCCGGCGCCTCCACGACCGACGGCGCGTTCGTGAACCAGTACCACTGCACCACCGGCACCAACCAGCAGTGGCAGTTCCAGGACCAGGGAGGCGGCTACTACCGAATCGTCGCCCGGCACAGCGGCAAGTGCCTCGACGTGGCCAACGCGTCCACGTCCGACGGGACCCGTCTCATCCAGTGGACCTGCGGCAGCGGCACGAACCAGCAGTTCCAGCGGCGCGCGGCGTAACAGCCCTCCGGGCCCGGCGGACAGTGATGTTCCGCCGGGCCCGGATGCCACGGATCAGCCCTTCGCTCATAGTGAGCTACTCGTCCTCGACCACGACGATGTCGAGCGTCCTCGGCCCGTGCACTCCCTCCACCCGGTCGAGTTCGATGTCGCTGGTGGCCGAGGGCCCGGAGACGAGGGTCAGCGGCCGGTACGGGGCGAGCAGACGCAGCGCCTCGGGTACGTCGGGGGCGATCCGGTCGGCACGGACCACGCAGATGTGCTGGTCGGGCAGGAGGGTCAGCGCCCGCCGCCCCTGACCCGGACCGCCGTCGAGGACGATCGTGCCGGTGAGCGCGATGGCCGCGGCGGCGGTCGTGACCACGGCGTCCGTCGCGTCGAGTTGACCGACCGTCAGGGGCGGTACGTCCGTCAGCACCGACCAGGGTCCTTCCGGCACCAGGTCCTCGGGGAGACCCGGCGGCACCACCAGCGCCCCCGCTCCGGTACGTCGCAGCGCGTAGCCCACCGCTGCCGCGGCCCCGGTCACCGGGACGCGGACCACTGTGGCGCGGTAGTCGGCGGCGCGTTCCATGAACAGCTCCACGACATCCGCGCCCGTGCCGACGGCGCGGCGATCGTGTGTGCCCGGGAAGCCGTTCGTCGGCGTCTCGTCGCCGGGCACATCGGCCAGCGCCCTCCGGACCGCTTGCAGGACGACATCTCGTCCGTTCATCGCCCGTCCCCTTCCACCGTCGTACGGCCTTCGTCGCGGGTACGGCGCCACCAGGCGCGCAGGGACTCCCGCGGCGGAGCGGGTGTGTCCCGGGTGGCGGTCCAGCGGGCCAACGGGCCCGGCAGGGGGCCGATGCGGCCGTCCCGGGCCACCAGCCGCGCCCCGAGGGCGGCCAGTCGCTGCGCCGCCGACAGCCGCCTCGGGGACGACAGGACGGCACTTGCGGCCTTCATGGCCAGCGCCTCGGAGGTGGGCAGCAGCCGGTCACGGCGTTTCGCCTCCACTGTCTTCGCCCGCAGATGGACCAGGACCTCCGGGATGTTGATCTTCACTGGGCAGGCGTCATAGCACGCGCCGCACAGGGTCGAGGCGAAGGGCAGCGAGGCCGCGTTCTCGACGCCGACGAGCTGCGGGGTCAGTACGGCGCCGATCGGGCCGGGGTAGACCGATCCGTAGGCGTGACCGCCGGTGCGCTCGTAGACCGGGCATACGTTCAGGCAGGCGGAACAGCGGATGCAGGACAGGGCCTGGCGGCCCACCTCTTCGGCCAGGGTCGCGGTGCGGCCGTTGTCGAGGAGGACCAGATGGAATTCCTGGGGTCCGTCGTCCTTGGTGACGCCCGTCCACATCGAGGTGTAGGGGTTCATCCGCTCGCCCGTGGACGAGCGGGGCAGCAGCTGGAGGAAGACCTCCAGGTCCACGAAGGACGGCAGGACCTTCTCGATCCCCATGACGGTGATCAGTGTCTGCGGCAGGGTGAGGCACATCCGCCCGTTGCCCTCCGACTCGACGACCACGACCGTTCCGGTGTCGGCGGCCGCGAAGTTGGCGCCGGAAACGGCGACCTTGGCCCGCAGGAACCTCTCCCGCAAATGCAGCCTGGCCGCCTCGGCGAGGTCGCGCGGATCGTCGGTGAGGTCCTCGGGCGCGGGCCTGCCCCACTCCCCCATCTCCCGGCGGAAGATCTCCCGGATCTCGGAGCGGCCCCGGTGGATGGCGGGCACGAGGATGTGCGAGGGGCGGTCGCCGCCCAACTGCACGATGAGCTCGGCCAGATCGGTCTCGTACGCGCGGATGCCGGCCTCGGCGAGCGCCTCGTTGAGGCCGATCTCCTGGGTGGCCATCGACTTGACCTTCACGACCTCGCTCTCGCCGGTCGCTTTCACCAGGCGGGTGACGATGCGGTTGGCCTCGGCGGCGTCCGCCGCCCAGTGGACCGTGCCTCCCGCGGCGGTGACCGCCTCCTCCAGCCGCAGCAGATGGCCGTCGAGGTGCCGCAGGGTGCGGCGCTTGATCTCCGCCGCCCGATGGCGCAGTTCCTCCCAGTCGTCGAGTTCGGCGGTGACCGCGAGGCGTCTGTCGCGGATGGTGCCGGTCGCGCGGCGCAGATTCGCGCGCATACGGGTGTCGTTCAGCGCGCCGCGCGCCGCTTCGGGGAAGGCCGGGCTGCCCAGCCATACGACGTTGTCCGCGCCGCTCACAGCGCGCTCCCTTCGGTGCAGGCCAGGATCTCGGCCAGGTGGATCGTGGCCACGCCCGTGCGGAGCCGGGACAGCCCGCCGCCGATGTGCGTCAGACAGGAGTTGTCGCCCGCGCACAGAAACTCGGCCCCGGTGTCCAGGACATGGCGCATCTTGTCGGCCAGCATGGCGGCGGACACCTCGGCGTTCTTCAGCGCGAAGGTGCCGCCGAAGCCGCAGCAGGACTCGGCGGCGGGCAGTTCGACGAGGTCGATGCCCTTCACGGCACGCAACAGCCTCAGCGGCCGGTCGCCGACCCGCAGCATGCGCAGCGAGTGGCAGGTGGGGTGGTAGGTGACGCGGTGCGGGAAGTAGGCGCCGAGGTCGGTGACTCCGAGGACGTCGACGAGGAACTCCGACAGCTCGTACACCGCCGGCACCGCCCGCTCGACCGCTTCGGCGAGGGTGGCGTCCCCGTACTGGGCGGCCACCGTCCGGTGGTGGTCGCGGACCATCGCCGCGCACGAGCCGGAAGGGGTGACGACGGCGTCGTAGCCCGCGAAGACCTCGCAGAAGCGGCGGACCATGGGCAGGGTCTCGGGGCGGTAACCGGTGTTGAAGTGCATCTGGCCGCAGCAGGTCTGCTCCTGCGGGAACTCCACGGTGTGACCGAGCCGTTCCAGCAGTGCGATCACCGCCTTGCCGGTCCGGGGGAACATCGTGTCGTTGAAGCAGGTGATGAAGAGGGCTATGCGCATGGGTGGTTCCCAGGACTCAGATCGTCAGGCCGTAGGTGCGGACCGCCGTGCCCGCGAACACCTCCCGCCGCTCGGCCGGACTCAGGCCGGCCGTCAGCGAGCTGGCGGCCTCGACGACTTCGGCGTAACCGGCGGCGAGCCGGCAGACGGGCCAGTCCGAGCCGAACATCAGCCGTTCGGGCCCGAAGGCGTCCAGCACCGTGTCGGCGTACGGCGCGAGGTCCCCGACGGTCCACGACCCCCAGTCGGCCTCCGTGACCATGCCGGAGAGCTTGCACACGGTGTTGGGCAGGGCGGCCAGCGCCCGTATCCCCCGCGCCCACGGTTGGAGTTCGCCGGAGGCGATAGGCGGCTTGGCCAGATGGTCGAGGACGAAGGTGAGCTGAGGAAGACGACGCGCGGCCTCCACGGCGGCGGCCAGTTGGTGGGGCTTGACCAGCAGGTCATAGACCAGCCCCGCCCCGGCGACCGCGGTCAGCCCGCGCAGCACGTCCGGGCGCAGCAGCCAGCGGGGGTCGGGCTCGCCCTGCACCTGGTGGCGGATGCCCACCAGGTGCTCCCCGCCGGGTGCCGCGCGCAGTGCCGCGAGTGCGTCGGCGACTGAAGGTGAGGTGAGGTCGGTCCAGCCGACGACCCCGGCCACGAGCGCGCTGCCCGAGGCCAGGGCGAGGAACTCGGGGGTCTCCCCCGGGACGGTGACCGTCTGCACCAGCACCGTGGCGGTCACGTCGGCCGCGCGTGCGTCCGGCTCCAGGTCGGCAAGGGTGAAGTCGCGGTGGAGCGGAGCCAGTTCGGGGCCCGTGATCCAGTCCTGGTCGCGGACGGACAGGTCCCACACGTGGTGGTGGGCGTCGATGATCCCCGGCCCGGTACGTCCGTTTCCGGTCACAGTTGCCACACCACGGGCAGTGAGGCGTCGCCGCCTTCGGCGGAGTAGTCGTGGACGACGTCGAGCAGTTCCGCCATTCGGGCCTGCCATGCGATGTTGACCGGCAGCTTCTCCAACTCGGCGATCATCGCCGGGTAGTCCTCCACGTCCAGCACGTGGAAGAGATCGGTGCCGCTGCGCCAGATGGTCCACTCGCTGACCCCCGCGGCCCGGATGGCGGTGGTCAGTTCCTCGGGTACCTCGCGGTGCGCCGCCTCGTACTCCTCGACGCGATCGGCACGTACCTTGGTGTGCAGGGCGACTCTCACGACGGCTCCTTCGACGGCGGGCTTTCCTCGAGCGGCGTGGACACGGGGGCGGGGGTGCCCGGGGCCAGTAGTCCTTCTGCGTGCAGTTCGTCCCAGAGGGACGCCGGGACCGGCCGGCGCAGCATGGCGACGGTGTCGTGCACTTCCTCGGCGGACCGCGCGCCGGTCAGCACGCTCGCGACGGCCGGGTGTCCGAAGGGGAAGTGCAGGGCGGCGGCACGCAGCGGCACGCCATGCCGCTCGGTGATCTCCTTCAGCCGCAGGGCCCGCTCGAGGACCCGCCGCGGGGCGGGGGCGTAGTCGTACGTGGCTCCCGCCCTCGGATCGGTCAGCAGCCCGGAGTTGAAGACACCGCCGACGAGGACGCTCCTGCCCCGCGAGACGGCCTCGGGCAGCAGGTCGGCGAGGCCTTCCTGTTCGAGGAGGGTGTAGCGGCCGGCCAGCAGGACGACGTCGATGTCGGTGTCGCGCAGGAAGCGGGTGGGGACCTGGCACTGGTTCATGCCGATGCCGATGGCGCCGACCACTCCCTCGGCACGCAACCGCTCCAGTGCCGGGTAGGCCTCGCGGAGCGCCTGTTCGACGTGGTCGTCGGGGTCGTGCAGGAGAGCCACGTCCACCCGGTCCAAGCCGAGGCGGTCGAGGCTGGCCTCCAGGCAGCGCAGGACGCCGTCGGCGCTGAAGTCCCAGACGCGCCGGTGTACCGCCGGGACGGCGAACCCGTTCGCCAGGTCGTCGCCCCCGCTGTCATCGGGGACCAGCAGGCGTCCGACCTTGGTGGATACGGTGTACGCGTCACGTGGGCGGTCGCGCAGCGCGGCGCCCAGACGCCGTTCGGACAGGCCGAGTCCGTAGTGGGGCGCGGTGTCGAAGGTGCGGATCCCCGCGTCCCAGGCGGCCTGAACAGTGGCGGCGGCCGCCTCGTCACTGACCGGGCGGTACAGGTTGCCGATGCCGGCGGCTCCCAGGGAGAGCCGGGTGACTCCGACGGCGGTGCCGCCCAGCGTCGTGCTCCTCATGAGGTGGCCGCCGGGCGCAGCCTGAGTCCCTGCATGCCGCCGTCGACCGCCAGGGCGGTGCCGGTGACGGACGCCGCCGCGGGAGACGCCAGGTAGGCGATGGCCGCCGCGACCTCCTCCGCGGTGACCAGGCGCCCCATGGGCTGCCTGGCGTTGAGGGCCTTGCGTTCGGCCTCGGGGTCGTCCGCGGCGTCGAGAAGGCGGGCGACCCACGGTGTGTCGGCGGTACCTGGGTTGACGCAGTTGACGCGGATGCCCTCGCGGACGTGATCGGCGGCCATGGCCAGGGTCAGGGACAGTACGGCGCCCTTGCTGGCGCAGTACAGCGCCCGCTGCGGCAGGCCCGCGGTGGCACCGATGGAACAGGTGTTGACGACCGCCGCGTGGGACGAGCGCCGCAGGTGCGGCAGGGCGGCGCGGGTGGTGCGGACGATCCCGAGCACGTTGACGTCGAGGACCCGTTGCCACTGCTCGTCGGGGTTGTCCTCGACCGTACCAACCGCGCCGATGCCGGCGTTGTTGACGACGATGTCCAGGCCGCCCAGCCGCGCGGCCGCGTCGTCGACGGCCGCGCGTACGGAGGCGTCGTCGCGGACGTCGGTCCTGAGGGCGAGCAACGGTTGTGGCACCCCGGAAGGGTCGAGGTCGAGCACGGCCACCGTGGCGCCCTGCTCGACGAACATCAGGGCCGTGGCGAGCCCGATCCCGGACGCACCGCCCGTCACGATCGCCCGCAGGCCCCTCAGGCCGGTCGTGCCGGTCATACGGCGCCCTCCTGTCCGGCGAGGTCGGCGGTCCAGAACGCGCCGTCGGGATAACGGTAGGCGGCGATGGACTCCGGGCGCATGGTCGCGGAGAAGCCGGGGGCGAGCGGGGCCGTGTAGTGGCCGTCGCGGACGACCACGGGTGCGGTGAAGTGCTCGTGGAGGTGGTCGACGTACTCGATGACCCGGTTCTCGGTGGTGCCGGACAGGGCCAGGTAGTCGAACATCGACAGGTGCTGCACCAGTTCGCACAGTCCCACGCCGCCGGCATGCGGGCACACCGGTACGCCGAACTTCGCGGCGAGGAGCAGGATCGCCAGGTTCTCGTTGACGCCGCCGACGCGGGCCGCGTCGATCTGGAGCACGTCGATGGCGCCGGCCTGGAGCAGTTGTTTGAAGATGATCCGGTTCTGCACGTGCTCCCCGGTGGCGACCTTGACCGGGGCGACCGCCTCACGGACGGCGGCGTGGCCGAGGACGTCGTCGGGGCTGGTGGGCTCCTCGATCCAGTAGGGGTCGAATGCGGCCAGCGCGTTGGTCCACTCGATCGCCTCACCGATGTTCCACCGCTGGTTGGCGTCGATGGCGATGCGGATGCCGTCGCCGACGGCGGCGCGGGCGGTGCGCAGCCGTCGGATGTCGTCGTCGAGATCGGCGCCGACCTTCAGCTTGATCTGCGTGAAGCCGTCGGCGACGGCCTGCTTGGCGAGCCGGGTGAGCTTCTCGTCCGAGTAGCCGAGCCAGCCCGGCGAGGTGGTGTAGGCCGGGTAGCCGCGCTCCACCAGGACGGTCTCGCGCTCCGCCAGCCCGGTCCGGCCGTCGCGCAGCAGGCTGAGCGCGTCGTCGGGGGTGAGTGCGTCGGCGATGTAGCGGAAGTCGACCTGGGAGACGAGCCATTCGGGGTCGGCGTGGGCGAGCAGGCGCCACAAAGGCTGCCCGGCCCGCTTGGCGGCCAGGTCCCACACGGCGTTGACGACGGCGCCGATCGCCATGTGCATCACGCCCTTCTCGGGCCCCAGCCAGCGCAACTGGCTGTCCCCGATCAGGTCCCGGTTGAGCGAACCGGGGTCGGCACACAGCTCCTCCACCGGACGGCCGACGAGATGGGGGCTCAGCGCCCCGATCGCGGCGACCTGGACGTCGTTGCCGCGTCCGATGGTGAAGCAGAAGCCGTGCCCTTCGAGACCGTCGGGCGCGTCGGTGCGCAGGATGACGTACGCGGCCGAGTAGTCGGGGTCCGGGTTCATCGCGTCGGAGCCGTCCAGCTCCCGGGAGGTGGGGAAGCGGACGTCGAACGTCTCGACGGCGGTGATCCGGGCGGGAGTTGAAGTCACAGGGGTGCCTTTCACGCTGGGGCGAAGGTCTGGCGCTGGCCACCAAGTCCGTCGATCTCCAGCTCAACGGTGTCGCCGGGGCGGAGATACGGGGTGCCGGGCAGACCCAGGGCGACGCCGGCGGGGGTACCGGTGTTGATGACGTCGCCCGGCTCCAGCACCATGTACTGGCTGAGGTACGCCACGAGGCGCGCGACGGGGAAGATCATGTCGCGGGTGTTGCCGTCCTGGCGCTTGACGCCGTTGACGCTCAGCCGCAGTCCGAGGTTCTGCGGGTCGGCGACCTCGTCGGCTGTGACCAGCCAGGGGCCGAGCGGGTTGAAGGTCTCGCACGATTTGCCGAGGTCCCACTGGGGCGAGTACTCCAGCTGGAACTCCCGCTCGGAGACGTCGTGGCTGACCGCGAACCCGGCGATCACCTCGTGGGCCGCGTCGGGTCCGTCGAGGTAGCGCGCCCGGCGGCCGATGACGACCGCGAGTTCGACCTCCCAGTCGGTCTTCACCGAGCCCCGCGGGATCAGCACCTCGTCGTACGCGCCGACGACCGTGCCCGGGTCCTTCATGAAGACCACCGGGCGCTCGGGGATCGCCGCGCCGGTCTCGGCGGCGTGGTCACGGTAGTTGAGTCCGACACAGACGACCTTGCCCGGTCGGGTGACGGGCGGGCCGATCCGCAGGCCGTCGGCGTCCAGTTCGGGCAGCTTCCCGGCCGTCACGGCCGTACGGGCCCGGTCGACGCCTCCCGAGGAGAGGAAGACGGAGTCGATGTCGGGGGTCACGCTCGACAGGTCGAGCAGCAGTCCGGCGTCGGTGCGGACAGCGGGTCGCTCCTCACCAGGGGCGCCGACGCGCAGCAGTTTCACAGGGCAACTCCTTGTGCCGAGGAGGGATCGGGGGTGGCGGCGTGGGCAGAGCGGACGCGTCGGCCGGGCCGCCCGGGAAGCGACACGAACGCCGCGCCTCACATTCATCGGAGGAATGGCGGCAACGTGACTGTAGAGGCCGAAGAGCGACCTGGCAACGCATTCCTCGGATGTATCGGCAGGCGGAAGGAATCCTCCCCAGGTATTGAGCCTGTCGCCCACCGCGCCGCAGCGGGGAGAGGCACCCTGCATCCTCGGACCCTCCGATGAATCGCCGGAGACCGTCCCGCTCGATGTCCCTCGGCCATACGGGTCACCACCCCTGCCCGACGACGCGACTCGGCCGACGCCCAGCCGCGCGCGACCTCCGCCGGGGGTTCCCGACGAAGTGCCGCAGCGCTGCCCTTCATCGAATCGTGAGGTCGGGCCGTTGCCCTCGCGGCACCGCACGGAGGCGAGTAAGTACAGCTCAAAGGATGTTTCGGTAAGGATCTTCGGCTCTCTGCGACACGCCGGGAAGCACCGCATCCCACGCGTCGAACAATTCGACGGGGCGCAACTCTTGTCAGCATCGGCAACGCCGTCGTAACGTCCTCGACGTCCGAGATACATCGGAGGAATCGCCGTACCGCGTGGTGCGGTCGTTCACTCACGACAGTCGGGCACCCGCAGCGCCTCGTCCCGTCCCACCCATCCCCGCCGGGTCCGGTCCACCACGCCCTGCCCGGGCGGCGGCAACGCCCGCCGCGGTCCGACCCCGCGCATCGGGCGACAACGTCCCCCATCGGTGTCGCCCCGCGGCCTCTTCCCCCGGCTTAGGAGAGAACACGGCCATGAAGCTCGCTCGTATCCGCTCGACCACCGCAGCCGCCGGCGCCGTCCTCGCGGCACTCGCCCTCCTCACCGCCTGCAACCGGGACGGCAACAACTCGGGGGCGGGCAGCGACAAGTCCGCCATCGGCATCGACCTGCCGCGCTCCGACTCCGACTTCTGGAACTCCTACGCCGAGTACCTCAAGAAGGACATCAAGACCGACGGCATCAACGCCCTGCCGCTGAGCAACTCGCAGAACGACGTGACCAAACTGGTCGCCAACGTGCAGGTGTTCCAGAACACCGGGGCCAAGGCCGTCGTCATGGCGCCCCAGGACACGGGCGCCATCGCCTCCACCCTCGACACCCTGGCCTCGAAGAAGATCCCCGTGGTCAGCGTCGACACCAGGCCGGACAAGGGCGACGTCTACATGGTCGTACGCGCCGACAACAAGGCGTACGGCACCAAGGCCTGCGAGTTCCTCGGAAAGCAGCTCGGCGGCAAGGGCAAGGTCGCCGAGTTCCAGGGCGCGCTGGATTCCATCAACGGCCGCGACCGCTCCGAGGCGTTCGCCGCCTGCATGAAGGAGAAGTTCCCGAACATCAAGGTGTTCGAGCTGCCCACCGACTGGAAGGGCGACGTGGCCTCCGCAAAGCTGCAGTCCCTGCTCGCCCAGCACCCCGACCTCAACGGCATCTACATGCAGGCAGGTGGCGTCTTCCTGCAGCCGACCCTGGCCCTGCTGCAGCAGAAGGGCCTGCTCAAGCCGGCCGGCCAGAAGGGCCACATCACGATCATCTCCAACGACGGTATCCCGCAGGAGTTCGACGCCATCCGCAAGGGACAGATCGACGCCACCGTCTCCCAGCCCGCCGACCTGTACGCCAAGTACGCGCTGTACTACGCACAGGCCGCCGCGGAGGGCAAGACCTTCAAGCCGGGCAAGACCGATCACGACTCCACCATCATCGAGATCCCGGGCGGTCTCGAGGACCAGCTGCCCGCACCGCTGGTGACCAAGGACAACGTGGAGGACAAGACCCTGTGGGGCAACACCGTCGGCCAGTGACAGGCCGGACCGCCGTGCCGGTCGATACCCGCACCGGTCTTCCTGACGGCATCCCGTCGGAGTGAGGGGTCGCCCTGGGGTGACCCCTCACCCTCCACACAGCCCGCCCCCTCGTCTCCCCACCCGAAGGACGGTATCCACCATGGCGGACACCGCGACCGCCCCGGCGCACGACGGCGGGAGCCCGGCCCCGGTGGCCGAGGCCACCGGAGTCAGCAAGCGGTTCGGCGCCACCGTCGCGCTACGTGACGCGCGCATCACCATCTCCGCGGGCGAGTCGCACGCGCTGGTCGGCCGCAACGGCGCCGGCAAGTCGACCCTCGTGTCCATCCTGACCGGGCTGCAGCAACCCGACACCGGCAGCCTGCGCTTCTCGGGCGCGCCCGCGCCCGCCTTCGGCGACATCGACGCCTGGCGCTCCAAGGTCGCCTGCGTCTACCAGCGCTCCACCATCATCCCGGACCTGACCGTCGCCGAGAACCTCTTCCTGAACCGGCAGAGCGACGGCGCGCTGCGGCCGATCCGCTGGCGGGAGCTCAAGAGGCGGGCCGGGGAGCTCCTCGCCGAGTACGGCGTGGACGTCGACCCCGCCGCACGGGCCAGGGACCTCTCGGTGGAGCAGCGGCAGTTCATCGAGATCGCCCGCGCGCTCTCGTTCGGCGCGCGCTTCATCATCCTGGACGAGCCGACCGCGAAGCTCGACGCCCGCGGCATCGGCAGGCTGTTCGACAAGCTCCGCGACCTCCAACGGCAGGGTGTCGCCTTCCTCTTCATCTCCCACCACCTGCAAGAGGTGTACGACCTCTGCACCACCGTCACCGTCTACCGCGACGCCGCCCACATCCTCACCGCGCCGGTCGCCAACCTGCGCCACCAGGCCCTCGTGGAGGCCATGACGGGCGAGTCCGCCTCCACCGCTGTCCCGGCCGGCACGCATCTCGCGCCGGCACGGGACGACTCCCCGGAACTCCTCGCGGTCGACGGCCTGACGCTCGACGACGCCTGCCGTGACCTCTCGCTGTCCGTGCGCGCGGGCGAGGTCGTCGGACTGGCCGGCGCCACGGCGAGCGGCAACGTCCGGGTCGGCGAGGCCGTCGCCGGCCTGCACCAGGCCCGGCAGGGCACCATCACGGTCGGCGGCCGGCGCATCCGCACCGGCAGTGTGCCCTCCGCGCTCCACGCGGGCGTCGGCCTGGTACCCGAGGACCGGCACATCCAGGGCCTGGTCAACGACCGCAGTGTGGCGGAGAACGCCACGCTGACCGTCACCGACCAGCTCGGCCCCTTCGGCACCGTCCTCCCGGCGCGTACACGGTTGTTCGCCCGGCGCATGATCCGGGATCTCGACATCAAGACCCCGGGCGCGGCCACCCCCGTGTCCGCCCTCTCGGGCGGCAACCAGCAGAAGGTCGTCGTCGCCCGGGCCCTGGCCACCGACCCTCATGTACTGGTGGCCATCCGTCCCACCAACGGTGTGGACGTGAAGTCCAAGGAGTTCCTCCTGCGCCGGATCCGGCAGGTCGCCGACGCGGGCAAGGCCGCGCTGATCGTCTCGGACGAACTGGACGACCTCAAGGCCTGCGACCGCGTCGTGGTCATGTTCCACGGCCGGACGGTCGCCGAGTTCGCCCGCGGCTGGAAGGACGAACACCTGGTGGCCGCCATGGAGGGCGTGGGAGCCACGTCCGCAGAATCCGACACCGAAGCGCATGGAAGGTAGTCATGTCCGCGACCACAGATGTCACCGACACCGCGGCGAACGTGGGAAAGACAGCCGACGAGGACACCGGGCGCGGCCGCGGCCTCGGCCGCTTCCGTGAGCTGTCGCTGGTCCCCGCCATTGTGGTGCTGGGAGTGATCGGGTTCATCGTCTCGCCCGCCTTCCTGACCGCAGACAACCTCATCGGCGTGGCCCAGCAGTCCACCGAGCTCAGCCTGCTCGTGCTGGCCACCGCGCTGATCCTGATCGCCGGGCGGATGGACCTGTCCCTGGAGTCCACGATCGGCGTGGCACCCGTGATCGCCGTCTGGCTGGTGCTGCCCACCAGCGGTGCGCGGTTCACCGGCCTCGGGCTGCTGCCCGAGTGGACGGCCGTCCCGCTCTGTCTCCTGGTGGGCGTGGTGATCGGTGCCGTCAACGGGTTCCTGATCCTGAAGCTGCGCCTCAACGGCTTCATCGTCACCCTCGGCATGCTGACCATGCTCCGCGGACTGCAGGTCGCCATCTCGGAGGGCCAGTCCATCGTGGAGCTGCCGTCCTCCTTCACGTATCTGGGCAAGGCGTCGTGGCTGGGCGTCCCCGCGGCGATCTGGATCTGCGTGCTGCTGTTCGCCCTCGGCGGCAGTGCGCTGGCCTGGCTGCGGCACGGCCGGGCGCTGTACGCGATCGGCGGCAACGCCGAGGCGGCCCGTACCGCCGGCATCAAGGTCGACCGGATCGTGTGGACGGTTCTGATTCTCGGGAGCCTGCTGGCCGCGTTCGCCGGCATCCTCTACAGCGGCCACTACGGCTCCATCTCCGCCACCCAGGGCAGCGGCTGGATCTTCCAGGTGTTCGCCGCGACCGTCATCGGCGGGGTCAGCCTCAACGGCGGCAAGGGCTCCGTCTTCGGCGCGCTCACCGGCGTTTTGACCCTGCAACTGGTCGTGAACGTCATGACCCTGGCCGGCGTTCCCGCGCTCTGGAACCAGTTCCTCAACGGCGCGATCATCATCGTCGCCCTCGTCATCTCGCGCTTCGCCTCCGGCGAGAAGCAGGAGTAGGTCCGACCCGGGTGGGAGGCGGCACCGGGCCGGTCTCCGCCTCCCACCGGCATCCACCCGGCACAGAAAGGCGCGCTCTCGTGGCACTGACGGACGAAGCCATGGACAAGATCAAGGCGATGATCGTCGACGGCGAGCTCTCTCCGGGCTCCCGCCTGCCCAAGGAGGACATCCTCGCCGGACAACTCGGACTGTCCCGCAACTCGCTCCGCGAGGCCGTGCGCGCCCTGACCGCCATGCGGATCCTCGTCACCCGCCAGGGCGACGGCACCTACGTGTCCAGTCTCGAACCGCATCTGCTGCTGGAGACGCTGTCGTTCGCTTCGGACGTCTCCCAGGGCCAGACCGCGCTGCAACTGCTCCAGGTGCGCAGGATGCTCGAACCCCAGGCCACCGGGCTGGCCGCCGCCCTCTTGCAGCCCGAGGACCTGACACAACTGCGCGCCATCCTGGCCCGCTCCCGGTCCGTCTCCACCGTCGAGGAATTCGTCGCGCACGACATCGAGTTCCACCTGCGCATCGTGGAGGCCGTGGGAAATCCCGTGCTGTCCATGCTGCTGCGGGTCCTCTCCACGCGGACGCAGCGCGTTCGCATCGTCCGGGGCACCCGCGCCCAGCGGGCTGTGGAGCACGCCCACCGCGAGCACGAGGAGATCCTGCGGGCGCTGGAGCAACGGGACGCCCTGCTGGCCGCGTCGGCCGCGAGCGTGCATGTCGCCGCCGTCGAGCAGTGGGTTGCGAGGAGTCTGGTGGACAACCCGGTCGAGTCGGCCGGGGCCTGACCGCCCTCGCCATGGCCCGGCTCAGGTCCGTGACCATTCCGGTTCCCCGTGGCCGATGTGCGGCACTGCAGAAGTCGAGGTGCGGCACCACGGAAACGGACCGGTGCCGCACCTCGACTGTCTCCGTCAGCCCGTCCGGAATCTCAGCACACCGAAAATGCTTCCGCGGGTCCACGCCGCACAGCTCGGCCGCCGTCGGACGCAGTCCGAGTTCCCCGGCGAGGGCTTCGGCGGTGTCGCGCGCCGGCGCGCCGGAGAAGGCCGGCGCGCCGGAGAAGTACGTACCCGGGACGCTCCGCGCGACAGCCCGCCGGAAGAGCCCGCGGGCGCTCGGCATGCCCATGAGCGCGGCCACGCCGCCCGCGTCGGCCGACCAGCCGAACACGGTGACACGCTCGGGGTCACCGCCGAAGGCCGCGATGTTGTCGCGGACCCACGTCAGCGCGGCCACTTGGTCGAGCAGACCGCGGTTGGCGGGAATCTTCCGGCATGGCCCCTGCGTCCTGTACGCATTGAGCCGTCCACGAAGCGAGGAGCAGGCCCTCCAGCGGTCCAGAACGTCAAAGCTCAGTGCCTGTGATGGCCATCCACAGCTCCATGTTGGAGATCATCAGCCGTCCCGGCCGCTGTTTGCCGGTGTCCGGGACAACCGCCCGGACCACGGGCTGGTCACCCTCCTCCACGGTCACCTTCGTGCCGTCGAACATTGGTGACTTGTCGGCCACGACCGAGCGCAGCTTCGCGGCGGCACGGGCGGCGGTTGCCTCGTCCTTGGCCACGAGGCACAGCACTTCGGTGTTCTTGGCGGCGGTGGCCGCCTGCTGACCGAGGGCGGACAGGCGTACCGGCTTGGTGGAATTGAGGGGAAGGAAGTCGGCACGGTAGACGTCGCCCAGGCACTCGGCCACACGCTGGTACTCCTTCTTGTCAGCCAGCGAGGCACCCTCCTTCGGGGTGACGGCCGCCATGGAGGCGCCGCCCCGGACGGTGTAGGAGATCTCGTCCTTCGAGACCTGGAACGACATCCCCTTACCGCCGGACTCCGTCCAGGTTTGTTCGCCGTCACCCCCGGTCTGCTTGTAGCCGTTCGACTTCAGTGACTTGGTGATGGCCGCCGCATCGAACGAGCCCTGCCAGCGGCCGGCGTCCTTGGTATCGACAGCGGTGTCGATCTGAGTCACCTTCAGGCCCTCGCCCCACGGCCCGAGTGTGTACCCGAACAGGCTGCTGCCCGGCAGGCCGATGGAGCCGAGCCGCTTTTCGTCGCCCTTGCTCAGCTCACGCGCCTTCGCCGCGTCGAGGTAGGTCACCTGATTCGCGCTGCTGTAGTCAGCCAGGGCACCCAGCTCCTCCAACACCTTGGAATCACGGCCGGTTTGGCCGGAGCTGGACGAACAACCGGTACCGGCAGCAACAAGGACGGCGAGAGCGGTGGCACCGAGGACACACCTGCGCGCTGTTGTGGGCATGGCGACCCAGCTTAGCGGCGTGCCGCGGAATGCCCGATCTCGCCGGCTCTCGCACGCGGAGACCAGTCGGTCACAGCGGCAGCGTCATGCCGAATTCCTGCATGTCGGTGCAGCAGAACGCGGCCCACAGACCGTCCTCTCGCCGCGCACGGACGGCACGCCGCTATTCAACCGACTGGTTGACAAGCCGGGAACCTGACCGTAGCGTATTTAACCAATCGGTTGAATATGAGAGGTGCGAGGTGGACGACGACCGGCTGTCGCTGGTGTTCTCCGCACTGGCCGACCCCACTCGGCGCGACATCGTGGCCCGGCTCGCCGGCGGGGACGCCACGGTCAACGAACTGGCCGAGCCGTACGACGTCACGGTGCAGGCCGTGTCCAAACACATCAAGGTCCTGGAGGACGCGGGCCTGGTCAGTCGCAGCAGAGACGCCCAGCGGCGGCCCTGCCACCTCGAGGCAGAGGTATTCGACCTGATGACGAAGTGGATCGAGCGCTATCGACGCGAGGCGGAAGACCGTTTCCGCCGCCTCGATGCCCTCCTGGAACAGATGGACGAGCAGCCGGCGACGGACACACCGACGAAAGAGGCGGCATCATGAGCACGCACGACACGCCCCACCGCAACGAGACGCGGATCATGGCCGATCCGGATCTGCCCACCATCCTGATCACCCGGGAGTTCGACGCTCCACCGGAGCGTGTGTTCCGGGCGTACACCGACCCCGATCTGGTCGTCCAGTGGCTCGGCCCGCGTCGGCTCACGATGCAGATCGACCAATACGACGCGCGCAGCGGTGGCTCCTATCGCTATGTGCATCGCGACGACGACGGAACCGAGTACGGCTTCCACGGCGTGTTCCACGAGGTGCGCCCCAACGAGCGCATCGTGCAGACCTTCACCTACGAGGCCTTTCCGGACGCCGTCAGCCTGGAGACGGCCGTCTTCGAGGACCTCGGTGGTCGCACCCGCGTCACCGGCAAGTCGCTCATGGACTCCATGGAAGCCCGCGACGCGATGCTCAAGAGCGGCATGGAACACGGCGTTCGAGAAGGCTACGAACGGCTTGACGAGCTGCTCGGCGGCGGGCAGGGCGACAGCACGGGCCGACGCACCGAGACGGAGTCTTGATCATGGCGAGAACAGCAGCCGACGAGCACCGCACCGTGGCACGCGTATTCACCGACCGCGTGCGCGGCACGGATCCAGCAGCATGGGACAACCCGGCGCCGTGCGAGGGGTGGGCCGCCCGGGACGTCGTCCGCCACCTCGTCGAGTGGTTCCCCGCCTTCCTGAAAGCCGGCGCCGGAGTCGAACTGCCGAAAGGGCCCTCGGTGGACGACGACCCGGTAGCCGCCTGGGCGATGCACCACGATGGAGTGCAGGCCCTTCTCGACGACCCGGCCACCGCACACAAGCTGCTGTCGAACCCGCACATCGGAGAGATCCCACTGGACCAGGCGGTCGACCGGTTCTACACCACCGATGTCTTCCTGCACACCTGGGACCTGGCACGGGCGACCGGCCAGGACGAACACCTCGATCCCGCCAAATGCGCCCAGTTGCTCGACGGGATGCTGCCGCTCGACGACGTGCTCCGTGCGAGCGGGCAGTACGGCCCGCGGGTCGAGGTGCCGGAGACAGCCGACGTCCAGACTCGCTTGCTCGCCTTCATCGGCCGCAAGCCCTGACGAGCCGGAAGGCACCGTCGGCGGGGCCGGCCCCCACAAGGGCACCGACATCCGTCGCTGGGCGAAGAAACACAAGGTCAGCGGGATCTGTCTGGGCTACTTGACCAGCCGGAAGGAGGGGTGCCCAACCCAGGCCCGCAGGAACTCCTCCGTTCCCAGCGCCATCCAGTCGTCGTCCGCGATCCCCATAACTCCCGGAAGGCCAGCGACGACCGACGCCTGTCCGTCCAGAAGCTCGGCCTTGGCCACGCCCCCGATGACGTCCATGACAGCGGCGGTCAGCAGGGCCGTGGCCACGTGATCGATCTCGCGATTGCTGCAGGCGCTGACATTGACGGCATGGGTCGGCCTGAAGCCCAGGATGGCCTCCACCTCGGGTTCGTCCGCGTGCTCAGCCTCGAAAACGCTCTCATCACCGACACCCGGCCCCATCAGGTAGACCAGGAACGGCCGACGCCAGTCCTCGCGCTGAGGATTGAATCCCACCAGGGCCTTGAGCTCCTCGTCCGCGGAGTGGTTGCCGAGCAGTGGAAGCGGGAACGGCTTTCGCCAGTCCTCCGCTCGCCTGTCCTCGACACCCAGTCGCTCTGCTGGCACATTGACGTCGAAGAACCCGGGCCGCTCCTCAGCGAAGTGGGAGGAGAGCCCCACCATCAACGCGCGGAACTCCCGCAGCGCAGACGCAGAGAGCGGCTCCGCCAACTCGATCACCAACGTCGGACCGGACATGCTGAGAGCCTAGTTTGATCGGCTCCGCGGCCGCTCAAATTGGTCCCACACCGAGCCCAGCCGATTCGAGCACCGACGCCACCAACCCGGCTGTCTTCCACAGGTGGCAGCGCCGCCACCCGGGAAGCCGACCGCGCGACCGCTACAGCACTGCATAAGCCGGTGGCGGCCGCCTGCGGCGACTCGCGTGAGATCATCCGTCCATGAGCAGCGACCTGGAAGTAAGTGCTCTGGCGATCAATGTCACGATCCCGCAGGCGCTCCGCTGGACGGACACTCGACGCGGTGAAGCGTAAGAAGTCCCTCGACTCGACCAGCTTCGTCACCCAGGTGATGGCCCGGCCCGGTTCCTCATGCGTGATGCCGTGCCTGAGCGCCACGTCCCCGAAGGCCCTCTGGAGATCGTCGAACACGACGCGCAGCCGCGTGTTGAACTCGATATCAGTGCGGGGGGGTGTCAGTAGTGGTCACAGTCACGCAGAGCGTGCGGCGTGTCATGCTCGTGCGTTCCAGACGAGGGGGGCCTTGCGGATCCAGGTGTCCTTCTCAAGCGTGTCGAGGAGGAAGCGGGCGAGATCGGCGCGGTTGATCCGCTTCCCCGGCTTCTCGGTGCCGGCCTCGGCGGCGCGCAGGGAGCCGCTCGTGGGCTTGTCGGTGAGGGCGACGGCTCGGGCGAGGGTCCAGTCGACGTCGGAGGTGCGGAGGACCTTGTCGACGCCGTGGTGGTCGTCGTAACCGGCCTTGATGTTGGAGGCCTTGATCAGGGCCTTGAACACCGCGTTGATTCGGGCCCAGTCGTCTCCGGCGCCCATCGTGGAGGTCACCACGATCCGGTTGATGCCCTCCTCCTTCATCACGGTGAGGGTGTTACGGGTGGCGTCGGTCATGAACAAGGGCGGGCTGACGGGTTTGGCCCAGGGGTTGTCGGAGGCGCGGGAGTTGTTGAGCGCGCTGATGACCGCCTGTGTTCCGGTGGCGGCCTTGCGGATGTCGTCGATGCTGGCGGGCGTGCCCTGGATCAGTTCGACGCCGGCCGGGGCCTGGACGGCGTCGGGGTTGCGTACGAGGGCCCGGACGTGGTGGCCGCGCTCTGCGGCCTGGTTGAGGAGGTGGATGCCGGTGCGGCCGGTGCCGCCGAGGATGAGCAGGTGGGACATGGTGATCGATTGCCTTTCGGGAAGCCGGGCCGGTCGGGAGACGGTCGAAGCCGCTCAGGCGGCCTGCCGGCCGCCGATGGTCGTGGCCAGGCCGCGTGCCTGGGCGTGGGCGTCGGTCAGCGACGCCTCGTGGAGGGGGAGGAGAGGGGCCAGCGCCGGCACGTGCGGAGCCATGGTCAGCTCGGGCGTGACCGTCGTCACCTCGAGGCCGAGCAGGGTCGGGTCACCCAGGACGGTTTCCAGCGCCGGCACCAGGTGGTCCATGCCGTGCTTGGGGGCGCCGGGGCCGTAGCCGCCGCCGCGCGCGGAGATCAACACGGCCGGGCGGCCCGCGGTGGGAGGAGGCCCGTCGAAGCTGAGGGTGCGGCCGTTGACCATGATCTGGTCCAGCCACGCCTTGAACACGGACGGCATCGTGAGGTTGTACATCGGCACGGTGAACAAGTAGGCGTCGGCGCCGAGGAATTCCTCGATCAGCTCGTCCTGGACCGCCATGGCCTTCGCCTGCTCGGGGGTGCGCTCGGCAGGGTCGGTGGTGCGGGCGGTGATGCCCGCCGCGCCGAGGTGCGGCGCGGGCGAGACGGCCAGGTCACGGTGGACGACCGCGCCCTTCCACTCGCCACGGAAGGACTGGGCGACCTGACGGGAGACGGAGACCTCGCCGAGCGAGGACGCGTCGATGTGCAGCAGGTACGACATGGAGAAGTCAGCCTTTCAAAATGATCAAGGGTGTGTCGGGGAGCGAACGGTGGAGGTCAGCTGTGGGCCGGTACAGCGCAGCCGTCGGGGCCGCAGACCGGAGAGTCGCCGTCGGTGCCCAGGGTGATCGGGTGGGACTCGTCCCAGGCCGTGCGCAGCACGTCGAGAAGGGCATCGCTGTCCTGCGCTCCGGGAATGCCGTACTTGCCGTCGACGACGATGAAGGGCGCGCCGGTGGCACCAAGGTGCTGGGCGCGGGCGGCGTCGTCGCGGACCTGCCGCTGGTAGCGGTGCTCGGTGAGCGCCTGGCGGGTCTCCTCCAGGTCCAGAGCGATCTCCTGACCCAGGCCGAGCAGGTCGTCCAGGCTGAAGACCGGACGGGCCTGACCGAAGTAGGCACGCAAGATCGCGTCCCAGGCTTCGCGATTCTTGCCCTCGGCGGAGGCGTGGGCGAGGAACTCGTGCGCCAGGTCGGTGTTGCCGACCAGGTTGTCCAGCACCTTGTAGGGGCTGAGCCCTTCGGCCTCGGCCAGCGCCTCGATCCGGCGGGTGGACACCTGCGCCTGGGAGCCGCCCATGCCGTGCCGGCGCAGCAGCGCGTCACGGACGCTGAAGGTCTGGTCCACGGGGAACGAGCTGCTCAGCGGGAACGAGTGGTGGATGACCTCCACCTCGTCGCCGTGCTCGAACCGCTCCACGGCCCGGTCCAGACGGTGGCTGCCCAGTCCGCACCACGGGCAGGTGACCTCGGCCCAGATCTCGATCTTCATGACGCGCCTCCCATGCCTGCGCTTTGATTCCTACGTTTTGTGCGTAGCGCCATGATGGGTCAGTATGGAAGTCGATACAAAAGGCACATCGGTGTGTGTGCCGGAGAGGAATGTGCGTAATGGAGGTCACGAGCAGTTCGCACGGCGCGGCAGCAGTGGGGCCCTGCGCCGCCATCCCCGCCGAGCACATGGCCTTCATCCGGCAGATCCTCGACCGCGTCGGCGACAAGTGGAGCCTGCTCGTCATCGCAGTCGTCGAGGCCGGCCCGCTGCGCTACACCGACCTGCAGCGCCAGGTCCCCGGAATCTCCCAGCGGATGCTCACCCTCACGCTGCGCCAGCTCCAGGAGGACGGTCTGATCACCCGCACCGCGTACGCGGAGGTTCCGCCGCGCGTCGAGTACTCCCTCACCCCGCTGGGCCGCGGCCTCCACGAGATCGTGAGCTCCCTGATCGGCTGGGCCGCCGACCATCACGACGAGATCCGCGAGCACCGAGCCCGCGCCACTGCACCGTGAAGACCGCACCGGGCGATGGAAGGCAGACGTGCAGCCGGCCCACCGGCTTGCTCACCCGGGCCGTGCCCGCGCCTTGGCGGCCCTGGGCATCGTCGTACACGTGTCGCTTGCCCGTGCCGGATGGCGCGGGCAAGCGAGGTGTGCGGGTGCGGGTATCAGTCCCGGCTTCCGCCGATGCCGCCTTCGGGGGCGATCTCGGCGATGCGGGCGAGGCCCTCGGCGGTCAGCGTGAGGTCGGCCGCGGCGACGTTCTCGGCGACGCGGTCGAGGTTGCGCGAGCCGGGGATGGGGAGGATGTAGTCCCGCGAGCAGCCACGCCAGGGCCAGCTGTGACAGCGTGGCACCCTTGCTCTCGGCGAACTTGGTCAGCTCGGCGAGGATGGCGACGTTGGCGTCGAAGTTCTCCGGCTTCCACCAGGCCGGCTGTCGGCGGAAGTCGCCGGCGTCATAGTGGTCGATGGACTTGACGCCGCCGCTGAGGAAGCCGCGTGCGATCGGCGCGTAGGCGACGAACCCGATGCCGAGTTGCTCCAGCACCGGGAACAGCGGCTCGGGGTCGAGGGCGAAGATCGAGTACTGGTTCTGCAGCGCCGAGATCGGGTGCACCGCGTGGGCCCTGCGGACGGTGTCCTCGTCGGCTGGCTGCCGTTCGCGTCGACGGGGGACGGTTGGCCCCTACCGTCAGCACGGGGCGCCGACGCAGTCTGGGGGAAGTCAGCGCAGTAGGTCCCTTCACCCGGGAGGCGGGCGGCCCGTATGAACGCCCAGACCAGGGGCGATGCTGAGGAGACGACGCGGGTGCTGGTCGTGGAGGACGACCGCGGCATCGCGGAGTCCTTGGTGCGTGGCCTTCGGCAGGCCGGATACGGAGTCGAAGGTGTCCGGACCGGGCGGGCGGCCCTGTCGGCGCCCACACCCGACGTCGTCCTGCTGGATCTGGGGCTGCCGGACATCGACGGCGTCGAGGTGTGCCGGCGGCTGCGTGCCCGGACGGACGCCGCGATCATCGCGGTGACCGCTCGGGGTGAGGAGGCGGACCGGGTGGTGGCCCTGGACGAGGGCGCCGACGACTACCTGGTCAAGCCTTTCGGGCTGGCCGAGTTGCTGGCGCGGATCCGGGCCGTGCTGCGGCGCAGGCGTCCGACGGAGCCGGAGATCCTGCGACACGGGCCACTGACGCTCGACCTGCGCACCCGCCAGGTCTCGGTCGACGGACGCGCGGTGGCGCTGACGCCCAAGGAATTCGGAATCCTGGAGTGCCTGGCCGCGGACCCGGGTCGGGTGGTGACCCGGCAGCAGATCCTGGAACGGGCGTGGGACGCCCACTGGTACGGGCCGACGAAGGTGCTGGATGTGCATGTGGCGGCGCTGCGCCGCAAGCTCGGCGTACCGGGGCTGATCGAGACGGTCTACGGGCAGGGCTTCCGGCTCGGGGCGGTCGCGGAGTCCTGGGAGCGCTCGTGACGCGTCGGATCACCTGGACGCTGCTGGTCCTGACGTCCGTGCTGCTGGTGCTGGCGGTCGTACCGCTGGCGGTGTCGCTGACGGCGCGTGAGCGGGTTGCCTACCGCGACAGCCAGCGGGCGGCCACACGTGTCATCGCCGCTGCGGCCGAGGAACACCTCTCCGACAACAAGCCGCCGACCGTCATGCGCCAGGAGCTGGACAGCGCGGCGCGGGCGGGGGACTGCGCCGCGGTGTATGACACCTCCGGACGCGTGGTGGCCAGTACGCCGTGTACGGCGGCCCAGGGTGAAGAGGCGGAGGAACTGGTGAAGGACGTGCTGGACGGGGACGAGCCGGAGCCACCGGAGGACGAGGGACGGCTGTTGGCCGCGGAACCGGCCGGTGAGGTGCGCCGGCCCGCCGGAGCCGTCGTCCTGGCCCGCTCCGCCGGCCCGTTGGACGCCCGTATCGCGGCCATCTGGGGCTGGTCCGCCGCGATCGGCGCTGCGGGGCTGGCCGCGTCCGCGCTGCTGTCCGTGCGCCTGGCCCGCTGGGTCAGCCTTCCGTTGTCGACGTTGGACGCCAGCGCCCGGCGACTGGGTGAGGGTGTCCTCGACGAGCGGGCCGACGTCGGGGCCGGTCCGCCGGAGATGCGCCGGCTGGCCGCCACCTTCAACACCATGGCGGCCCGCACGGAGGCCCTGGTGCACGGCCACCGGGCGGTGATCGCGGATGTGTCCCATCAGCTGCGCACCCCGCTGACGGCGCTGCGGCTGCGGCTCGACGTCCTGGCCGCCGGTGCCGAGGGTGACACCGCCGCGGAACTGGGCGCCGCACAGGAGGAGATCGCACGGTTGTCCCGGTTGGTCGACGGGCTGCTGGCGGTCGCGCGTGCCGAGCAGACGACACCGCGTCCGACCGCAGTGCGGGTCGACGAGGTGGTGGCCGAGCGGGTGGCCGCCTGGTCGCCCGTCGCCGAGGAACGCGACGTCCGGCTGACAGCCGTGTCCGAGGAGCCGGGACCGACCGTCGCGCTGGGCGCGGGTCACCTGGAGCAGATCCTCGACAACCTGATCGCCAACGCCGTGGACGCCGTGCCCACCGGCGGGAGCGTGACGCTCGACCACCGTGCGGCGGGCGGCTCGGTCCGAGTATGCGTGCGGGACGACGGACCCGGGATGACGGGCGAGGCGAAGGCGGTCGCCTTCCGCCGGTTCGGTAACCCCCAGGCCCGGGGCGCGGGCCTGGGGCTGGCCATCGTGCACCGGCTGGTCACCGTCAACGGCGGTACGGCACGGCTGGAGGACACGCCCGGTGGCGGGCTGACCGTCGTACTGGATCTGCCCCTGTGGCGGGAGGGTGGGCACGAGCGGGGCGGGGCGTCGAGATCTTTACCGGTTCTGAAGGAGACGTGAGCGAGTTCCTGGGTGCCCTGAGTACAGCCTGGATGTGTTCGCAGCCGATCCGGGCCGCCCATACTCCAGGAGCGCTGCCATGGCCCCTTCGCCCGACGACTTCCCGCCGACACCCGCCCCCGGGTTTTCCTCGCACGCACGCGACCGCGGTCTGCGCCGCAGCCGCCGCACCACGCTGTGGATCGCGGTCACGGCCGCGGCCGGCGCGGCGGCTCTGGGCGGCGTCTACACGCATCTGCTGCCGGGCGGTTCGGCCGCCCCCGCGCCGGCGAACGCGCCGGTCCATAAGCCCGCGGCGTCGACTGCCGCCAACGTGGGGAAGGACGACGAGGGGCGCGAGGAGCCGAACGGTCACGAGGACGACGAGGATGACGACGAGGAGGGCGCGGCTCCCGTGACGCAACCGGCTCCGCAGCCCCCGGCCCAGCCCCCCGCCGCGACCCAGCAGCAGCCGCAGACCACGACGGGGGCGTCATGACCACGCACACCCCGGCCCTCTCTCCCCCTCAGGTCGTTTTCCCGGCCCTCGGCACGACGGCCGCCATGCTGGTCACCGACTCGGCCGCCCTGCCCGCCGCGGAAGCGGTGCTGCGCGCCGAGCTGGCCGCCGTCGACCGCGCCTGCAGCCGATTCCGGCCCGACTCCGAGCTCACGCGTGTGAATGTGTGCGCGGGTGTCACGACGACGGTCAGCGAATACTTCGCCGAGGCCCTGCAGGCCGCCCTGCGTGCCGCCCGTCTCACCGGCGGAGCCGTGGACCCGACCGTGGGCAGCGCGGTGATCGCGCTCGGCTACGACCGCACTTTTGCCTCCCTCTCGCCCGAGGACGCCCGCCCCGTGCCGGTGGCCCGACCGGCGCCCGGCTGGCAGCGGATCGCGTTCACCCGGCGTACCCGCCGACTGTGCCTGCCCCCGGGCGCCCGCCTCGACCTGGGCGCCACCGCCAAGGCCCTGGCCGCTGACCGTGCCGCCCGGCAGGTCGCCGCGGTGACCGGCTGCGGCGTCCTGGTCGGCCTCGGCGGCGACCTGGCGACCGCCGGCCCGGCACCCGAGGGGGGCTGGCGGATCGCCCTCGCCGACGACCACGCCCGGCCCGCCCCGGAAGGCGGTCCCGCCGTGGCGGTGACCGGCGGAGCGCTGGCGACCTCGGGCATCCGGGTGCGCACTTGGCGGCGCGGCGGACGGGTTGTGCACCACATCGTCGACCCGGCCACCGGAGAACCCGCCGCACCCGTGTGGCGTACGGTCACCGTCGCGGCCGCCACCTGCGTGGACGCCAATGCCGTCAGCACGGCGGCGATCGTGCTCGGCGAGCGGGCTCTGGACTGGCTGCAAGTCACCGCCCTGCCAGTCCGGCTGACCGGCCTCGACGGCACCGTCGTACGCGTGGGCGGCTGGCCGCCCGACGGCCACGCGCCCGCCCCCGCAGGCTCCCGGAGCACGGCCCCCGGAGGCCCGCGATGACGACACTCGCCCTGACCGGCAGCCCCCTGTGGTACGCCGGCCGCGCGGGCGGCACCCTCGCCCTGATCCTGCTCACCGCCACCGTGGTCCTCGGCATCGCCTCCGGCGGACGCACCGCGCCACGGCGGATCGGCCGGTTCGAGGTCGGGCTGCTGCACCGCAACCTGTCCCTGCTCACCCTGGGGTTCCTCGCCGTCCACGTGGTGACCGCGGTGCTCGATCCGTTCGTGCACCTGAGCTGGGCGGTGTCCGTCGTGCCGTTCGGAACGTCCTACCGGCCGCTCTGGCTCGGACTGGGCACGGTCGCGCTCGACCTTCTGCTCGCGGTACTGATCACCAGCGCGCTACGGCGCCGGATCGGGGTGCGCCGCTGGAAGGCCGTGCACTGGCTGGCCTACGCCGCCTGGCCGCTCGCCCTCTTCCACAGCGCCGGAACAGGCACCGACACCCGGCTCCCCCTCCAACTGTGGCTGTATGCCGCCTGCCTGATGTCCGTTGTCGGTGCCGTGTGGTGGCGACTGGCGAAGGCCGGTCCAGGACGGGTCGTCGGACGCCTGGTGGCCACCTTGGCGGCCATCGCCGTACCCGTGGCGCTGACCGCCTTCCTGGCCACCGGCCCGCTGCAGCCCGGCTGGGCCCAGCGTGCCGCCACGACGACGATCCTGCCCGGAGGCGGACGATGAACTCCTCGACCGCGGTGCCCTCCGCGCCCCACGAACACACGGCCGAGCCGGGCGACTCCACCGCGGCCCGACTGCTGGCCGGATGGCACGTCACCGGGCGACCGGCCGACCTCACCGATCACCTGCGGCGCCACGGGCAGCCTCCGGTCGCCACAGCTCTCGGCGGCCGGACGTCGATACCGCTGGTGGAGGCCGTCGAGTCGGCCGAGCTCACCGGGCGCGGCGGCGCCGGGTTCCCCACCGCGCGGAAGCTGCGGGGGGTGGCGGAACGTGATGGCCGGGCCGTGGTCGTCGTCAATGCCATGGAGAGCGAACCGGCCAGCCGCAAGGACCAGTTCCTGCTCGCCGTCGCCCCCCACCTCGTCCTCGACGGTGCCGTCCTGGCCGCGATCGCGGTCGGCGCCGACACCGTCAACGTGTGCCTGCCGCGCACCCGCACCGCCCAGTACCGGCAGCTGAGCGAGGCCCTGGACGAACGACGGCGCGCCCGCCTCGACCCGGTGCGGCTGCGCCTGCACGCCCTGCCGCACACCTACGTCTCCAGCGAGTCGACCTCGCTGGTGCGCTGGCTCAACGGGGGACCGGCCCGCCCGCAGGGCAGCCCGCCACGCGCCCACGAACGCGGCGTCGCCCGCCGCCCCACCCTCGTGAACAACGCCGAGACCCTCGCCCACCTCGCCCTCATCGCCCGCCACGGCCCCGACTGGTTCCGCCGCACGGGAACCCCGGACGAGCCCGGCACCACACTCGTCACCGTCTCCGGCGCCGTGGCCACGCCGGGCGTCCAGGAGGTCGCGCTCGGCACCCACCTCGCCACCATCTTCGATTGCGCCGGCGGTCCCACGCAGCCCCTGCGGGCGGTCCTGATCGGCGGCTTCGCCGGCACCTGGCTCCCATCGGAACATCTGGACACCCCCCTCACCCGGCGCGACCTGGCCCCGCTGGGCGCCGCCCCCGGGGCGGGCGTGCTCGTCGCCCTTGCCCACTCGGCCTGCGGGCTGAGCGAGACAGCGCGCGTCCTCGCCTACCTCGCCGCCCACGGCTCCCGCCAGTGCGGCCCCTGCCACTTCGGGCTGCCCGCCGTCGCCGACGACTTCGCCGCGCTGGCCGCCGGACGGGCCGACCCCGACCTGCTGCCCCGGCTGCACCGCAGGACGGGTCTGCTGCCGAACCGGGGAGCCTGCCGCCACCCCGACGGCGCCGCCCGTCTCGCCGCCTCGGCCCTGAGCGTCTTCGCCGACGACGTCGACCGCCACCTCACCCACGGCGTCTGCCCCGCCGCCGGCCACCGGTCGCCCCTCATCCCCGTACCGCCCGCCATACCCCCGGAGACCTGGCGATGACCCCCACCTCGACCCTGCGCGTCGACCGCATCACCTGCACCGGGCAGGGCCTGTGCGCGGAACTGCTCCCCGAACTGATCGACCTCGACGAATGGGGCTACCCCGTCATCAAGGACCGGACCGTCCCCGACCACCTGCGCACCCACGCCCGCCGGGCCGCCGCAGCCTGCCCCCTCCTGGCCCTCCACCTCGACGCCGGCCGGACGTGACGAGCCCGCGCCACCACCGGCTGTCCGGGCCCGAAACAGAGCCGGACGGCCCCTGCCGCCGAGGCCGGCTGCCACGATGGGATGGAGAGGAACAGCCGCCCCAACGGTCGCCGCGCCGCACGGACCGAGGTGCGCCATGGATCACACCGCAGCACGAATACGCCGCCTGACCACCGCAGTCATGTCCCCACGGCTCGAACCGGTCCTCCTGACCGTCACCGCGGCAGCCCTGACGGCCGGCGGCATCGCCTGGCTCGCTGATGCCCGCGGCCTCGCCGACCTGTTCTGGGCTCTGGGCACCGTGGCTGCCGTCGTCCCCGCCATCGGATGGGTACTGACCGCACTGCGCCGGGGACATGCCGGTGTCGACCTGATCGCCGTACTCGCGCTCGGCGGCACCCTGGCCGTGGGCGAGTACCTGGCCGGCGCCCTGATCGCGCTCATGCTCGCAACCGGCCGCACCTTGGAAGCCGCCGCCCAGCGGCGCGCCTCCCACGACCTGCGCGCCCTGCTCGAACACGCCCCGCGCTCGGCACATCGACGCACCGACACCGGAGTGGCCACGGTGCCCCTGGGAGAAGTCGCCGTCGGTGACCTGCTCGTCGTCCGACCCGGGGAGGTCGTGCCCGTCGACGGCCGCGTGGAGAGCGCCGCCGCCGTCCTCGACGAGTCGGTGCTCACCGGTGAACCCCTCCAGGTCGAACGGGTCCGGGACGAAGGGGTGCGCAGCGGTGTGGTCAACGCGGGCGGCGCCTTCGAACTGCGCGCCACCGCCACCGAGCAGGACAGCACCTACGCAGGGATCGTCCGGCTGGCCCAGCAGGCCGGGGCCGAGTCCGCACCGGTCGTGCGGCTGGCCGACCGCTACGCGGCCTGGTTCCTCCCTGTGTCCCTCGTGGTGGCCGGGCTGGCCTGGCTGATCAGCGGATCCGCGGTCCGCGCGGTCGCCGTCCTGGTCGTCGCCACCCCTTGCCCCCTGCTGCTGGCCGCCCCGGTCGCCATCGTCTCCGGCCTCTCGCGCGCCTCCCGCCTCGGCGTGGTCATCCGCGACGGCGGCGCGCTGGAGAACCTCGGCCACGCCCGCACCCTCCTGCTCGACAAGACCGGCACCCTCACCCGCGGCCGCCCCCGCGTCCTCGACGTCACCGCCGCCCCCGGCCTGAAACCTGCGGAGGTGCTGCGTCTGGCGGCCTCGGTCGACCAGTACTCGCCGCACGTCCTGGCCCAGGCCATCGTCGACACCGCCCGGGAACGCAAGCTGGAGCTGTCGGTCCCGACGGACGTCACCGAGGAACCCGGCCGGGGCGCCACCGGCACCGTGGTCGGCCACCACGTCTCCATCGGCCGCCTCGACCCCTCAGCCGCACGCCCCACCTGGGCCATGGCGGTTGAGAACCGCGCCCTCCTCGACGGCGCGGCCGTCGCCTGGCTCACCCTCGACGGGCAGCCCGCCGGCGCCGTCCTGCTGCGCGACCCCCTGCGCCACGACGCCCCGCGCACCCTGCGCCACCTGCGGGCGGCCGGCATCGAGCGGCTGCTGATGCTGACCGGCGACCGCGCCGCACCCGCCCGCGAAGTCGCTGCCGTGCTCGGCCTCGACGGCGTACGCGCCGAACTCACCCCGGCCGACAAGGTCACCGCTGTACGGACCGAACGCGAACACGCCGTCACCGTGATGGTCGGCGACGGCGTCAACGACGCCCCCGCCCTCGCCGCCGCCGACATCGGCGTCGCCATGGGCGCCCGCGGCTCCACCGCCTCCTCCGAGGCCGCCGACATCGTCCTGACCACCGACCGCGTCGACCGCCTCGCCGACGCCGTCACCATCGCCCAACGCGCCCGCCGCATCGCCGTCCAAAGCGCCCTTGGCGGCATGCTGATGTCCCTGGCCGCTATGGCCGCGGCCGCCGTCGGCCTGCTCCCGCCTGCTGCCGGCGCACTGCTCCAGGAGGGCATCGACGTCGCCGTCATCCTCAACGCCCTGCGCGCCCTGCGCGTCGACCAGGCCGCACGCCCGGCGCTCACCCCCGCCGCCGAAGCCCTCATCCACCGCTTCGCCGCCGAACACGACGACCTCCAGGACGTCCTCGACTCCGTACGCGACGCCGCCGACCGCCTCTCCGACACCCCCGGCCCCAAGGCACTGGCCGCCGTCGAGGAGACCCACCACCTGCTCACCGAACGGCTCCTGCCCCACGAATACGCCGAAGAACACCAGCTCTACCCCGCACTCGCCCCCACCCTCGGCGGCCCCGAAGCCACCGCCACCATGAGCCGCGCCCACACCGAGATCGAACGCCTCTCCCGCCGCATCGCCACCCACCTCCAACTCGCCCACTCCGACGGGGGCCTGGCCCCCGAGCAACTCGACGACCTGCGCTCCTGCCTCTACGGCCTGAACACCGTCCTGCGCCTGCACTTCACGCAGGAGGAGGAGAACTACTTCTCCCTCGCGCCGTAGAACGCAGGCCGGACGCAGCTCCCGCATCAGACCGGGGCGCCAAAGCACGGCTCACGGTCAACGGTCCGATCATGGCGGAGGTGGAAAATCCGCAGCTCTTCGCCGAACCTCACCGGCCATCAGGCTCCGCCGGGCGCTTCGCCGTTCGGTGCTGCGGTCCCAGCACGGCGCCGCCACACCTCGCGCACGTGCTCCGCATGCGGACACACAGACAGGTCGAACCGGGTCTCGCAAGCCTGGTTCGCAGGGCCGGACACCGAGATGCTGCGCAGCGCCATCGGACGCAGCCTGCCCTGCACCGGCCGCATCGCCGTTCGCCTCCGCCCCTGGCGACCACCACCCGACACCACCACGACGATCCGTCGGCGAGCCTGCTGCTGGTGACGCGGTCATCGGCCGAGGGGCAGCGGGCAAATCCTCAGGCCACAGCACAGACAGACCGAAGGAGGGCGCCGCCGCACGGACGCCCTCCCCCGGTCACCCGGTCTACGACACAGACCCGCAGGCGAAGATGCCCCTGGCCGTCGTGTAGGCGCAGATCCGGAAGCGGACGTCGCGGACGAGACCGAGATCGTTGGTCGCCGTCTGGCCCGACTTGGCGATGGTGGTCCAGCCCTGCGTGTACCAGCCACTCGCCGACGAGTACTTCTTGTACGAGATCTGCAGCCGCGACCCCTGCCCGTCGCCGTCGCACTCGTCGTATGCCGACAGCTGGTAGCCGGCGTTATAGGTCGGGTAACCGGCCTGCGAACCAGTCTGTTCGTAGCCGTACAGCCCATGGGCGTACTGGCAGTAGTTCGGGTCCGTGCTGTAGCCGGACACCTCCCACATCGGGACCGCCTGGGCGGGCACCGTGCTGACAGCGACGCCCATGCCGACGGCCAGGGCCACGGTCGCGAGTCGTGCTTTGAACCTTGAGGACTTCGTCATCTGCTCTCCATGCCAAGTCGTTGGGTTGGGTCTCCCGAGGCCGGTCCACCCCCGTGGGTCCGGCCTGCGGCGACGCCAACCGAGCCTGGGCCGTGGGATCTTGTCCGGCAACGGTTTGCGCCGTCCGGGACAAGGGCCGGGCTGTCCGGGCTGGTCAGAGAGTTGTCCGGAACGGCACAGGTGGGGCGTCCGACGTGGCCGGGACGGGGATTGCCGGGTGTGAAGAGCGTGACGACAATGACGGAATGGCGATACTGGGTGGCTTGGAGCCCGGCGAGGCGCGGACTCCGGCCGAGTACGTCGGGCTGCTGCGGCGGCTCAAGGAGCACAGCGACCTGACCTACCGGCAGTTGGAGGAACGGGCCACCCTACGCGGCGACGTGCTCGCGCGCAGCACCCTGGCGGACGTCCTGCGCCGGGACGCGCTGCCGCGGGCCGAGGTTGTCGCGGCTCTGGTACGGGCCTGCGGCGCCGAGGAGGACGTGGCCGAGTGGCTCGCCGTCCGGGAACGGCTCGCGGAACGCGAGCGCCTCGCGGGTACGAAGCGGCCGGCGGCGGCATCCGGTGCTGACCACGCGTCAGAGGCTGATCCGTTCCTGAAGGCTGACAGTGTCCCAGGGGCAGGCCGAGCCCCGGAGGGCGGCACTGCCGATGGCCGTCGTACGCGTACCGCCTCGCTCGTCGCGCCGGCCTCGCTCGGGACGGCCGTCCTACTCGTCGTCGCCGCAGTGGTTCTGCTGCCGCGCGACGAACGGGCGGGGAACCCCAAAGGCGGTGGCTCACAGGCCTCCATGAATCCTGCGGCCACCCCTGTGGCCACCGGGCCGGCTCCCGGGTGGTCGCGGATACGGCCGCTTCGGGCGCCGACGTTGTGCCTGACCGACGGCGAGGCCCGGGTCGACGGCGAGACCAAGACGGTCGCGGTGCAGCGGCCGTGCGCGGAGGCTGTGCCACCGCGCACGTATCTGCAACGGGAGTCCGACGGCATGTACGTCATCAAGTGGGACCACCCGAAGCACGGCCCCGGCTGCCTCACCGTCCTCGACGAGGGGCCGTTCAGGGGAATGCTCGAACCCTGGCCCTGGAAGGCCTGCCAGGGTGGCAGCGCCGCCCAACGGTTCCGCATCGAGCGCGCCCCCGATAGCGGCCAGGACCACTGGCGGCTCAGGCCGGCCGATGACGCGGAACAACTGTGCGTCGCCATCCGCGAGGGTTCCGAGGACGCCGACAAGGCGGGCGCGGTGGCCGTGACCCAGCGGTGTACCGGGCACGCCGCCAACGGTCAGGTGTTCGTCATCGAGCCGGAGTGACCGCGTGTGTCATGCCTGCTTTTCCTCTCGGTGGAGCACGAGGTGCTCGTGGTAGAGCACGTCGTCGCGGATGTCACCCGTCGCCGTGAATCCGGTGTCGTCGAGGTAATCGATGTGGCTGCCGATCACCGTGTAGCGGCCCGTGTACGCACTGCGCCGGTCACCGCGGGCCTCGTCGTACCGGCCGTCCGCGCGCAGCTCCTGGCGGATGTGACCGTCCGCGGTCACCCACATGCCGACGCCCGCTTACTGCTCCTGCTGCCCGCTCTCGGCGACAACGCCCTGCCCGACGATGCGAAGGATCGTCGGGCGTCTGCCCTGCGGCCCCGTGCCGGAGCCGCGGCCGCCGACACGCCCTGACGCCACAGCGCATTACAGCGTCGCGGCCGTCTCCTCCCCGGAGGCGCTGCCCCCGAGCCACTGGTCCCATTCCAGGTTGAAGTCGGCGTAGCCGCCAGGATTCGGGTCACCGGTCAAGTAGTGCACGTATGTGCCGGAGTAGGTCAGGTGGACGTCCCAGGGCAGCGTCAGGTCGTAGTAGTCGGGGCTGGACTTGTCGCAGCTGATACCGACGCTGCAGGAGGTCATGTGGACCTTCTCCTGCTTGTCGAAAACGACGAGTGCCTGGCCGCACCAGCCCGCCACCGTCGACTGCCACGCCATCGAGGGCCGCTCCTGGCGCCTCACACTCTCCGCCGACGGCGCAAGGTCCACCCGTCTCCCCACGCCCGGCACCATGCCCGCCACCCCTGCCGGCCAGGACCCGGACGCAACCGCCGCCTCCGCCCGCGGCACCGCCGGTGACCTGGTCCTCACCCTCTACGACCGTATCCCGGTGGACTTCCTCGAACTCGACGGCGACCGACGCCTCTTCGACCTCCTTCAGGCCTGGGAACCGGAGGAGTAGACGCCAGACTCCGGACCGAGGTCGACGCCCTGGCCCTACTCGCCGGACCGTCCTCCAGGTCACGTTGCGAGTGCGCTGAAGCGCCGCGAACTTCGCTGTCAGCGACCAGGATTCCCTGGGTCGCGACACCTGCCGTCCTCACCGTCTGGGCAAGAAAACTCCTGTGCGCCGGCTCGCACACCTCTGCGATCATCCCTGAATGGCGCACAGTCTCGAATCGCTGGTCATCCGGCACACCCACCGCCTTCCCTCTCCCAAGGGCTCCGCCGGTGAAGGAGCCACCGCCGCACGGCAGTTCGACGCGGCGCTGACATCCGTGGGCTTCAAGCTCTCGGCGGAGCTGCTGGAACGGCTGTCGGGGTTGTCCGAGGCCGCGGTCGTGCACACCGCGAGGCGGACGCTGCGCACCGTGAGCGAGATGGTGGGCGACCACGTCCGGCACAACTCGTACTTCATCGACTTTCCGGCGAACGTGCCGGACACCGAAGAGTTCTGGATGCGGTGTGTGACGAAGGCGCTCGGCGACGAAAAGTCGCGTGAGAACGTGCTGACGCAGCTGGCACACGGGGTGCTGGACCTGCTCAGCCTCCCCACGTACGGCCGCTACCAGCACACTTACGAGGAGATGCTCGCGGCGCAGGACGAGCTGATCGCCTCGGCGGGCGACCGGGTGACCGTCCTGCACCTCGGGAAGGACCTGGACGACGAACTCACGGACTTGTACCTGGCCTTGGCGGGCAGCACGACGCCGCTGGGCGAGGACCACCTGCGCGACCTCAAGACCCTCGCCGAGCGATGCGCGCTCGGCCTCCAGCCTGAGTCGATCCCCGTCCGGGAGAACCGGGCGGTCGTCAACGAGGCCCGTCTCGCTGTGGGCGCAGACCTCCTGCTGGACACCGTCGTTGATGTGCTGCGGCTGGCCTGCGCGCTGTCGGGCGGCGACGTGACGCTGCAAGAGCCGACCCGGTTTCGCGCTCTCTCGCGGCCGGCCCGCCGTGCGCTGCTCGCGGGCCTCGACGCCGTGGTCGCTGCGAACCCCGCCAAGCTGGCCGATGTGCACGCGCATCGCGAGCCTTTCAAGCGGCTCGGTGAGCGTCTCCACCCGCACGAGTACCCGCGCTGGCCGCACGCCGCCGATGTGTTCGCCGTCGCGCGGGGCGAGAAGGAGGCGCGGTCCTTCGACAGCCGTGCCGAGAAGCTGCTCGACGAGTTCGACGTCCTCGGTGCGGTGCAGCTGCTGACGTCCGCTCCCGGCAAGCTTTTCCGCGCCCTGGACCTCCTGCTGCGTATCGCCGCCGACCAGGAGGAGCGGGACGCTGTGGTGGCCGCCGCGGTGCGGGTCGCTCCCGAGGTCTCCGGCCGGGTCGTGCTTTCGGTCCGCGAGCACTTCCAGAACCGGGAGCGGGAGACCGACCAACCCCGGATCTTCATCAACCGCCGGGGCCGCGGCTGGGTCGATCGCGACGTCCGGCCGCCCGTCCCCACCGCCGACCGCGATCGTCTCATCGCCGCCCTCGACGCCGAGATGCGCCGCAGGCTCCCGGCGCCGGGCCGACTGCTGCTCGACCCCGACGTCCTCGACGTGGCGCTCCCGCTCAGCGGCAGGGCGACCGCGGACGGGCTCGGCGTACTGCCACGCGGCTCGGTCTCGGCGGTCGACGGCGAACAGCTGCGCTTCTTCGTGTACTGGAAGGAGACGGAGAACCGGACCGACTACGACCTCTCGGCGCTGCTTCTCCACGCCGACTACAGCACCGACTCCTGGCTCTCCTACACAGCCCTCGAGGCTGTCGGGGGCGAGCACTCCGGCGACATCACCGAGGCGCCCGACGGGGCCACGGAATTCATCAACCTCTCCCTGGACCGGGTACGCAGCACATTCATCGTTCCGCAGGTCAACATCTACGCGGGCGAGAGCTTCGAGGAGGTCGAGGAGTCGTTCTTCGGCTTCATGCTGCGCGACGGCGAGCAGAAGGGCCGGCCGTTCGAACCGCGCACGGTGCGGATGAAGTCGGAACTTCGCGGGGTGGGTCGAGTTGCACTGCCGCTGGTGTTCCGGCGCGAGGACGACGGGCGGTGGCGTGCGAAGTGGCTGCACCTGTATCTGAAGGGCATCTCGTCGGCCAACCGGGTCGAGGAGAACCAGCTGTCGGTCTCCAAGGTGGCGCGCGCCGTGGTGGAGCGCGAGCATCTGACGGTGCGGTACCTGATCGACCTGATGTGCGGCGACACCACGGCCGTGGATGTGTGGGACGGCGAGCCGGTCCCGGACGAGCCCGTGATGTACATCGGTCTCGAACGTCCCGAGGGGCTGCACCCGGACTCCCGAGTCATCACCCTTCAAAATCTGCGCGACTTGATCCCGGGCTGAGTGCTAGCGTTGCCCACGGCTAGGCCATGAAGGGGCTTCCTTCTCAATTCCTTTCCTGAAACAAGTTCCTTCGCTTTCCTCGCCGTCGAATTCGACTGGGAGGCGCCCCGCGCGGCGCCTCCCAGTTTTCGTGCGCACCGGGGGCTCATCACCTCGGAAACCAGCGTGACTTGATCCCGAGTCGACCGATAGCATTGCCTGCGGCGAGGCCATGAAAGGGGCTTCCTTCTCCTCCGCCGTGAAAGCGGCTTAAATGCGATGAGTCCCTTCGCTTTCCTCGCCCTCGCGTCGCTCCGGGCGGTGCCCGCGCTCACAGCGCGTGCGCCGCCCGAGCCGTTTTCGGGGCGTGCCTCGAGAAGCCACGCGCGAGCATCGCCGGAGCGGTCCCGCGGTGGCCGCCGTGCGCGGACGGGTCGATCAGCCGGGCGTGGCTCGGCGCCCCACAAGAGGTGCCGTTCCAGAGGTCTCCGTGCAGCCGGGCGGGCGACTTGGCGGAGTTCGCAAGGTCGGGCAGCCGCGCGCAGACGCACTCCCCGGCCTCGCAGCACCGACTGCCGATCCCGTCCAGCCGGCACTGACCTCCTCTCGGAGAACGCCGCCGGTGTTCACCTCCGCGCCCAGGCTGCTGGGTGGACATCCCTGGCCGGTGGGTATTGACCGGTCAATTGACTGATTGTACGGTCTATAGAGCCGCGGCTGGTCACAGCGCAGATCAGGCGGGAGACCGACATGACGAATCAGGCAGGGGCCCAGCCCCCTGGCACTCGACCACCGGCTGAAATAGATCTCCGCCGTCGGTACGGCGCCGACCGCGACGGGGCCCGACGCGCCCTCAGCGGACCGGCGGAAGAAGGTCCGATCACCCGTCATCGGTGTTCCGGAACGCTCCAGGCGCAGCCGCGCTCGCGCCGTCGCCGGCTGGGCTCCGGGGTCACCCGCGCCCCGCCCGGCAACCGCGTAGGCATGGTCGGGAGCAGCGTGCCGCCAACAAGGCGCGACGCAGACACCTGGCTGGTCGGCTGGATATCACCAGTCAATTGACTGAATGTACGGTCTAGGCATGACCGTGCCGCTTTACGTACAGATCAGGCGAGAGATCGAAGCGAAGATCCGGGCCGGGGACCTGCCCCCTGGCTCGCGACTGCCGACCGAGAAGGACCTCTCCACCCAGCACGGCGTCAGCCGTGCCACGGCCCAACGTGTCCTCAACGACCTGGCCGAGGCGGGGCTGGCGATCCGCCGGAGGCGCCACGGAACGTTCGTCGCGGATGTGACGCGGCAGATCAATCTGCTGAACTTCGTCACCCCCGCGGTGGCCGCCAAGGGCGCACCGGGCAGACACGAAGTCGTTTCCGCACGGATCGTCAGGGCTGCCGACGCCATCCTGACCCTCCCCGGTGTCTCCGCCGACACAGCCGTAGTGGAACTGGTCCGCCGCAAGCTCGACGTGCGCGAGGAGCCACAGTCGGTCGAGCGGCACGTCGTTCTCTTCGCGGTGGCCCCCGACCTGCTGAACGAGAACCTCGAAGACCTCGTCACCCTGCCGTATCTGCAGCGCAGAGGAGTACCGATCGACGCGATCCGGCTCTACCTCGAGCCGGTGACCCTCGGCGAGCACGACGCCGAACTGCTGCACAGCGAAATCGGAACGCCCGCGCTGATGAGGCGCAGAGAGTTGCGTGCCGCCGACGGAAGCACCGTCGAGGTGGTCACAACCCTCGTCCGTCCGGGAACCGCCGAGTTCTTCCTGGAGGTTCCCGTGCCCGACATGTGAGCAGCGTGAAGCTGCCGGAAAGGAGATCCGCAAACCATGAAGGTCATCATCATCGGTGCCGGCGTGCTGGGCCTGAGCACCGCGAGGCAGCTCGCCGTCGCCGGCGAGGACGTGCTCCTGCTCGATCAGTGGGGAGCCGGCACCGGTACTTCCTCGACCACCTTCGCCTGGACCAACTCCAGCCGGAAGCCCGACCCGGACTACCACCGTCTGAACCTGGCGGGGATGGAGGAGCACGCCAGGCTCGCCGAGCAACTGCGCGGCGCACGGTCGTACTTCCCCAGCGGGGCGCTGCAGTGGGCGGATTCCGCAAACGAGCAGCGGCTCGCCGGGAACGTGGAACGACTGCAGTCCCTCGGCTACCCCGCACACTGGGTCACGCGTGACGAGGCACTACGGATCGCAGGCGACCTCCGCATCCCCGCGACCATCACCTCCATCGCGCACTTCCCCAGCGAGGGATACGTGTTGCCGGACCTCTTCGTGAACAACCTGCTGGCGGACGCCGAGCGGCACGGAGCCAAGTGCGTGATCGGCGAGGTCGTGGCCATCGACGACAGGCCGGACGGGGTTGCCGTCACCCTGGCCGGAGGCAAGGTCTGTACGGGCGATCGAGTAGTTCTGGCGGCAGGCCGCTGGGCACAACGGCTCGCCGCACAGGCCGGAATCGACGTTCCCATGGTGACGGATACCGGTCGCGGAGCGCAGACCGTCGGCCTGCTCGGGTACGCCAGGTCCCCGGGACTCGACCTGCGCTGTGTGGTCCACAGCCCCGGCCTCAACCTCCGCCCCTCGGCCGGCGGGCATACCGTCCTGCAGGCTCTCGATCTGAACGCCGACGTCGATCCGGCAGACCCTCCGTCCGTGGACGGGGACATCGCGACCACCCTCGCTCGGCGGTTCACCGCACTGCTGGCCGACCAGAGCAGGGCACCAAAGATCGACCTGCGCATCGGCTTCCGGTCACTGCCCACGGACGGCCACACCGTCGCCGGCTATGCCTCCGCGCAGTCCCGCGTCTACTGCCTCGTCTCTCACAGCGGGGTCACCTTGGCGCCGATTCTGGGACGCCTGGTCGCGGCCGAGATCACGACCGATCAGGAGCAGGACCTCCTTGGGGCATTCCGGCCCACACGATTCACCGGCGTACGGCGCTCGGACATCGAGGTGGATCAACACGCCACGAGTCTGGGTGAGCAGTAGCCGAAAGCCCTCGCATCCCCGGTGCGGCGATCAGCACCGACCCGTCGCGAACAGCTCTCCGCCGGTCGCGACCACCTTGTTTCGTACATGACGCGCCCTCACTTCAAAAAGAACGGCGGTTCTGCTTGTAGAGTGTCACAAGCAGAACCGCCGTTCTTTTTGAGGGAGGACTCCCCTATGCCCCGGCTCACCGACGCGCGCAAGGAACTCCGGCGCGCCCAGATCGCCGAGGCCGCCGTACGCTGCTTCGGCCGCCACGGCCTGGAGCGGACCTCGATCGCCGACATCATCGCCGAGTCCGGACTCTCGGCCGGCTCGATCTATGCCCACTACCGCAACAAGGCCGACCTGGTCCAGGCAGCCGCCCGCGAGGTGCTTGCCGAGCGCGCCAAGATCCTCGGGGAGCACGCCGCGAGCGATACCCCGCCCGACCCCGACGAACTGCTCGCCCGCCTGATTGCGGCGATCGACCCCGCCGAGGCCCGGGTCGGCGTACAGACCTGGGGTGAGGCGACCACCAACCCGGCCATCCGCGACATCGTCGTCGACATGACCGACCGGATGCGCGCGATGCTGCACGACTGCGTCACGGCGTGGCTGGTCAAGGTCGAGCACCACGAACCGGCCGAGGCCCAGGAGCGCGCCATCCCGATCGCCCACCGGGTGATGGCGCTCTATCAGGCCGAACTGCTGTACACCGCCCTGCAATCACCGCCCGAGGAGACAGCGTCATGACCACCCCCACCGCGACGTTCGCCGACCGCACCGTCTTACGCGTCGGCTACGGCGCGTTGCAGCTCGAGCGCCTGCGCGACCGCCGCGGCGAGGCCGTCGCACTGCTGCGTCGCGCGGTCGAGTTGGGCGTCGACCATGTGGACACCGCCGAGTTCTACGGCTTCGGTTTCGTCAACGACGTGATCCGCGAGGTGCTGCGCCCCGAGGACGGCGTCCTGGTCGTCACGAAGGTCGGCGCCGACCCCAACCCGGGCGGGCGCCTGCCGTTGCGTCTGGCGCAGCGGCCCGAGCAGCTGCGCGCCAGCGTCGAGGACAACCTGCGCAGCCTCGGCGTCGACCGACTCCCGGTGGTCAACCTCCGCCGCCTCGACTCCGGCCCCGGCCTGCGTCCCGAGGGCGACCAAGTGGTCGACCTCGACGACCAGCTCGCGGTGATGACCGCCCTGCGCGACGAGGGCAAGATAGGCGCGATCGGCCTGAGCAGCGTCACCCTCGACGGCCTTCGCCGCGCTCTGCCGGCCGGCATCGCCTGCGTGCAGAACGCCTACAGTCTCGTCTCCCGCGGCGACGAGGACATGCTGCAACTGTGCGCGGCCGAGAGCATCGCCTGGGTGCCGTTCTTCCCGCTTGGCGGCGCCTTCCCGGGCCTGCCCAAGGCGACCGAAGAGCCGGCCGTCCACGCCGTGGCGGCGTCCCTGGGCGTCACGCCCTCCCAGGTCGGCCTCGCCTGGCTGCTGCACCACGCCCCGCACGTGCTGCTCATCCCCGGCACCGCCGACGCCGTCCACCTCGAAGCCAACATGGCGGTCAGCGAGATCACCCTCGACACTGCGACCCTCGCCACCCTCGATGCCGTCGAGTCCCGCTCCACCGCGGTCCCCATCGGCTGACCAGAACCACCGGGACCCGGTCACGACCCCACGCCGGACCCCCTGCCGGAACTCCCGGCCACGCCGGGAACCCCTCCATTCGCCAGGCCCCGAGTTTCCAAGGACGGATCATGAAAGCGATCATTTACCGCGACAACGGCGGCCCCGACGTTCTTCGGCTCGTCGACCGCGACCTGCCCACGCCCGGCCCCGGCGAGGTTCGCGTCCGGGTTGCCGTCTCCGGAGTCAACCCGACCGACTGGCAGGCCCGCTCCGGCCCCGCCCACCCCAAGCACTTCCTCGAGGTCACCCCGCACCTCGACGGCGCCGGCACGATCGACGCCGTCGGCGAGGGTATCGACCATAACCGCGTCGGTCAGCGGGTCTGGCTGTTCATGGCCGCCGCCGGACGGCCCACCGGTACCGCCGCCGAGTTCACCGTCGTACCCGCCGAACGGGCCGTGCCGCTGCCCGACGAGACCGGATTCGACGTCGGCGCCTCACTCGGCGTCCCGGCCCTCACCGCACACCGCGCGCTCACCGTCGCCGAAGACGGGCCACGCCGTCTGCGGCCCGGCGCGCTCGACGGCCAGGTGGTGCTCGCCGCGGGCGGAGCCGGGGCTGTCGGGCACGCGGTGATCCAGCTCGCCCGATGGGCCGGCGCCACCGTGATCAGCACGATCAGCAGCCCGCAAAAGGCCCGGCTCGCCACCATCGCCGGTGCCCATCACGTGATCAACTATCGCGAGGGCGACCCGGCCGCCGAGATCCGCAAGATCGCCCCGGACGGCGTCGACATCGTCGCCGAGGTGGCGCTGGGCGCGAACCTCGCACTGGACCTGGCCGTGCTGCGGACACGTGGCACGATCTCGACCTACGCGAACGACGGCGGCAGGCCGGTCGAACTGAACGTGCTGCAGAACATGGTGCTGAACACGCGCTTGCAGTTCCTGGTGCTCTACACGGCCGGATCGGAGGCGCGCGCCGCGGCCGTTGAGGACGTCGCCGCCGCAGTCCGCGACGGCGCCCTGCCGGTCGGCGAGGAGCACGGCCTGCCGCTGGTCCGCTTTCCGCTCGAGCGCACCGCCGACGCGCACCGGGCGGTGGAGGGCGGTGCCGTCGGCAAGGTCCTGGTGGACGTCACGTCGTGACGCCCTGTTGGCCGTAGGCCACTCCCCCTCCCCCACCAGCGAGCCCGGCCTTCCCTCTGCCCCCCGGCGGGCCTGCTGTCCTGCGCAGGAAGTCCGGGCCGGACGACGCTGCCCGCATCGACGTGCGCGGGTTCTGCGAGAGCACACCCCGGATCCGACCGGGCCGGCCGGCTGATGGATGGCTGCAAGTCATCGGCAAGTAGAGCGGCTTACCGTGGCGTTTCGCCTGGGCCGGAGTGCGTGCGGGCGCCATGTGTGTGGGGGGGCTGGGGCCGCCCAGGGGATGCCGGATCCGCGCGGACGCCCGTGGGGCCTCGCGGAGGGGAGAAATTGCATGTTCGCGTCATTGCGGGGGCGGGGGCCCGGTCCTGCGACGGCCGGCCGGGTCTGCGGGGCGCTGGCCGTCACCGTCCTGCTGGCCGCCTCGAGCCCGGCACAGGCGGTCGTGCCGGAGTCGTCGCGGGCGTCGCAGTCCTCCGTATGTGCCGCCCACTCGGGCAAACAGCTCGCCGGGAAGCACCTGACGCAGCAAGACGCCGACTCGGACCACGACTTCCGCTGCGCCGATCTACGTGGTGCCGACCTGGCCGGCCTCTCGTTCAGCCAGGACGACTTCACCGGCGCGGACCTGTCCGGCGCCGATCTGCGCCAGGCAGACCTCACCCAGGCGGAGTTGGTCGACGCGACGCTGGCCGAGGCGGACCTGACCCATGCCGACCTCACCCAGGTGAATGCCTCGCACGCGGATCTGAAGGGCGCGAACCTCAACGGTGCCGACCTGACCCAGGCGGATCTCACCGGGGCCCGACTGGACGGGGCTGTCCTGTCCGGGGCGCAGTTCACGCAGGCCGAGCTGGGCGGTGTGACCTTCGATGGTGCCACCGGGTTCACCCGCTGGGACCGCTATTTGCTCATCGGAGCCGCCGGCCTGTTCGCCCTGCTTGCCCTGCGACTGCTGGTGGTCGTCCGCCGGGCACCGGCGCCGCCAGCCGTCCGGGGGCGCCTGCTCGTCTTCGGCCTGGTGGGCAGGCTGTTGGTCGTACTCGGCCTGCACATGTTCGCCGGATTCCTGATCGGCCAAATCGTGCCCGCCGTCATCGGCGAACCCGTTCAGCAGATCTGTCAGGGCCCCCAGTGCGCGGTCGGGGTCGGGCTGGGCATGGCGGGGCCATGGCTGGCCTTTGGCACGGTCGCCGTCGGGGTCGCCGTCCTGGCCAGGGGACTGGTGAGGACGGCGCCGGCGAGGCAGACGGTTCTGCGGTGAGCGGAGCGCGGACGCGGAGGCCCCGGGATCTCAAGAACCTCGGGGACTCGTTGGCCATGGGGTCTGAAGCCGGCAGTCAGTTCACCAGGGCGCGATGGCGAACTTCCCGGACGATGCGATCGGCGGTCTCCTCGGGCGTAAGGGCCGCGGTGTCGAACCACCAGCCGACGTCGCCGAGTTCGCGCTTCATGTCGGCATCGAGCTCTTCATAGCCGTCGAAGTCGAACCGCTCCCGTGGATCGCGGATGGTGTTGCGGTACTGGCACACCTCGATGCCCGGCGCGAGAACGACGAACAAGACCTGCCGAGCCGGGAGGAGATCGAGGAAGAAGTCCAGCTTCTCGCGGGAGGGGATCATCGCGTCGATCAGCGCCGTGAAGCCGGCGTCGGCGAAGTTGTTCGCCAGTGCGCACAGATTGCGGTGCAACAGCTCCACTTGCCTCGCTGCTTCGTCGGCGGGCTCGCCCAGGGCCCAGACAAAACCGCTGACAATCATCCTGTTGAGCTCATCCCCGTCCAGCCGAGCGGAACGCGGCAGACGCTCTGCGACGAGTCTGGTCACGGTCGACTTACCGGCCCCCGGCATCCCCGTGACAAGCAGACAGCTCGGTGCTCCAGCAGGGGTCATGACCGGCATCGTGTCAGCGTGCCCAGCGGTCGGCAATCGCATTTCCCAGGAGCGGTTCTCGGTGAGCTGTCGGCTCCCCGCCTCCGTTCGATGAACGTGGTGGCGACGGGCCTGGGGTCCACGGCATCCCCGGCCCGGCCGGCGACGCCTGAACGACGACACTGGGCTCCTGTCGTGATCGGCGGGGTGCCGGCGTAGCCCCACGATGTGCCGTGGGCTGTCGGCTCAATCATGACGGTGCCGCCCCCCTGATCGGCCTGCCCGCTGTCCACGGCCGGCCTGTTTGCCTGTCTCACAGGTCTGGCACTCCACCGGGCTTCGGCCACCCACCGGGGCGAGGGAAGGACTGACGCGAAGGACGCCTTCGTCATTACCGACCAGTACCGCATCCGCCAGGACCTGGGGCTGCACGTGCTGCTGCACGATCCAGGTCGACCTGGGACGGCGGCTTCTTCATCCGAGCGCAACGAGATCCGGCACACCGCATGGGTTGCTCACAGCCCCGTCCCATAGCCTCGTTATGGAGACGTCAGATGTCATGCGTATCCACCTTGAGGAGGCGATGTGCTCGGTAGCGGCACGCGGTTGCTCGCGGGGGCAGTGATCGCGGCCTGCGTGGTGCTCGTCGGCCCCAGTGCACCAAGCGGTGCCCCCTTCGCCAGGTCACTGCCCGTCGAAGCCGTCAGGGATGTCGTTCCGAACCGGGTCATGACGTGGAACATCTGCAACCCCTGCGAGGAAAGCAACGTTCACCGGGCAGCGGAGATCGCCATGTATGCGCCCCAGGTCATCGGCCTGCAAGAAGCGTGCGTGCGTGACGTCGAGAGTATCCGGGACTATCTGGAGAACCTTCATGGGCTGGTTTACCACGTCGAGTACGGGACGGTTCTTCGGAATTGGGGACGCTGCGGTGGAGTGCCGTGGAGTCCCGGGGCCTTCGGCCAGGCGATTCTCTCGGCGGCACCGATGACAGACCGCGTCAACGTGGAATACCCCGACGGAGGCTCCGAAGACCGTGGGTACATGGCGGTCACCACCATGGTGGGCGGCCGGCCCGTCCGGGTCTTCAACACACACCTCGCCCAACGACGTCAGGAAGCAGTCCGAGCAGACCAGACCCGCGTACTCGCCGCAGAGGTGGCCCGGCACGACCGCGCGATCGTTCTCGGCGACTTCAACGCCGTGCCGGACTCCCCCGAACTCACCGGGATGTGGGCACTGGCCGCGGATACAGACCCCCAGTGCCGTCCCTCGTCCACGGGCAACTGCAAGCCGACCACCGACTGGCAGAGCAAGTTCGACTACGTCTTCCTGCGAGGCATCGTTCCGCTCAAGCACAGTGTGCATCCAACCCCGTACTCGGACCACCACTTGCTGCAGTCCGACCTGGACACAACTTGAGTGTGCAAGTGTGCTTCAGGCGGATTCGAATGCCGCCGGTCAAACTGCCGAAGCCGTACGTCGATGCTCAGGTCGCACGCGCGGCCTTCGCCGGCCGCCCCGGGGCAAATCTCCTTTCGCGCCGGGCCGCCGAAGGCTAGGGTTCGGTTGCAGCGAGTGACCCACGAGGAGTTGAGAGATGGTCGGTCGTCCGAGCGCGCGTTGACGCTGTAGGCCGTCATGGCCTGTCATCGCGTGCTGCCCTTGATGTTGCGGCACAGCAACCCTTCCCCGCCTGAACCGTGAGTGCGCCTCTTGTGCGCCAGGTGGCGGGCCTCGTCAGTCGGCAATCTCCAAGGGACCCCTGTGCCGTCCGCTTCCTCCCCTGTATCCGATTCCGGTCGGCCTGTTCCGTCAAGTCTGTGGCGGGACGGCGACTTCCGAAGACTCTGGGTGGGTCAGACGGCCTCCCAACTCGGCGAACACGCAAGTCTGGTGATCCTGCCGCTCTTCGCCGTCCTGACACTCAACGCCGGGGCCGACCAGTTGGGCGTCCTGCGAGCGGTCGGGCAGGCGCCGATCCTGTTGCTCTCGCTCTTCGTCGGCGCGTGGGTGGACAGGTGGCGGGCCCGCACGGTGATGGTGCTCACGGACGTCGGCCGGACCCTGGCCTTGGGTGCCGCCTGCATGGCCGGCCTCCTCAATCGGCTCGGCCTGCCGACGCTGCTCGTGGTTGCCTTCGCCGTCGGGGCCCTGTCCGTGTTCTTCGACGTGGCCTACCAGGCGTCTGTCGTACGGCTGGTGACGCCTGATCAGTTAGTGCGGGGCAACAGCGCGCTCGAAGGCAGCCGGTCCGCGGCGCAGATCGTCGGTCCCGCTCTCGGCGGCGCGTTGGTGTCACTGCTGTCGGCGCCGATCGCCGCCGCCTCCAGCGCGCTGTTCTTCGCGCTGTCGTTCCTGTCGATCCGGCGGATCCGTCGGGTCGAATCGCTCCCGGAGCGCTCGGACCGTCCCCCTCGTGTCTGGCGGCGGATCCATGAGGGCCTCCGCTTCGTCGTCGGCGAAACCTCGCTGCGAACCGTGTGCCTCGCCTCGGCCGCCTTCCAGTTCTCCTTCGCCGCCATGATGACCGTCTATCTGCTCTTCCTGCCGGGTGAACTGCACCTGTCGGGGACCGCCGTCGGGCTGGCGATCGCAGCGACGGGGCCTGGCGCGCTCCTGGGCTCTGTGCTGGCCGTCCACCTGACGAGCCGGTTCGGTTATGGCGCGGTGCTGATGTCCGCAGCGGCACTCGGCGACGGCGCATTCCTGTGTGTGCCCGCCCTGCACGGCTCCTCTGCGGTGACGGTTCCCGTGCTCCTGGCCGTCAACTTCGTGTTCGGTACTGGCGGCCAGTTGGTGAATGTCACGGTCATGGCTGTCCGGCAGGCCGTCACTCCGGACGGGATGCAGGGCCGCGCGGCCGCGACGATCACGTTTGTGGGCATGGGGCTGACGCCGCTCGGTTCTCTGCTCGGCGGATTTCTCGCGGAGGAGTGGGGGTTGCGCACCAGCCTCCTGGTGACGGCCGGAGGCATGATGTTGTCCCCAGTGCTGATGGCTTTGTCCCCGCTCGCTCGTCTGGGACGGGAGCTTCCTGCTCCCAGAGGGTCTCGTCGTCGGGCCGAAGGCTGCCCAGCATTACGTCCGGTTCGGCATGAGCCAGACAGTGTCGAAGTTCCAGGTTCTCGCCAGGGGCCGCCTCCTGGGCCTTCCGGAGCCGAGTGATCTCACAGCAGCGGTGCCCTCCTCCTCGCCGACGCCCGGTGCATGTTCGCCGCACTCATGCGGCAGATTGGCACCTGACTCCGTTTCCGCACCGCCCGTAGCCTGCCGCCTACGCGAATCGATCTGGTTCGACGATGCTGCCGCTGTCCGGGCGTGGGCCTGGTCGACGGCGGGGGCCCGGGGAGAGAGCTGGAGGTAGGTCAATTTTCGGTCGGCCGTAAGGCGGCATGTCTGAGGGGTGGCGGTGTGCGCACCTGGCCAGGGCCTCGTCCGACACGTCCGGCAGTTCCGGTGACGCAGCCGGGTGAGCTCCGCGGCGGTCACCTCACGAACGTGGCCACGCCGTTGCCCAACGGCCAGTTCTCCATCGGCGTCTCGACCAGGTTGATGAAGACGTCTGCGGGAGCGATGCCAGGATCGTCCTTCAGGAGCTCGACCATCCGGGCATAGAGGGTCTGCTTCTACTCGATCGTGCGGCCGACACCGAGGTGAATCTGGACGATGACAATGTCGTCGGTGCGCTGGATGCCGAGGAACGTCGGGTGGTAGATCTGCTGAATATGTTCGGGCCGTGGGCCGCTCCGTGCACCGGGCCATGGTGGAGACCATCAACGTACCGGAGGCTGACGAGTTCCAGCTCATGACCGAGCATTCGGCCGCAGAACTCGTTTTCCGCGGCTGGAATGAGATTGTGCGCGACTCCGGCGCGACGTGCGTACGAGGCTCCCGCGAGCATCTCAACTTCGGGCTCGTCTCCCGACGGTTCCACCACCCGTACGACGCCGGTCACCAAGGGAACCACCACGCAGTCGTGATCATGCATGTGGTAACCCGTTTCCGCGCCCGGGACGAAGCGCCACTCCGTGACGATGACCCGATCCGTTTCGATTTGGCGATTTGATGTTGCTTCCATCGCGCTCTTTCTCGCGGCTGCAATCAAATCCGTTGTCTCGCACAAGCTATGGCCACCCCCGCTGCAGTGCCTGGGCATCACTGTGGCCAACTCGCCTGGCCGGATCCGCCGGTTTGGACAGTTCACGGTTGGTACACCGAGGCGGCACCCTGCTTGCGCCGTCCACTCGCGGCGCACCGGCGGAGCCAGTGAGGGGCGAGGGGGCGGGGCAGCGCGCGAGGACGGCACCCGGAAGACAGCCGACGGACACCTCTTGTTTTTTCTGATCAGGGTGAACTATTTTTCTGTCGGCCAGCCGTAACTGCTCCCGCAGTACCGGCCAGGAAGCCGCTGCCCACCATGCCCTAACGGCCGGCCATGTTCGCGACCTGCGACGCACCCCGGCTTCCATGCCCGTCCCTCCTCGGCGGAACCTGCGCGGTCATCCCCGCAACAGGCCCGCCGACGCATGTCCTCGTCCGCTCTCCCTCCCTGGATGTCGAGATGACCACACGTCCCCCTGTCTCCGCTCCGGACCCGGTGGCCACCACCGGGACCCCCTCGGCGGGTTCCGGCCTGCAGGCCGGGCTGAAGAACCGTCACCTGTCGATGATCGCCATCGGCGGTGTCATCGGTGCCGGCCTGTTCGTCGGCTCCGGCTCCGGCATCGCCGCCGCGGGCCCCGGCATTCTCATCTCCTACGCCCTGGTCGGCGTCCTCGTCGTCCTCGTGATGCGCATGCTCGGCGAGATGGCCGCGGCCAACCCGACCTCCGGCTCGTTCTCCGCCTACGCCGACCGCGCGCTGGGCCGCTGGGCCGGATTCACCATCGGCTGGCTGTACTGGTTCTTCTGGGTCGTGGTACTCGCCGTCGAGGCGACCGCCGGCGCCAAGATCCTGGCCGGCTGGATCCCCGCCGTCCCGCAGTGGGGCTGGGCCCTGATCGTCATGGTCGTCCTCACCGCCACCAACCTGGCCTCGGTCAGCTCCTACGGCGAGTTCGAGTTCTGGTTCGCCGGCATCAAGGTCGTCGCCATCGCCGCGTTCATCGTCATCGGCGCCCTCGCCGTCCTCGGCCTGCTGCCCGGCTCCGACCACCCCGCCTCCGGCTTCTCCAACCTCACCGCGCACGGCGGATTCCTGCCCAACGGACCCGGCGCCATCCTCACCGGCGTGCTGATGGTGGTCTTCTCCTTCATGGGCAGCGAGATCGTCACACTGGCCGCCGGCGAGACCGCCGACCCGCAAGCAGCGGTCACCAAGGCCACCAACAGCGTGATCTGGCGGATCGCGGTGTTCTACCTGGGCTCGATCCTGATCGTGGTGTCCCTGCTGCGCTGGGACGACCCGGCCATCCTCAAGGACGGCTCCTACGTCGCCGCGCTGAGCTCCATCGGCATCCCGCACGCCGGCCAGATCATGAACGCCATCGTGCTCACCTCGGTGCTGTCCTGCCTCAACTCCGGCCTGTACACCGCCTCCCGGATGGCGTTCTCCCTCGGCGGGCGCAATGACGCCCCGGCCGCCTTCGGGCAGACCACAGGCCGCGGTGTGCCGCGGGCGGCGATCCTGGCCTCGGTCGTCTTCGGCTTCGTCGCGGTCGCCTTCAACTACCTGTGGCCGGAGACGGTCTTCCAGTTCCTGCTCAACTCCTCCGGCGCCATCGCCCTGTTCGTCTGGCTGGTGATCTGCTTCTCCCAGCTGCGGATGCGAAAGATCATCCAGCGGGAGTCGCCGGAGAAACTGGTCGTCAGGATGTGGCTGTACCCCTACCTGACCTGGGCCACCATCGCCCTGATCACGTTCGTGCTCGGCTACATGCTGACCGACACCGCCGACGGCGGCGGCCGCGACCAGGTGATCCTGTCCACCCTGGTGGCCGCGGGCGTGGTGGCCGTGGCACTCGTCCGCGAGCGCACGGGCCGCAACCAGGCACACGACACCGCCATCCCGTCCTAGGGACCGGGCTCTGTAGGGCGACAGCTGTCCCCGACCGGCGACGGTGGTGCGCTCCCCCCGCACCGCCGCCGCCCCACACGGCCCGGACGGCTGATGCAGAACTGCACCCGGGACGCGCTCCCCGACCATCACCTCACGATCACCGAGCAGGTCTTGCCCGAGCCCCAACTCTCCAAGGTTGCCCTGCATGTCATTCCTGTCGAATCGCCGCAAGGCCTCCCGCATCATGCTGGAGCTTGACGACGTGCGCCTTGGGAAGCTTCTCAAGTCGCTGCGCACCACGATGCGATCGGGCGCGATCGCCAGCACGGATCTGCGCGTGGTGCAGATCGCCGACTTCCTGAAGCACCACTCTCAGGACTGGGACCGCCGCACCTTCCGTCTGGCGGTCTTGGCGCACTTCCTGGCGGATACGCCGGTGCCCTCGAGGTGGGCTGAGCGGGAGCCGGACAGCGCCACCGCCCTTGCTCTGCACGCATGGTCCGAGCTCTTCCGCGCGCGTGCAACGGGGAATGCGGAAGGCGTCCCGAGAGCGAGGACGAACTGCCTGCGCGCTGCGGATCTCGCCCCGATGGATCCCACCCCGTGGGTCGTCCTGCTGGAGATAGCCCGCCTGGAGCGCCACCGCGCAGCTGAAACCTTCTACGTCTGGAACGAGATACTGCTACGCGACCGCTGGAACCGCGAGGCCTACCTGAGCATGATGCGCTACCTGACCCCGGACGAAGCCGGTTCGCGACTGCAGGTACTGGAGTTCGTCGATTCCCTCCGGTCGCGCATGCCCGTGAATGCGCCCTGCGCGGCGACGGAACTCACCTCCCAAGTGCTGCACTATCAATCGATCCGGACCCGGGGAGGAGTGGAAGGTCTCATGGCACGCAGCTACTGGACCGATGTACATGCCACAGCGGCACTCGACCGCGCCTCGCAACACTGGACACAGCCCTCGTTCCTCAACCATGCAGCTGCGGCGGCCGACCTCAATACGCTCGCCTACGCGCTGATGTCTGCCGATCGCCACCGCGAGGCCCTTCCCATCTTCCGGGCCATCCGCGGTGTGGCCACCACCTGGCCCTGGCGGTTCGAAGGAGACCCGCTGACCGCGTTCCAGCGGGCGCAAAGTCGTGCCGAAGCCGGCCGGTGACACCACCGGAGATCTTTTGACGGTGCGGTTTTGTGGGGGCGTGATGGCTGTCGTGGGGCAGCGCTGTGCCGGGAGGATGAGGTATCCACATGGCGGTGGCTTGATGACCAGTGACCGCGAGGTGGCCGGGCGGTAGGTGGCCGGGCGGTTGAGGGCGACCCGGCTATCGGCGAACCGCCGGCCGTGAGCGTGGGCTTCGGACGGTCGGCAGGCCCGGGCCTCCAAGCGCCCCGGCGGCACCCGGAAGGCAAGCCGGCCAGTGCAGAGGGCCGCACGTCCTGCCTCGTCTCACTGGCGACCGCCCCTAGCCGTCAGGCAGTACGGGGGCCAGAACCGCAATGTCGCCGCCGAAGCCCACCACCAGTCGCGCGTCGGGCGTCATGGTCACCGCGGTCACCTCCAAGGGGAACACCAGATCCGCGCCCACCTGACGATGGGTGACCAGGTCCCACACCCGTACCGTCCGGTCGTCGCCCCCGATGACGGCGAGCGGGCGGCCGTCGACCACGGCCGTGGCGGGGCCCACACCTGAACCCGGCCGTGCGACACCCGCTGGTGGCTGCCTCCGGTCGGGGACAAGACCCGGTCCTCATGCTGACGCCCCGCCAGATCCTTCCTCGGCGTAGGCGCCGACGGCCAGGGTGAGGCGCCAGGGCGTCGTCAGGGCTGTGACCACGGGCTGCCAACGACCGGCAGTATCACGTCGCTTGAGATAGCCCACGGCTTTCGCGGCGGCTACCGGCTGCACGATGATCCAGGCGGCATCGCGCAGGTAGTAGCCCTGTTCTGCGAGGGAGGCGTAGCGATCCTGCCGACAGGTGATCACGATGGGGGCGGGATCGCGGCTGTGGCTGCGGGCGTTGAGGATTTCCAGGGCGGCGCGGGCCCTGGAGAGGTCGGCCGGCGTGGTGTCGCTGTCCATCTCGTCCAGGCCGTCCAGCACGGGCAGTACCCAGCGATGGCGGACCAGGGCGCTCGCCACGGCTGGATGCAGGTCGAAGTCGGGGTCCTGTACGAGGTGTTGCGTGAGCCAGCCGTCCAGGCCACGTGTGGTGTCCCACCCCGCGAGGTCCAGGCGCACCGGCACCGGGTCGTTGTCCTGGCGTGTCTCCAGAAGTGCCAGAACCAGCCAGGTCCGGGTCGGTACCGGCGAGTCCGATCCGGTGCTGCCGGGGGCGCGGGGGGTCCGTTCTTTCCCTGTGTCGCAGCCGCCACTCCGCCAACTCAACCTCAAGTTCTACGACGGTAGTTGAGACGCTCAGGCCCTTGGCGACGAGTACCTCTGGGCTCCGCGGACGACCGGCAATGGCTGCGGCAGCGGTACGAGGGCCGGCGCGTGGCCGGGCCCTTACCGGGGACAGCGAGTTCACAGCGCGCACGAGCCGAAACTAAGCGGTGTCCTCGGCGGAGGCTAAGAGCGTGCTAAGGGCCGGGTGCCAGGCTGCCGTGGGCAGAGGCGGGTACCAGCCCCGCCCAGACGCGCAGAGGTGAGATGGATGACCATGACCGCTCCATCGGCCGCGCCGGACGTTCCGGGCATCGACCCGGAGAAGATCGGCTCCAGGACACTGGGACTGCTCCGCGACACGGTCGCGAGCATCGAGGAGAAGCTTCAGGGTTACAGCAGCGAGTACGAGAAGAAGTACCGCGAGCTCAGCGGCCGCCCGAACGGCGTTTCGTCGGTCACCGAGATTGCGGGGCCGATCACACCGCTGCCGGTTCCGTATCTCTGGTTCGACCTGATGGCGCTGGGGCCGTTCCAGTTGACCGCGCCGGGAGGGCCGTTCCTGCCCCACCGGGTCATCCGGGCGGGCGAGGACGCGTTTCTCGTCGTGGCGTTGTGGCGCAACCCGGTGTCGCTGCTCGGTGGGCCGTCGGCCGCGCAGATCATGGCGCCGTACACCTTCAGGGTGCGGGTGCACACCGTGAACCTGAACACGGTCTCCAGTGGTCCCGCGATCGCGCCGGTCACCAATGTCTTCGGAGGCGGCAACACCAACATCGTGGTGTTCCCGCTCCCCACGACGCCGGCGCCGCCGGACGGTGACCCGCGACTGGTCGAGGCTCACGTCACCATGGACGTGCTCGGCCCCGGTCCGGGTCTGCCGCCGTTCGCGGGGTTCGCGACCCGCTGGTTCCAGCCTGACCTGCAGCCCCCCTTCCTCGGTCAGCCGGGGGTTCTGCCCGGCGTACTCGAGGAGATCCCTGTCCGATTCATGATCTACAACTGATCGGTCGAAGGGACGTCAGGTGGGCACACTCGATGCCCGGCTCCGGCATGTGCTGCAGTGGCGCGCCGGGCAGCCGGGGGCCCCGACGGCGGGCTTGCCGGTCCTCCCGCTCGATGAGCGGGTGGGCCGGCGCCCCGGTCCGGGCGGTGGAACGGTGGACGTGCTGGTGCACAGCACAGGAACTGCCTGGAAGGACGAACTGGGGCCGAAGGCCGAACTGCTTTCGGCGGCGGCGGAGGAGACGTCCGGGCCCGGCCTGCCGCAGGTTCACACCGGGCGGGTGGCGCTTGACGATCTGGAGGCCCTCGCGGCGCATGCCTCGGTGGAACGCGTCGAGGCCGCCCGTCCGCTCTTTTCCGAACTGAACATCTCACGTGCGGAGATCCGGGCCGGCCGGCCCATGGACCGGGCCGGCGAGCCGCCAGGCGGCGGCCGGGGCACGCTCGTCGCGATCCTGGACTCCGGGATCGACTACCGGCACCCCAACTTCCGCCACAGGGACGGCTCGTCACGCATCCTGTTTCTCTGGGACCAGAACGCGGAGCCGGTCCCGGGAGGCGCGGCGGTGCCTTACGGCGCCGAGTACACCAAGGAGGACCTGGACCGGGCGCTGGCCACGACCGATGCGCTTGCCCTGGTCGGCCACGAGGACCAGGGAGTCGGGCACGGCACCCATGTGGCGGGCATCGCCGCCGGGAACGAGGACGACCTCGGTGGCGAGTACTCCGGGATCGCCCCGGACGCCGGCCTGATCGTCGTCGCGCTGGCCGCGGACCCCGCCGGGATCTCGCTGGGCCGCTCGACGCACCTCGCGGACGCCGCCGACTACGCGGTGCGCCGGGCATCCGGGCAACCGGTCGCGATCAACATCAGCCAGGGCATGAACGGTGGCGGCCATGCCGGGGAGACGCTCCTCGAGCAGAAACTCGACGACCTGGCCCGGCGGCCCGGCGTGGCAGTGGTGAAGTCCGCGGGCAACGAACGTCAGTGGAACATCCACGCCCGCGGGCGACTCGGCAAGGCCGGCGAGACCGCGACGCTGGAGATGACCGTCCGCGCGGCCGACCGAGAGGACGACATCGTCGAGATCTGGTACGACGGCGAGGACCGGATCAGCGTGGGCGTCGAGCCGCCGCACGGCCCGGCCTCCCCGTACACGGCACCGGGCGAGCAGCGGCTGTTCAGCACCGATTTCGGCAACCAGGTGACCATCGACAGCGAAGCGGATGCGGCCGGCACCGGGGACACGTGCGTCACCGTGATCTTCACCAGGTCGTCCGCCCCCGGCATCGAGCCCGGCGACTGGCGCATCGTGCTGCGCGCCGACGAGGTGGCCGGCGGATGGTACGACGCCTGGATCGAACGGGCACCGCGTGATGCCGTCCATGCAGGCGAACAAAGCCGGTTCACGGCCGGCACAGCCGACCCCTCGCGCACGGTGACCATTCCGGGCACCGCCGCCAGGGTGATCACGGTCGGTTCCTATGTGACCCGTCCCCAGCGCCTCTTCGACGTCGAAGGGCTCGGCCGGCTCTCCGAGTTCAGCGGCCACGGCCCCACACGGCTGGGGGCACGCAAACCCGACCTGGTCGCACCCGGCGAAGTCATCGTCTCGGCCCGCTGCCACAACAGCACCCTGCCCGCCGGCGCCGACGCGCTCCACGCCGGCTTGAGCGGCACCAGCATGGCGGCCCCGCACGCCACCGGCGTGGCCGCTCTGGTGCTGGCCGCCCGCCCCGAGCTGACCGGCGAGCAGGTGAAGCAGGTGCTGGCGAACGCCGCGCGGAGCGACGGTTTCGTCCCCGGCACGCCGGACGACACCTGGGGCGCGGGAAAGCTGGACGCCGCGGCCGCGGTGGCCGCCGCCCGCAGCGCTGTCTTCCCAGTGTTCGGCGGCATCCTTGCCGACGGCACGGGCGGGCTGTCGTGGAACACAGACGTCCCCAGCACCTGGACCCTGCGCTACCACACCGTCCGCGGCCGACTGGCCGTCGGCAAAGCGCTCGGCACGCTGGAGAGCCAGGGCAGCGCCGGCCTCGACCACCACGCCGACCTGTCCGCCCTGCCCCCCGGTGACTATCTGTGCGAGTTGGTGTCCACCGGCCCGAACGGATACTGGACGCGGGCGGACGACGGCGGCAGGTTCTACACGGTCACGGTCGGTGCGCCGGACGGCCGTTCACCGGAAACGGGCAGTGCCACAGGTCCCGGCCAGGTCGAGGAACCGCGCCCGGCCGACGACCTGGAGCGGATCAAGGGGATCGGCCCGAAGACCGCAGCGCTGCTGCATGAGGCCGGTGTGATCACCTTCGCGGCGATCGCCGCGAAATCACCGGCCGAACTCGCCTCCCTGGTCACCGTGACGGGCATCGGTGCGGAACGCATCGCCCGGCAGGACTGGGTCGGCCAGGCCACCCAGCTGGCGGCCACGGCGGTACCCCCGGAGGCGGTGGCGCCCCGGGTACGCCACTCGTTCACCCTCACGCTGACCGGCGCGTCCACGTCCGGCGAGGTGCTCGGCTGCGAGATCAGCCACCACCAGACCGAGGACGGTACGGTCCTGCGTGGCTGGGACCTCGACGGTCTGAGCGCGTTCGTCGCCGAGCGCACCGGTCTGCGTCTCGCTCCCCCCGTTCCGGGCGATCAGACGAGGCGGTGACGCCGCACCGACTCGTACAACCGCACGGTCTTTCGTCGCCGAGCGCACCGGTCTGCGTCTCGCTCCCCCCGTTCCGGGCGATCAGACGAGGCGGTGACGCCGCACCGACTCGTACAGCCGCACGGTCTCGGGACCCGGTGTCATGCCGAGTGTGCCGTCCAGTTCGCGCCGTAGGGACTCGAACTGGGCGGCGGCCCGGTGCGGCTGGTTCTGCCGTACAAAGGCACGCATGAGCAGCCGGTGGGCCTCCTCCCGGCACGGGTCGTGCATGAGCAGCCTGCGGCTGGTCTCCACACACGCCGGGTAGGCGCCCTGTTGCAGGTAGAGTCCGGCCAGCCCTTCCAGCAGATCGAGGTGGAGCTGGGCCAGCCGTTCACGCTCCGGCACCGCCCAGTCCGCGCAGGGCGTGTCCTCCAACAGGTCGCCCGCATACAGGGCCGTTGCCCTCTCATGGCAGCGGACGGCATCGGCGAGATCCGGCGTCTGAGGGGACCGCAGCCGCATCGCGGCACTCGCCTGCCTGCCGAACTCCTCGACGTCCAGCAGCACGGTCAGGTCGGGCGCGACGAGATAGGTTTCGCGCGCGTGCACGACCACCGTCCGGGAGGAGACCTCACGCAGGTCGCGGCGCAGGGCGTACAAAGCCACGTTGAGCCGGTTGCGCGCGGCCGACGCGGGAACTCCGGGCCAGAACACCTCGGTGAGCACATCACGCGGAACCGGCCGAGGCCACTGCAGCAGCAAGTACTTCAACACCGACCGGCCCAGGTTGCCCGACCAGCCGGTGACCTCCTGCCCCTGCAGCTGCAGACGGAAGGCACCCAGCAGCCGCACCTGGACATCCACGGCGGCCACCGCCTGCACAGCCGCCGAGGGGCCGGGCGGTCGGGCGGCGAGGACAAGGACAGGTTGCGTGCCCTCCGGCGGGGCCGCATCGCCTGCCGGTCCGGGCGCCTGGCACTGGGCGAACTCGGTCACCTGCAGCAGCAACCGCATCCGCTTGGGCACCGAGCGGGTGCGCACAAACCGCCGGATGCGACGTGCGAGCAGCCCCGCCCGGTCTGCGGCAGCCCGCGCCGACGACCTGCGTGCCTGCGCCCGAGCCCGCCGGGCGCAGGCCAGTGCGGCCTCGGCCCGCCCGTCCGCCAGTGCCGCACAGGCCTGCATCCACGCCACGGTCCACGCCTGATCCTCATCCCGCGCGTCTGCCCGGGATGAGACGACAGGCCGTAGGCGTATCGCGGCCCAGAGCCGCGCGAGGTCCCGCTGCCGCAGCACCCGGTCGGGCAGCACAGCCAGCCACGACCGCACCAGGTCCTCATCCCCTGCCCGTGCGAGGGTCTCCGCCGACGCGGCGAGCAGGTCCGCCTGCAGCTCGAAAGCACCGAGCCGCACGCACAACTCGACCGCCTCACGGTCGGCCCGCTCACCTTCCAGTTCCCCGACCAGCCTGGCCAGACGCCCCTGGAAACCGGCGGTACGGCGGGCGGGCAGCGCCAGCAGCGCCGTACCCCACAGCGGAAGCATGCGATACCAGCCGCCGTCCAGCGGCTGCCACCACGGTTCCGTTGCCGGATCCTGAAGCGCCGGCGCAAGGGCCCGTAACCTGGGGTGCGCGTATCCCAGGTGCGCGGCAAGGACGAGCGCGTCGATGCGGTCCTGCCCGGCCGTGGCCAATACCCGCAGGCTCGCGTCGGCGAGCAGCCCACAGATGTCCTGTCCTTCGTGCACCGCCGCGGCCAGTTCCCTCCAGCCGCGCTCGCACGATGCCCGCAGCACCGAGTCGATCACCATGGCCCGCCCGTCGGCTGCAGCGACAAGCCGGGCCAGAGTGGCGGGCGGGAACGGCGAGCCCAACTGCTCCGCAGCACTGACCGTGTCGCTGACACCGACGCGCAGCCCCTCCGGGCCCCCGCACACCAGCACCAGGCTGCTGGCCGTCGGCACTTCGGCGGGCAGGGGAAGCGCACTTCCCGCGGCGGGCTGCACCACCACCGTGTCCTCCGGCCGCGCCTGCTCCTGCAGCATCGCGTCCACCTCGTAGCGGGCCGGCCGCAGCCAGGCCACCTTCCGGCCGGCCCGTTCCAGGTCCGCGGCCAGACGCGCCTCCACCAGGCAGCCGGCGGGCATCGCCACCGTCCGGCTGACACCTGCGGCCAGATCACCCACCGCGATCTGCTCGGGCCAGCGCCACTCCCCCAGAGGCACGCACGCCTTGGCAGGCAGCACGATGCACCCCCCTCCCCCTACAAGACGGTGAGCCGTCGAAGGCCACCACCACGGCCGGCACATGCGCTGTGGCGACTTCCACACTAGAAGCAGCGGCCCTGCTCCACCCGCCGATACCCGCGAACGGCAATTCCTCGTTCTCCCCCGACGCCCCATCACCCCACAGCAGTACTCACCCGTGAAGCCCGCCGCCCCCGCGGCGAGAAACGACCAGACGGCAAACGTGAGTTGACGAGATGTCAGGTTCTCTCGTTCGCCTGTCGCCGGTCCTCGCCCGCCGGACCCTCCCGGCAGCCGCGGCCCGCGACAACCCGGCAGCACCAGCGCATCAGCTCCAAAGCCGCCTCACCGGCACCGACCCCGCCTGCCGCGCACCACATGCCGGCCCCTACGGCCATCCGGACAGCTCGGCACCATGTGTCTCACCCACCCCAGAGTGTGACGTACACGGGCGGCCGGAACTGGGAGGGCGGGACGCCCGCGCCGGGCTCGCGCATGATGCGGGTCGCCGCCGGGGTGTGCAGGAAGTGCAGGAACCCGTCGGTTGCCGGGGAGCGGTGGTCGGGGCGCAGGACGGTGGCGTGCCAGGTGGCGTTCAACGGCGTGGCCGGGGTCTCCAGTACGCGCAGCTCGTCCCGTCGGATGCGGGGCGAGACCAGATGGGTCAGCGCCGGGGCGACCCCGGCGCCCTCGGCGGCGGCCGCCCAGGCCGCGGTCTGGTTGGGAAACACCCACACATGCCGCTCGGGCACACCCAGCCGACGCAGCAGCCGCCCGCAGTCCGCGTCCGGATCGGTGCCGGAGGCGTCGACCAGCCACGACCACAGCGGCGGCGGACCGGGCGGCCGCGGCGTCCTGCCACCGGTCACCACGACCAGCTGGGTGCGGAACAACGGCTCGCTGACCACTTCGCCCCCGCGCAGGGCACCGAGATCAGGCCCGAGCGCGACATCGGCCAGCCGGTTCTCCACGAGAACTCGCATCTCGTTGCCGGCGGCCACCCCGAAAGACGTCTCGGCCCTGCGCCCCGCGCGGCCGGCGAAGGCCTCCACGAGCGACGGGAGAACGAACTCGGCCAGCGTGCTCGTGGCGACGACGCGCAGCTCGTCGGGTGCCCCCCGTGCCGCCCGCACCACCGCCTCGGCGTCCGAGCTCAGCGCGACCATCCGTGAGGCGACCGGCAGCAGCCGAGCGCCCGCGGGCGTGAGCCGCATCCCTCCGCCGCCGGTGCGCCTGATGAGCGGATCACCGAAGTGGGTCCGCAGCGCGGTGAGCGCCTGGGACACGGCGGACTCGCTCACGTTCAGAGTCCGCGCCGCGGCGCCGACCGAACCGAGCCGGGCAACCAGCACGAAGGTGCTGAGCTGCGTAACGGTCACTCCCTGATTTTCCTGCATCTTCAGTGATAAGTGAATACTTATCCTCCCATTGCATGGCCGGTACGGATGGGCACAGCATCACGGCACGGTGGCGTCCAGCGTTCCGGGAGGGCCGATGCAGGTTCCAGCCGCGTTCCAATACGAGAGAGCCACCAGCCTCGAACGGGCGATCGAGCTGCTCGTGCAGTACGGCCCCGAGGCCCGGGTGGTGGCGGGCGGCCACAGCCTGCTGCCGATGATGAAGCTGCGGCTGGCGCAGCCCGAGGCGCTGATCGACATCAACGGCCTCGGCGAGCTGGCGCTGATCAGGGTGGACGGGCACGAACTGGCCGTCGGCGCGATGGTCCGCCACGCGGAGCTGCTGGCCTCGCCGGTGGTCGGCGAGCACTTCCCCATCCTGCGGGACGCGGAACGGGTCATCGCCGATCCACTCGTCCGCAACCGGGGCACCATAGGCGGCTCGCTGTGCCAGGCCGATCCGTCGGAGGACCTGTCCGCGGCGTTCTCGGCACTGCGGGCGACCCTTGTCGCCCAGGGCCCCCGCGGCAGGCGCACCATCGCGATCAGGGAGTTCTTCCTCGGACCGTACGAGACCGCACTGGACGAGGCGGAGCTCCTGGTGGAGATCCGCGTGCCCATCCGCTCGCACGCCAGCGCCTACCGCAAGGTCGAGCGCCGCGCCGGCGACTGGTCGGTCGTCGCAGCGGGAGCCGTGCTGGAGATCTCCGACGGGGTGATCACCGAGGCCGGGATCGGGCTCACCGCAGTGGGCGCCCCTCACTTCGTCGCCGAACAGGCCGAGGACTTCCTGCGCGGCGGGCGCCCGGACGACGAAGGCTTCGCCGAGGCGGGCCGGATCGCCTCGCAGGAGTGCCGGCCGACAGCCGACCAGCGCGGTCCGGCCGACTACAAGCGGAATCTGGCCGCGGAGCTCACCACGCGGGCGCTGCGCGCCGCCGCCGCGCGCGCCCAGGGGCAGGAGGCGTGACATGCGGATCACCGTGACCGTGAACGGCGAGCAGTACACGCGGGACGTCGAGCCCAGACTGCTGCTCGTGCACTTCCTGCGCGACGAACTCGCCCTCACCGGAACCCACTGGGGCTGCGACACCTCCAACTGCGGAGTGTGCGCCGTCTGGCTGGACGGCACACCGGTGAAGTCCTGCACCGTGCTCGCGGCGATGGCCGACGGCCATGAGGTGCAAACCGTCGAGGGCCTGGCGCACGGGGCCGAACTCGACCCGGTGCAGCAGGGATTCGTCGCCTGCCACGGACTGCAGTGCGGCTTCTGCACTCCGGGAATGATGATGACCGCCCGCTGGCTGCTCGACCACAACGCGGATCCGTCCGAGGAGGACATCCGCGAGGCGATCTCCGGACAGCTGTGCCGCTGCACCGGCTACGAGAACATCGTGCGCTCCATCCGCTGGGCCGCAGAGCACGGCGGCGGGGCGCGGACGGCGGATGCGGCCACCGAGTCGGAGCCCGGCCGTGAGGAGGTGCGGGCATGACGACCACCGAACAACGGCCGGTCGGCTTCGGACGGATGACCCGCAAGGAGGATGCGCGGTTCATCCGCGGCCACGGGACCTACGTCGACGACGTCCGCCTGCCCGGAATGCTGCACGGCGCCATCCTGCGCAGCCCACTGGCGCACGCCCGGATCGTGTCCGTCGACACCAGCGCCGCCGAGGCGCACCCCAAGGTCAAGGCCGTGATCACCGGGGAGACCCTGGCCGGTCTCGGGCTGGCCTGGATGCCCACGATCTCCTACGACACCCAGGCGGTGCTGGCCACCGACAAGGTCCGCTTCCAGGGGCAGGAGGTCGCCTTCGTCGTCGCCGAGGACCGCTACGCCGCGCGGGACGCTCTCGAGCTGATCGACGTCGAGTACGAGCCGCTGCCGCCGGTCGTCGACGCCCGCCGGGCGCTCGATGCGGACGCACCGGTGATCCGCGACGACAAGGAGCACCAGAGCGACAACCACATCTTCGACTGGTCGGCGGGAGACAAGGAGCGCACCGACGGGGTCTTCGCGGCCGCCGACGTCGTGGTGGAGCAGGAAATGCTGTACCCGCGGGTGCACCCGGCGCCGCTGGAGACCTGCGGGACCGTGGCGGACATGGACGCCATCACCGGGAAGCTGACGGTGTGGTCCACCACCCAGGCCCCGCACGCCCACCGCACCCTGTACGCGATGGTGGCCGGGATCCCGGAGCACAAGATCCGGATCATCGCCCCGGACATCGGGGGCGGCTTCGGCAACAAGGTCGGCATCTACCCCGGTTACGTGTGCGCGGTCGTCGGTTCCATCGTCACCGGCAAGCCCGTCAAGTGGGTGGAGGACCGCTCCGAGAACCTGATGAGCACGTCCTTCGCCCGCGACTACCACATGCACGGGGAGATCGCCGCGACGAAGGACGGAAAGATCCAGGCCCTGCGCGTCCATGTGATCGCCGACCACGGCGCCTTCAACGCCACCGCACAGCCGACGCATTTCCCGGCCGGCTTCTTCGGCGTCTTCACCGGCTCCTACGACCTGGCCGCCGCGCACTGCACGGTGACCGGCGTCTACACCAACAAGGCCCCCGGCGGCGTCGCCTACGCCTGCTCGTTCCGCGTCACCGAGGCCGCCTACCTGGTCGAGCGGATGGTGGACGTACTCGCGCACAAGCTGGACACGGACCCGGCCGAGCTGCGGATGCGCAACCTGCTGCGACCCGAACAGTTCCCGTACCGGTCGCAGACCGGATGGGAGTACGACTCCGGCGACTACCCACGGGCCCTGCGGCTGGCGATGGACATCGCGCACTACGAGGACCTGCGCCGGGAGCAGGCCGACAAGCGCGAGCGGGGCGAGCTGATGGGCATCGGGGTCAGCTTCTTCACCGAGGCCGTCGGAGCCGGCCCGCGCAAGCACATGGACATCCTCGGCCTCGGCATGGCCGACGGTGCCGAACTGCGCGTCCACCCGACCGGCAAGGCGGTACTGCGCATCTCCGTGCAATCCCAGGGCCAGGGCCACGAGACGACCTTCGCGCAGATCGTCGCCGAGGAACTGGGCATCCCTCCCGACGACGTCGAGGTGGTGCACGGCGACACCGACCAGACCCCGTTCGGCCTCGGCACCTACGGATCCCGCTCCACGCCGGTGTCCGGAGCGGCGGCGGCGATGGTCGCCCGCAAGGTGCGCGAGCGCGCCCGGCTCGTGGCCTCGGCAATGCTCGAAGTGAACCCCGACGACCTGGAATGGGAGAAGGGACGCTGGTTCGTCACCGGGGACCCCGACCAGGGCAGGACCATGGCCGAGATAGCCCTCGCGGCCCACTCCAACCTGGAGCTGCCCGAGGGCGTCGAGGGCCACCTCGACGCGAGCTGCGTCTACAACCCGCCGAACCTCACCTTCCCCTTCGGCGCCTACATCTGCGTGGCCGACGTGGACGCGGCCACCGGCCAGGTGAAGGTCCGCCGGTTCGTCGCGGTCGACGACTGCGGCAACCGGATCAACCCCATGATCGTCGAGGGGCAGGTGCACGGCGGACTCGCCGACGGCCTCGGCATGGCCCTCATGCAGGTGATCGCCTTCGACGAGGACGGCAACTGCCTCGGCGGGTCGTTCATGGACTACCTCCTGCCCACCTCGGTCGAGTGCCCGTCCTGGGAACTCGGCGAGACCGTCACCCCCTCCCCGCACCACCCCATCGGTGCAAAGGGCGTCGGCGAGTCCGCCACAGTGGGCTCGCCCGCCGCGGTGGTCAACGCGGTGGTCGACGCACTGAAGCCGCTCGGCGTACGCCACATCGACATGCCGCTGACCCCCGCCGCGGTGTGGCGGGCAGCCCAGGGCCGGCCGCTGCGCACCGACCTGGCGATCACCTAGGCCCCCGCGATGACCGACACGGAACTGCTGACCCGCGCGGACGGACTCCGGCACGGCCGGACCCCGTTCGTGCTGGCCACCGTCGTCCGCGCGGAACGGCCCACGAGCGCCAAGCCCGGCGACAGCGCCCTGGTGCTGCCCGACGGCACCCTGGAGGGCTTCGTGGGCGGCACCTGCGCCGAGACCACGGTGCAACTCCAGGGCCTACGGGTGCTGCAGACCGGAAAGTCACTGCTGCTGCGGATCACGCCCACCGAGGACGCCGTGGCCGAAGGCACACAGGAGCCGGGCGAGGGCCTGGTCACGGTGGCCAATCCCTGCCTGTCGGGCGGCACGCTCGACATCTTCCTGGAGGCAAACCTCCCGCCGGCGCTGGCGTTCGTCTACGGACAGGCGCCCATCGCTCGCGCCCTGCTCGACATCGGACGCGTGCTCGGCCTCGACGCCCGCCCCGCCAAGCCCCAGGACACGCTGCCCCCCGACCTGGACGTCACAGTCGTCGCCACCCACGGCCGCGACGAGGAGACCGTGCTGACCGAGGCCGCGCGCGCCGAGGTCCCGTACATCGGGCTGGTGGCCAGCCGCAAGCGCGGCACGGCGGTACTCGCCGGGCTGGACCTCACAGAGGAACAACGCGCACGCATCCACACCCCGGCCGGCCTGGACATCGGCGCACGCACCCCGGCGGAGGTCGCACTGTCGGTGTACGCCGAGATCATCGCGTTGCGGCCACAGGCGACCCGGGCCGCACGCCCCCCAGCCGAAGCCGCCGCGCCCCAGGCCAGGGCCGAGGTCGTGGATCCCGTCTGCGGCATGACCGTGGCCATCACCCCCACCACCCTCTCACTCGACCGGGCCGACGGCGGCAGGGTGTACTTCTGCGGGCCGGGCTGCCAGCACGCCTTCGCCGACGACCCCTCCCACTACGCACATGCCTGACCCCGCCCCCCTCGCAGCGGACGTCCCCGCCCTGCGCTCACGGCTGGACGCCGTCGGCTACCTCGCCGACGACGCCCTGACCACCGCGCTGCTGCTGGCCGTGCGCATGCGGCAGCCGATCCTGCTGGAGGGCGAGCCCGGCGTCGGCAAGACCGAGGCGGCCCGCGCACTCGCCGCCGCGCTCGACACCCCGCTGATCCGGTTGCAGTGCTACGAGGGGCTGTCCTCGGCGGAGGCCCTGTACGAGTGGAACTATCCGCGGCAACTGCTGGCCATCCGGCTGGCCGAGTCCCGTGGGGAGTCCCTGCGCGACGCCGACCTGTTCTCCGAGGACTATCTGCTGCCCCGGCCGCTCCTCGCAGCGATCTCCCACCCGGGCCCACGGCCGGCCGTGCTGCTCATCGACGAAGTGGACCGCGCCGACGACGAGTTCGAGGCTTTCCTCCTGGAACTGCTGGCCGATGCCGCGGTCACCATCCCCGAACTGGGCACCCGGACGGCCACGGTGCCGCCGGTGGCCCTACTGACCTCCAACCGCACCCGGGACTTGCACGACGCGCTCAAACGCCGCTGCCTCTACCACTGGATCGACTACCCGGACACCGACCGAGTCGCCGCGATCATCCGCAAGCGGGTGCCTGAATCGGCCCAGTGGCTGGCCCCCCGCGTGGCGCGCGGGGTGGCACGCCTGCGCGCCCACCAGGAACTCACCAAGCCACCCGGCATCGCCGAGGCGATCGACTGGGCAGGCGCGCTCCACGCACTGGGGCTCACCACTCTCGACGCCGCAGCCGCCGACCGCACCCTGGGGGCAGTACTCAAATACGCCGAGGACCTTCAGGCCGTGCGCCGGGCCGGACTGGCGGAACTGGTCGACACGGAGGCCGGCACCGATGCCTGACCTGCCGGAACTGGCCGCCTCGTTCACCGCCGCCCTGCACGACGCCGGGATCCCGGTGGGACCCGACCAGACCCGCAGCTTCGCCCGGGCACTCACCCTGCTTCCACCGTCGACGACGCGCGAGCTGCGGCACTGCGCGCTCACCACCCTGGTCTCCGACCGCGAGCAGATCGAGCCGTTCGACGCCGTCTTCCGCGCCGTCTTCGGCGCCCCGACCGGCCTCGGACCACAGCGCGGGCAGCCCGGCGACCCACCCCGATCGCTCCCCGACCGTGTCCCCGGGCGCGTCCAAGGCGCCGGGAAGGCCACCGCGGACGGACACGGCCGGGAGGCCGGCGCACAGCGGCAGGAGGCACCCGTGCCCCTCGCCGCAAGTCCCCTCGACCGCCTCGCCACCCGCGACTTCGCGGCCCTGTCCGCCGAGGAACTGGGCCAACTCTCAGAGGTGATGCGCACCCTCGTGCTGCGCACCCCGACCCGACCCTCCCGCCGGCGCCGCACGGCGCTCCACGGTGAGCACATCGACGTGCGCCGCACCCTGGCAGTCAGCCGCCGCACCGGCGGACATCCGCTGAAACTGCGCCGCTTCATGCCACGCACCCGTCCCCGCGACCTCATCGTGCTCTGCGACATCTCCGGATCGATGGAGCCCTACGCCCGCGCGATGCTGCAACTGCTCTACTGCGCCACCCGTGCCGCCCGCGCCGAGGTGTTCACCTTCGCCACCCGGCTCACCCGCCTCACGCCCACCCTCAGGCGAGCAGGGCCGTACGACGCCCTGGCACAAGCCGGACGAGCGGCCCCGGACTGGTCCGGGGGCACCCGGATCGCGGACTGCCTTGCGGAGTTCAACGAGCGGTTCGGCCGGCGCGGCCTGGCGCACGGCGCCGTGGTCGTCATCATCTCCGACGGCTGGGACACCGGCCCGCCCGCTGCCCTCGCCACCCACATGGCGCGACTGTCCCGGGTCGCCTACCGCGTCGTATGGGTCAACCCCCGTACGGCAAACCCCCGTTACCGTCCGCTCGTCGCCGGCATGGCCGCCGCACTGCCCTACTGCGACGCCGTCGTCAGCGCCCACAACCTCGATGCCCTGGACGACTTCACCGCGGCTCTGTCCGCCCCGGGCCGCCGACGATGACCCTTGTGCAACGCGGCCTCGTGGAGGAGGGAGCCGCCCCCAGGGCGGTGCCCGAGCGATCTGTTGTCCTTGACGTTGGTCCACAGCGGACGGGAGCCGGCCGTCTCGGTGAATGGCACGTAGGAGCGGGTCGTCCGTGGCCACCTTCGACAAGTAGGCCTCGGGGAGGGCGTCGAGGCGGAAGGAGTCGAGACCCGCTGACTGCTCCCGGTTCCCGGGCAGGGCGAGCTGTCAGATGCGCGGTGGGCGTGGCTGGAGTCGCGCCTACAGAAGAGCAGGGGCCGTTCGTGACACCCGCAGTTCCGTGAGATACCGCTTGGTGACCCGGCCTCCGTACCGCCTGTCGACAAGCCCGGCAATGCACTCCAGCAGTCCCTCCCTGGCCTTGGGCGGCAGCGCCCGGTGGCCGGAGTAGGTCCGCAGCACCTCCACGTACTCCGCCGTGGTGTACGTCAGGTCCCGCTCGTAACGCCGGAAGACGACAGGGCCGAACCGGCCGCTGCGTGCGACCTCGTCCGCGTGATCCGAAGTGTCGACGTCCGCTGCGGCAGGAAGCCGCAGCCCCCGGGGGGTGGCCGGATCGAAACGCTCGTAGCAGTCCTGGACCTCGACGAAGAACTCTTCGCTGCCACCCGCCACATGCTGTGTGGCGACCACGGCGAGGGCGCCACCGGGCCGCAGCGCATCGGCGGCCTTTACCATCCGCACCGCCGGATCAAGCCAGTGGAACGCCGTCGCCGAGACGACCACGTCGAACGGCTCCTCCGGCAGCGGCCACGTCTCGAAGTCCGCTGTCACGACCTCCACCGCCTCGAACCCGGCCAGGTTGCGCCGGGCGACGGCGGCCATGTCCGCGCCCAGCTCGACGGCGGTGATCCGGCAACCGCGCTCGGCCAGCGGCAAGGTCGCCTTGCCGGTACCCGCCCCCACCTCGAGGACACGACAGCCGGAGCCGGTGCCGGCCACCTCGGTGAGGTCGTCGAACAACTCCGGCGGATACCCGGGCCTGGCCCGGTCGTACAGCTCCGCGTCCTCGTCGAAGGTCCGGCTCAGGTGGACACGGCGCGTCTCGGCAGGCGTGTCGTCGCGCATGGCAGCACACTACGTGTGCGGTCGGTAGGTTCGTTCGGGGATCCCAGCGAGTGCCGCGAACCTCGAGACGGACAGGCCATGTGCCGCTCTCAGGGCCTCGTGGTTCGTGCGACTGCCCACCATCGGGACCGGCCGCCCATCCCGGCCGTAGGAGTGCCGTTGGGCTCCGCGTCAGGACGGGGCGAGGACGCAGAACTCGTGGCCCTCCGGGTCGGCCAGGCACGTCCACGGGACGTCGCCCTGGCCGAGGTCGAGGTCGGTGGCACCGAGGGCCCGCAGCCGGGCCACCTCCGCTGCTTTGTCGTCACCGGGGTACGGCAGCAGGTCAAGATGGATGCGGTCTGGCACGGTCTTCACGTCGGGCGTACGGAGGAACTCGAGATACGGGCCGACACCCTTGGCGGAGCGAAATACCGCCTGGTCGTCGGTCACCTTGTGCAGGGTCCAGTCCATCACCTCACCCCAGAACCGGGCCATGGCCCGCGGATCCTCGCAGTCGACCACCACCCGGGCGATCGGCCCGGTGTCCCGGTAGATCTCCCGAGGCTCCAGCACGCAGAACTCGTTGCCCTCGGGGTCGGCGAGGACCGTCCACGGCACTTCCCCCTGGCCCACGTGGGCGGGCGTCGCACCGAGAGCCTTCAGGCGCGCGACCAACTCCGCCTGGTGCGCCACGGAGGTGGTGGCGACATCGAGGTGCACACGGTTCTTGGTTGTCGTCTTGGGTTCCGGGACGGGAACGACGTCGACGCCGACGGCGACCGGGTCCGGCCACACGAGACCTCCGACGGGTCCGACGTAGGTGGTCACGCCGGGGCTGTAGGCACTCCAGCCGAGTACCTCCGCCCAGAACCGGCCGACCGCCAGGCCGTCAAGAGCCTTTATGTTCACATGAACAGGTCGCAGTGCCATGGTGGCAACCCTATGCGCCCGCTCCGCAACGACATCCGCGGAAGGGCCGACGAAGCACGTGCAGCACTCGCAGACCCGAACATCACGGGCCTGGCTCGCCCGGCCTGCCCATACGGGACACCGGACGTACATTCGAACGTATGGACGCGATGCCGGAACGCATCGACCCGAGGACGGACCGGGCAACCGCTGCGCTCCTGCTGGGGTGCGCCCCGGCGGAGGTCGGTTACTGCCCGCGGTGCCAAGGGCTCACCCACCGCTATGGTCCCCATGCTCAGGTTCTTTGCCCCGCATGCCGGGCCGCCGACGCCTCACCCGCCAATGGATCTTCCGCCTGACGGCCAGCGATCACCCGGGAGCCCGCACGGCCCGGTCACCGAAGACCGCGACGTCGCCGGGTGCCATGTCCTCACGCAAAGCTGGTATCCGTCACCTGTGCGCGGTGCGCGGCATGACGCGATCATGACGCCGTACTCTTCGGCTGATCGAAACACAGACGGCCACAGGGCCAAGGCGGGGGAAGCCACATGACATATCGGCGCGCGGTCATACCGGCACTGCTCGGAGGTCTGCTGCTCACGCTGTTGCTGTGGTGGGCGGGAGCGAGCGCCCAGGCACTGCAACTGCGCGGCACCACAAGCGTGTTCGACGTTCAGTCCGCGGGTGAACTCCGGCGATGGCTCGCGCCCTGGTCGTACGACCCTCCGGCGCTCGGGTCCGACGGCCCTGCGGGCGGGGAGACTTCCGTGAGCGGAGGCACCCAGTACGCCGATCTGTACAGCACCGCGATGCAGATCAGATTCGTGGCGGTGTTCGTGTTCTTCCTGGCCGGCGCGCTGCTCCTGGTCCGCAGGATTCCGCCGACCCAGGGGCGTACACCCGCCACGCTGCTCGCGCTGTGGGCCTGGGGCCCGGTGGCCGGAACGCTGGCTGTGACACTCTCCGCGCCGTGGCTGATCGCGTCCCGGGGGCACGGCAGCTACCGGTTCCTGCCGCAGCTGGCGGGCGTGATCGCCTCGAGCGGCCCGGTCACAGTGTTCGCGGCGCTGTTGACCGCCCTGCTCACGGTGCTTGTGGCGCGTGTCACCGCCAAGGGGGAGGACCCGATGCCCAGGCAGAGTGTGCCGCCTCGCGCTGCCCGCCTGGCCGCAAGTGTGGGTACCGCGGTGATCGCGCTGTCGCTGGTGATTCTTTCGTACCAATCGGTGTCGGCCTGGATACAGACCTCGTTCGGCGGCGGAGGGCTGCTGTCCGAGCCCGGCGACCTGCTGCGCGAGTGGCTGGTGCTCGGCGGCTGGACGGGCCCGTCGGCCACGCCACTCGGCGACTGGCTGCTGTACCGAGCCGCCGACGTGCTCATGCTGGCCGTGGTGTGGTGGGGGCTGCGACTGCTGCCCGGCCTCCTCACCCGAACGACGGTGCCGGCCATGGCGATCGGCGCGGTCTGCGCGACCGTGCTGGGCTTGCTGGCAAGCCAATTGCTGCACATGGCGATGGACGACACTGTCCCCGTGTGGGGGCCTGTGTACCTGTTCTCAAAGCTCGGCGACGGCGTCCCGGCCGCCCTCACCTTCGGCGTCGCCGCGGGGATGGCGGCCCTTGCGACACTGCGGCTGGCCGGGAGCCGCGACACCGGCAGTTCCCTCCAGTGAGGGAAGCAGGCAGGGTCCAGACACTCCCATGCCGTAGCGCGGTCTGTCGCGTTGGGGTAGAACGTGGAGCCACGCGCGGTCGGGCCTCCGTGCTCTCTCAGCCGGCGTGAAGGATCCGAAAGCGATCGGGTTCCGCGGGATCTCGGTCAACGACCTGGATCGGCGTCCAAGCCCACTGCCAAACGCTGATGCCTGGCGTGCGGGAGAACTGGATCTGCCCGCGGGTGCCTTCGACTGCGACGCGCGGCCAGGACTGGGCAGTGCGCGCCCGGTCCGCGCCGTGGGAACGCAGCACATCGGCGAGGACGGCAACCGTGTCATAGCCCTCGAAGGCGACGAAGGAGGGCGCTTCGGCCAGTCGCTCGCGGAGGGCCGTCTCGACTCGTGCGCCGAGTGGGCTGAGGCGCTCGGGCAGGTAGCGCAGGAACGGGGTCGCGGTGCTGTCGTCACCGAGCAACGTCGCCCATTCGGCGAACTCCGGTTGCCCGGCCGGAGCACCGATCATGATCTCGGCGAGGCGCCGGTCGCGGCGGACGGCCCTGACGATCGACACTGCCGGCTCCGGGTGGCCGACCAGAAGAAGGAGAGCCGTCGCGTGATTGTCGACGAGTTCGTCGCACACGGCCTCAGGGGTGCGCGCGCTCATGTCGAGTTCGATGACGGTGCCGCCGTGTGGGGCGACGTGGTCCCGCAGAATGCGGGCCCCGGCTGCCCAGTAGACACTCGGCTGGGCTGCTACGGCGATTCGGCTGTGGCCCGCGCTGAGGAGGAAGTCCGCGTAGACCTGCCAGCCTCGGGACTGCGGCGGGGAGAGGCGCGCCACCCATTCCGTCGGCTGTTCGGTGAGCGCGTCAAGAACCGCTGACGAGCAGAGGAACGGCAGGCCGAGGGCGTCGGCCCTGGCGGCAGCGGCGCGAGCGACGACGCTGTGATATTCCCCCGCCAAGGCAGCTACACCCAGGCGAGCCAATTCATCTACGGCAGCGGCGGCTTTCTGTGGATCGGCCGCGGTGTCTCGGACCACCAGCTCGAGTGGTCTTCCTGCGATCCCGCCTGCGTCATTGACTTCGCGAACGGCCAGCTCGAGTCCGGCGAGCAGGTGTTGGCCTGCCTCGACCCAGCCAGGCCGAGTCAGCGGAGCGAGAGCGCCGATCTGGACGGATGATCCGTCAGTCCGCTCCACTCCAGGTGACGTTGGTGGCGTATTCATGCGTCGGCGTCTCCCGCGGGACGATTCGGTTGCGGTCCGCCCGGATCGCAGAGTGGCAAGGCCCGGTGGCACGCGTTCATCTCATCTCGCCGTGGCGGGCGCACCTGGGTGACCATGCCGGACATTGCATCCATGACCATCGCCGACAGGCAACCGGTTATTCGTTCGTTGAGCTGCCGGGCTTCAAGAGACTTCATCTGACGAACGCTCGCTGCTCCGACGGCCGTGACCAGGGGCTGCTCAGCGGGTTGGTACTCTCCGCATCTACGGCGATGAGGGGTGGGCGATCGTGGCAGCGGGGCCGTCGAGTCCTCCGAGACCCTCGTTCAGGGGAATCGGGTTCGGCACCCTCTTCGGGGGGCTGACCGCAGTGGTGTCCGTCACCACTGTCGGGAGGATCTGGGCTGCTTGTGACATCGGCGGCAATGCAGCGGCCAACAGCATGACGTTGCTCCTCCTCGCCCCTCTCATATGGATCGCCGCTTCGGCCCCGTGGGTGATCCTGCATCGCACCCTCGGAAGACGTCATCGAGGGGCAGCGCTGACCGCAGGGATCGTCTTCACCCTGTGGTTCACCTGGTTCCTCGTGACATGGCTCGGCATGCCGGACTCCTACCCGGCCCCCAGGTGCCCGGGTAACGTCCCGCCCTGGTGGCCGGGCTTCATCCCCTCATGACCGCGCAACGTCAGCCGTGAGCGATGTCGACAGATCCTCTCGGCCCGTCCTATCCGAGCCAGGCCTTGACCTTGTCCGGGTTCGCCTCGACCCACTTCTTCGCCGCCGCCTCCGGTGTCATCTTGTCCACCGCGATGTACTTGGCGACGGTGTTCTGGTCGTCGTTCGTCCAGTTGAAGTTCTTCACCAGGTCGTAGGCCGGGCTGCCGGACTTCGCGAAGCGGGTGGCGACGATCTTGTCGAGGTCGAATTCCTGATAGTCGCAGGCGACCTTCGCCGGGTCGGTGTCGCAGCCTGCCGTGTGCTTGGGCAGATCGACGTGGACGAGCGGCACCTCCGAGAAGAACCACTGTGGCTCGTAGAAGTAGCCGATCACCCACTTCTTGTTCTTCTCGGCGTCCCGGAATGCCTGGATCAGCGCGGTCTCACTGCCCGCGTACACCACCTTGAAGTTCAGTTTCAGGTTCTTCACCAGGGCCTCGTCGTTGGTCTGGTACGACGGGTCGCCGTCGAGGAGTTGGCCCTTGGTACCCGATTCGGAGGTCTTGAAGTTCGAGGCGTACTTGTTGAGGTTCTTCCAGTTCGTGATGTCCGGGTACTTCTTCACGATCCACGGGGGGAGGTACCAGCCGATGATGCCCTTGTTGCCGGTCGCCCCGAGGTCGACCGCGGTCTTCTGCTGGGTGATGTATTTCCTCTTCAGGTCCTCGTGGCCCCAGTTCTCGAGGATGGCGTCGATCTCGCCCGTCTCCAACCCCTGCCAGCCGATTTCCGCCTTCAGGTCCTTCTTGACGACCTTGCAGCCGAGTTCCTTCTCCGCGACGTAGCCGACGACCGCCGCGTCCGCCTCGTAGCCCACCCAAGGGTTGACCGCGAGGTTGAAGGTGCCGCACTTGCCCGAGCTGCCGCCCCCCGCGGCGGAGTCCTCGCCGATCTTCGCGCCGCCGCAGGCGGTCAGGGTGAGACCGAGTACGGCCATCCCCGCCGCGCCGGAACGCCACCGTCTTGCTTGCTTTGCCATGATCCTGCTCCTTGTGCGCCGGGCGTATCGCGTCGTTGTCCGAGTGATGGAGTCGAAAGGGGTCACGTCATGTCCAGGGCGCACCGGAACCCCACGTTGCCGGTTGCGGAGTCCGGGAACAGGCCCTGCCGCGCGGCGACCCGGTACCGGCGGCAGTAGGACGCATGACAGAGGTAGGAGCCGCCCTTGGTGACGCGCTGCTGTCCGCCGAGGGAGGGGGAGAAGGGGTCCTCGCACCATTCCCAGACGTTGCCGGTGGCGTTGTACAGACCGAAGCCGTTGGGCTCGAAGGCGTCCACCGGACAGGTGCCGTACCAGCCGTCGGCTGTCGGGTGCCGGTTCGGGAAGTCGCCCTGCCACACGTTCATCCGGGGGCGGCCGGCAGGCTCGAACTCGTCGCCCCAGGGAAACACCTTGGCGTGCAGTCCCCCTCGGGCGGCGCGTTCCCATTCGGCCTCGGTGGGCAGGCGTTTGCCGGCCCAGGCGCAGTAGGCGCGGGCGTCGTCGAAGTCGACGTGGACGACCGGATGATCCGCCCGGTCCTCCCAGGTGGAGTGCGGTCCGTCGGGGCGGCGCCAGTCCGCCCCTTCGACCTGTCGCCACCAGGGCGCGCCCACCACGCCCCGGGTCGGCGGGAAGTCGTCCGGGAGCAGACCGGCGAAGACGAACGACCAGCCGGCCCGCTCGGCGGAGGTGCGGTATCCGGTGTCGGAGGTGAAGCGTGCGAACTGGGCGTTGGACACCGTGCAGGCGTCCATCCAGAACGCGTCGACGTACACCGTGCGCACCGGGCCCTCCCCGTCGGCCGGGTAGGCGAGCGGGTCCTCGCTGCCCATGAGGAACTCGCCTGCGGGGACCCCCACCATGTCCTCGGGTGTTGCCCGGCGGCCGGCTGAGGGCTGGGCTGCCGCCCGTCCCGCGCCCTGGCCGCCGGGCGGCGTGCAGCAGCTCACTGTGCCCCCATGACGCGCCGGTGCAGTCCGCCGTCGAACTCGGACGACTCGGTGCTCTCGGCTCCCAGGTCGATGCGCACCGTGTGAATCGTGCCGGTGAACTCGTTGTCGAGGACGGGATAGTCCTCGGTCACCGGTGTGCTCAGGTCCACCCCGATGTCGAGTGTCTCGTCGAAGGAGAAGTAGTACGGGATGGTCTGCTCGACCCGTCCGGACGCGTGCTTTTCACCGTCCACCAGGAGCACGGCGGTTCCGCCCCTGCCGAGCCCTCCGCCGTCGTAGTCGAACTCGAGCCGGATCTCGTGCCGTCCAGGTGCCAGGGCCTCGTTGCCGCGCACGGTGTACAGGCTCAAGCAGAAGTAGTTGTAGGCGTAGGCCGGTCTGCCCTCGGTGACGTACAGGGTCCAGCCGCCGAACCGGCCGCCCTGCGCGATGATCACGCCCTCGACCGCCGTCTCCGGCAGGTCGACGTCCGCGGTGATGCTGTGGGAGCGGTTCTTGACGTTGAGGGTGGTCTCCTCGGTGAACCGCCGCATTCCCGCCCGGTAGGTGATGGACGTCCGATCGCCGAGCAGATCGATGCGGCCGGCCACGGCCGGGTTCTCCCGCTCGGTGACCCGATCGTCCAGGGGGAAGACCTGGTACTTCGCCGCTTCGATCAGGAACAGGTCCTGCAACCGGCGCAACTTCTCCGGGTGTTCGGCGGCGAGGTTGTGAGCCTGGCTCCAGTCGCGGTTCACGTCGTAGAGCTCCCAGACGTCGTCGGCGAACCTCCGGTCCTTGTCCGGCAGCATCTCCCAGGGGATGCCGTGCCGGGTGACCGCCATCCAGCCGTTGTGGTAGATGCCGCGGTTGCCGCACATCTCGAAGTACTGGGTACGGCGGTGTTCGGGCGCGTGGGGGTCGGCGAGCGTCCGCTGCATGCTCGTCCCCTCGATGGGCTGCTGCGGCACGCCGTCCACACTGAACGGCGCCGGGACTCCCACGCAGTCCAGGATCGTCGGAAGTACGTCGATCACGTGCGAGAACTGGTGACGCAGCCCGCCACGCTCGGGGACCCCCCGCGGCCAGTGCAGGATCATGCCGTCCCGGGTGCCGCCGAAGTGCGAGGCCACCTGTTTGGTCCACTGGTAGGGGGTGTTGAGCGCCAGCGCCCATCCCGCCGGGGCGATCGGGTAGCTGAGCGGGCCGCCGATCTCGTCGAGGTGGTCGATCATCTCTTCCGGATCGTCCACCACGCCGTGCCCCAGCCGGTGCTCGACGATCGTCCCTTCGATGCCGCCCTCGCCCGAGGCGCCGTTGTCGCCGAGGATGTAGATGAAGAGGGTGTTGTCCAGCTCGCCCAGTTCTTGCAGCGCGTCGACGAACCTGCCGACCTGCACGTCGGCGTGTTCGGTGAACGCGGCGAACGTCTCCATGAACCTGGCCGCCAGACGGCGCCGGCTGTCGGTGAGTTCGTCCCAGTGGGGCACACCCTCGGCCCAGGGCGCGAGTTCTGCCTCCGGGGAGACGACGCCGAGTTCCTTCTGCTTCTGCAGGGTCACTTCGCGCTGCCGGTCCCAGCCGTGGTCGAACCGTCCGCGGTACTTCTCCTGCCACTCGGGGCCGATGTGCAGCGGAGCGTGCGCGGCGCCCAACGCGAGGTAGGTGAAGAAGGGCCGGTCCGGAGTCAGCGTGCGCTGGGTGCGCACCCAGTCGATGGCGTGGTCGACGAGGTCCTCGGACAGGTGGTAGCCGTCCTCCGGCCGGCGGTCCGGCTCGATGGGGGTGGTGCCCTGGTACAGCAGCGGATACCAGTGGTTCATCTCGGCACCCATGAACCCGTAGAAGGTGTCGAACCCCTCCCCCGTCGGCCATCGGTCGAACGGCCCCACCGCGCTGATCTCCCGCGGAGGCGTCTGATGCCACTTGCCGAAGGCGGCCGTGCTGTAGCCGTTGCCCTGCAGGATCTGCGCCATGGTCGCCGCGCTGCGCGGCCGGAACCCGTTGTATCCGGGGGCCGCGGTGGTCATCTCGGTCGTGCCGCCCATGCCGACCGAGTGGTGGTTGCGCCCGGTCAGCAGGGCCTGCCGGGTCGGCGAGCACAGGGCCGTCACGTGAAATCGGGTGTAGCGCAGCCCGTTGTCCGCGAGTCGTTCAGCGGCCGGCATCTCGCACGGTCCGCCGAACGCACTGGAGGTGCCGAACCCGAGATCGTCGACGAGCACGACCACCACGTTCGGTGCACCCTCGGGAGGAGGGACCGGGCCGACGGGGGTGAAGGCGGTCTCCTGGTCGTGGACGTCCATCGCGGTCGTCAGGGGCCGACGGGTGTCGGGCCGCGGAAGTATGTGCCGTCCGGCGTCGAACTCAGTCATGTATTTCTCCGATTCGGTGCCCGGCGGGAAATATCGCACCTCTTATCGCGGCTCAATTACCGGTGTAATGCGGCTGGACTTCAGCGGGCCCGGGAATTCCTCTGCCTGCGATGCAGCCAAAGTGTCAGTCGTCGCCGAGGCCGGTCAACAAGGCGCCTTGAATTCGCGCGAACCGGTTTTGAATGAAGGCGATAGAAAACTTCTATACCTGCAGGGGGCGTCAGTCCTGGGCGGGTGACGACGCCAGGTCCACGAACGCCTGGGCGGCGGGCGAGAGCGGGCCCGACCGCCAGACCAGCCGGCCGTGGCGCAGCAGTCGCGGACGATGCGACAGCATCCGGGCCCCGCGCAGCGCGGCGTCCTGGGCCATGGAGGCAGGCAGCAGGGCGGCGCCGACGCCGGAGAGGACCAGCGGCACGATCATCGCGCGGTGCGCGGTCTCCACCGCGATCCGCGGTGCGACGCCCAGCGCGGTGCATACGTCGTCCACCGCAGCCCGGGTTTCCGTGCCCGGAGGTGTGACGATCAGGTCCAGCGCGGCCAGTTCACGCGAGGTGATGGTGTCGCCCGCCGGATGCGGGTGGTCAGCGGGCAGCACGACGTGCATCTCCTGCTCCGGCAGGTCGATCCCGCGCAGATCCGCCGTGGGCACCGAGGCGTCGACGAGACCGAGTTCGCACTGTCCGGCCGTGACCATCTGCGCCACGGCGGGTCCCCGCTCCGGGTCGACCACGCGCACGGAGACCTTCGGATGTGCGCGGTGGAAGCGCCCCAGCATGCCGGCCAGTGGGTCGACCGAAAGGGTCGTCTGCGACACGATGTCGAGCCGGCCGCCGCTGACCCCGAGGACTTCCCGGACCAGGGAACTGGCCGTGGACAGGTCGCGCAGGACCTGCTGGGCGGGCCGGACCAGCGCCTCACCCGCAGCGGTGAGGGCGACTCCGTGCGGGAGACGGTGAAAGAGTTTTCCGCCGAATTCGCGTTCCAGGGACCGGATCGCATGGGACAGTGAGGGCTGTGCGACATGGAGCGCAATGGCCGCGGCGGTGAATCCGCCGTGCTCGACCACGCCGATGAAATACTCCAGCTGGCGTCGTTCCATCGCGTCTCCGTCAGGTCTCCGTGCATCCCGGGGCCACCGCACGTCCCGGTCGGGCGAGCGACGGGATCAGTGTCTCCCGATCCGGCCGCGTCGGTGATCCATACCCGCGGTCGGCACTTGCTGTGTTGCCCCGGGTCCGGCTCCGCTTGTCGGAGCGCCCCGATACGGTCGGCGTATGAGAGCTACGGGAACCTTTACCGTCACAGCGTTCGTGCCGGCTGAGCTGAAGCCCGAGCCGGCCGTGTCCACGGGGCTGCCGGTCGGTGTCGCGACGATGGAGAAGCATTTCGAGGGAGAGGTCACCGGTCGCTCGGCAACCTTGTTCACCGCAGCGTTCGACCAGGCGACAGGCGTCGGTACCTATGTGGCCATGGAGTCGTTCGAAGGCTCGCTGCATGACCGGAGGGTTGCTTCAACTTCGTGCACTCGGCGACGACGTCCGGCAGCGACCGCACCGCGGAGTTCTTCACCATTGTGCCCTCGAGCGGCACCGGCGAGCTGGCTGGGATCGTCGGCGCCGGTGGGATGGCCATTGACGCCGACGGCACGCATCGCATCTGGTTCGACTACCAACTCGCCTGAACGGCCAGGAGCGGTACGGAGCTGCCCGGGATCACGGCCGGGCCCGGTCGTCGCGCGCCGCGACGCCTCGGACGGCGTCCAGCAGGGTGTCCCAGGACTGCTGGAACCTGCGGATGCCCTCCGTTTGGAGAGCGTCCACGACAACGGCGTACCGGATGCCCAGTTCCTCAACGGCATTGAGGTCGGCCCGGGCCTGCTCATAGGTGCCGGTGATGGTGTTGCCGGTGATCTCACCGTGGTCGGCGACAGCATTCAGGGTGGCCTCCGGCATGGTGTTCACGGTGTTCGGTGCCACCAGCTCGTCGACGTACATCGTGCCCTGCCGCGCAGCGCCGTGGCCTGCGGGGTGCCCAGGGCGTCCACCGTTTGTCGATCTCGGAGTCGAGCCGGGAGACGAAGAAGGACGCCACCGAGTGAATCCTCGAAATGTCCAGGCCCTTGGCCTTCGCCTTCTCGAGCCCCGCCAGTGCAGCGGGTGGCTCCGAAGCCGGACGGCGGGTACTTCCCCCAGAGCTTCTGGTACGCCTCGCGGTATCCCTTGGGGTCCCAGGAGGACGTGCCGCCGCTGTTGTCGGCCGTGGTGATGTGGACCGGGGCGACGTAGCCGCTGGCGGGCTTGCCCGCGAAGGCGCGGTTGAACTCGTCGACCATCTGCCAGCCCTGCTCGGACAGCGGCTCGGGAACCGTCGCCGTCTGGAACTGCTTGCTGTTGATGCGCTGGAAGGCGGACGGGTCGCCGTCTCCCGCGCCGATGTTGAAGGTGGCTCCGTTGCCCCGCTTGCCCGCCGCGCGCAGGGACGGAGCCGCGTCGGCGAAGTACAGGTCGTTGACGGCTGCGGAGTTGGTCCACTTGGTGCCGAAACGGGACAGCAGCGCGGACACCTCTTGCGGCGTGCGGTTACTGGCGTCGGCGATGGGGATGTTGGACGTCGTGAGGACCTTGACGTCGGAGCAGGTGGCGAGTTCCTTCTCGATCAGGTCCGACTTGCCCTTGGCGAAGGGTATGGAGGCGTCGGTGAACACCACGACGCCGGCGCGGCCGTTGGACTGGCTGATGACCCAGTCCGCGCTGATCTTGGCGACGTCCTGGACCCTTGTGGTGACGTTGCTGAAGAGCTTCGGGTCCGTACTGGGGCCGGGGGCGTCCACCGCCTGCCACCCGATGAGCGGGATACCGGCGGAGTTCGCCTGGGCGACCTGCTGCGCGGTGGACTTGGGGTCGAAGCCGGACAGCACGATGCCGTCGGGCTTGACGGCGCCGGCCTGGCAGCCCGATCTCACCCGCTGCCCGTGGACACCCCCTGCGGGAGCATGGGGTTCTCCAGCCCCGCCGCAATGGCACGCAGATCCTTCAGCAGCGCCTCACGGAAGTCGTCGTCGAGCCGCGCCTTGAGCACCGTGACGCTGATCGCGAAGGGAGCCGAGTCGGTGCGGAAGCCCGTGACCGGCACGGCCAGGCAGACGATGCCCGCTCCCGCCTCCTCGTCGTCGACGGCGTAGCCCCGCTTCCGGGTCGCCGCCAGGTCCGCCAGCAGCGCGGGCACCGAGGTGAGGGACCGCTCGCTGAGCGCGGGCAGGGTCGGGCCGCGCAGCCGGTCCTCGGCCCCCGCCGGGTCCAGGGTCGACAGGATGGCCTTCCCGGTCGCCGTGCAGTTCGCGGGGAACCGGTCGCCGATGTTGGCGGTGAGGCGCAGCGGCTGGGTGCCGTCGTACCTGGCCAGGTACAGCACGTCCAGACCGTCCAGGACGGCGACCCGGGCGGTCTCCCTGGAGATGTGTGCGCTACGCCGGCACAGCTCGTAGAAGTCACGCAACTGGTCCACTGTGGACAGGTAGCGGCCACCCAGCTCCACCAGCTTGCGCCCCAGGCTGAAGCCGCTTCCATTGCGCGTGATCATGCCCGCCGCCTCGAGGGAGGCGCAGAGGTTGCCCGTCGAGGACTTCGGCAGACCCCGGGCGCGGGCAAGCTCACTCACCGACAGCGGGCGGCCTTCCGCCTCACCGAGCGTGTCGAGGATCGCCACCGCCCGCGTCGCCGCCGGGACAAGACTTCCCGGGTCGCCTGCGCTCACCCACCGTCAACTCCACCCATCATTCTGTTCGTCGTTCAGCATGTTGTTATTGCCCCTCGTGTCTCTCCGAACGACAATGCCGTCGGCGCACGCTTTGCCGTCGGGACTCACCCTGGTCTCCGACCGTAGCGCGCCTTCCGGGCCGGCCGACGACACCCTCCGAGCCTTGGAGCGCTGAGCAGCACATGACCAGCAGCCCGTCCGATTCCCCGCCGCCTCCTTCCGCCCCCTCGAGCCCCCGCAACGGCCGCCGCCTGTCGCGGGACGAGTTCGACACGCTCTTCGACACACTGCGCACCTGGGGCCGCTGGACTCCCGCCGACCGCGGCGCGTGGAACCGGGTCACCCCGGCCCACGTCCAGCGTGCCACCGCCCTGGTCCGCAGCGGTACCGCCGTTCCGATGGCTCTGCCCTGGAACACCGTGCCCGGCCCGGACAACGGCAAGCCCGCCCTGCACTACATGTCCGACCTCGGCGATGTGGAGGCTCCCGAGCCGTCCTGCCACAAGGACTTCATCGCCGTCGACTACCACGGCAAGGGCGTCAGCCACCTCGACGCGCTCTCCCACATCGCCTATCGCGGTCAGCTCTACGACGGCCGCACCGCCCGGGAGGTCGTCGACGCCGCAGGCGCCCACTTCGGGGCCGTCTCCGCGCTCGGTCCCCTCGTCACCAAGGGCGTCCTGATCGACCTGCCCGCCGTCCTCGGCACCGACTGGCTCGAACCCGGCACCGCCGTACACGCCGAAGACGTACTCGCCGCCGAAAAGGCACTCGGCGTGAGCATCGGCGACGGAGACGCGGTGCTGCTGCGCTCCGGCCACTTCCGGCGCCGCGCCGAACTCGGCGCCTGGAACCCGGACAACGCCAGCGCCGGCTTCCACGTGGGCGCCGTACCCCTGCTGGCCGAGCGCGGGATCGCCCTGCTCGGCGGCGACGGCGACAGCGACGTACGTCCCTCCCCGGTCGAGGGACTGCACTCCCCCGTGCACGCCCTCGCCATCACGGCCATGGGCGTACCGCTGCTGGACAACCTCGATCTGGAGGCGCTGTCCGCCGCCTGCGCGGCAGCGGGCCGCTACGAGTTCCTGCTCGTCGTGGCGCCACTGAACGTCCCCGGCGGCACGGGCTCGCCCGTCAACCCCGTCGCGGTGCTGTGATGGCGGGCCTCCGACCGGTCGACGGCCGGTTCACCGTCGGCGTCAGCCGTGACTTCCTCGACGCGGACGGACGCAACGTCTGGGGCGACATCCGGCTCGGCGAGCTGGACGCCGCCGGAATCGACTGGCACTACCTCCCGCCCGACACCGACGAACTCCTCGCCCTGCTGCCGGTGACCGATACGCGGGAGGCGTTCGAACTCGCGGCCGACCCCGCCCGCTCCTGCAAGGTACTGCTGGACTTCGGCGAGCAAGGTGCGGCCTGACGCCGTGTCCGACGCCGCCTCCCCGCACTACGGGTAAGGGGCCGTCGGCCGCCGCGCACAGGCGGTCGCACGCATCGCCCGCTCCCCCGTCCGCCAGTCCCCCTCGTCGCAAGGAGTTCAGCATGTCCGGCACAACCGGCCGCCCCCGCGTCGCGGTCAGCCGCACCGCCCTGCCGGGACAGGGCGTCGAGCGCCTCGCCGGCCGCTTCGACGTCACCGCCTGGACGGGCGAGCAGCCGCCGACTCCGGCGGAGCCGGCCGGCCTCGTCGGGGGCTGCGAGGGGCTGCTCGTCCTCGGCAGCGACCGCGTCGACGCCGCACTGCTCGACGCGGCAGGACCAGGTCTGCGCGTCGTGGCCCTCGCGTCCACGGGCTACGACGGCGTGGACGTGGCGGCCGCAGCCGAGCGCGGCGTCGTCGTCACCCACACGCCCAACGTGCTGGCAGACACCACTGCTGACGTGGCGATGGCGCTGATCCTGATGGCACGGCGCCGCACCCTGGGCCGCCTGTGGGTCTTGAACCCGAGCCGATGACGAGGAGGCCCTCTTCACGCAGCCGGCGCTGAAGGGCATGACTCGCATCAACGCACCAGCGCCTTGCCGATGATCTCCTTCATGATCTCGGTGGTGCCGGCGAACAGGGTGCTGGCGCGGCTGTCGACGAAGTCCCTGGCGATCGGGTACTCCGTCATGTAGCCGTATCCGCCGTGCAGTTGCAGGCAGCGGGAGACGAGCCGCTGCTGGCGCTCGGTCACCCACCACTTGGCCATCGCCGCCTCGGTGGCGGTCAGGCGGCCGGCGGTCAGTTCGCCCACGCAACGGTCGGTGAAGGTCTGGGCGATCTCCGTCTCGGTGGCGAGCTCGGCCAGGGTGAACCGGGTCGCCTGATGCTCGGACAGCGGGCGCCCGAAGACGACCCGCTCCCGGGTGTAGGCGATCGTCCCGTCCAGGACCCGCCGCATGGTGGCGGCCGCGGTCACGGCGACACTGACGCGCTCCTGCGGCAGGTTCCGCTTGAGATACTCCATGCCCCGCCCCTCCTCGCCGAGCAGGTTCGCGGCCGGGACGAGTACGTCGGTGAAGGAAAGTTCGGCGGTGTCCTGGGCGGACAGGCCGAGCTTGTGGAGCCTGCGGCCGCGTTCGAATCCGGGCATCCCCCGCTCCACCACGAAGAGGCTGAGCCCTTCCTGACCGTCGTCGGCGGTCGTACGGGCCACCACGAGCACGAGGTCGGCGATCACGCCGTTGCTGATGAAGGTCTTCGCACCGTTCAACAGGTAACCGTCCGCCTGCCGTTCGGCACGCGTGCGTATCCCGCGCAGATCACTGCCGGCGGCGGGCTCGGTCATGGCGATGGCCGCGACCAGGCTGCCGTCGGCGAGTCCCGGCAGCCAGCGGGCCTTCTGCTCGGGCGTGGCGAGCTCCCGGAAGTAGGGAGCGATCAGGTCGGTGAAGCCGTTGATGTTCATGGAGACCGAGGTGGCCCCCGCGCGGCACAACTCCTCGATGAGAACCGCGTTGTAGCGGAAGTCGTCCACGCCGCTGCCGCCGTACTCCTCCTCCACACCCAGCCCCAGCAGTCCGGCGGCGCCCGCTGCCCGGTACAGCGACCGGTCGACCTCGCCCGCGGCCTCCCAGGAGGCGACGTGCGGGGTGACCTCCTTGGCGACGAAGGCCCGGGCCATGGCCCGGAAGTCCTCGTGGTCGGTGTCGTAGAGAGCGCGCTTCATACGGAATGTCTCCTCGATCGTGCGTCAGGCACTGCGCCCAGCGGAACATCAGAGTATGTCGGATCTGAATCGTCCGGAAGCCGTCCGACATAAAATCGGGGGGTGCAGGTCGCGGGCGAGAATGGGGACGCGAAGTCCGCAGGACGAGAGGCGAGTGATGAGACTGCGCGTGGACCTGCCGCAGGACGTGGCGAAGAACAGCACACAACTGCTGATCCTGGCCGTCTACGGGCACTACTCACGGCTGGTGCGGGGCTGGTCCTCGGTGGCCGACCTGATCACACTCATGGAGCGGCTGGGAGTGCCGGCCCAGGCGACGCGCTCGGCCGTGACCCGGATGACCCGCCGTGACCTGCTGGCCCCACAGCGACGCGGGACGGTCCGCGGATACGCCGCGACCTCCAAGGCGCAGCTCATCTTCGAGGAAGGCGACGAAGTCGTCTACGCCCCGCTGAAACCGGCCCGGCTGGAGGACGGCTGGGTCATCGTCTCGTTCTCCGTCCCCGAAGCCGAGCGGGAGAAGCGGTACACCCTGCGCAAACGACTCGTCTGGCTCGGCATGGGCCAGCTCGAGAGCGGACTGTGGATCGCTCCCGCCCGCGTCCTTCCCACCGTTCTGAAATGGGTACGCCGGCTCGGCCTTGAGCAGTACGTCGACGCCTTCACCGCGCACCACGAAGGCCTGGGCGACACCACGGCGCTCGTGCGCCGCGCCTGGAACCTCGAAGAACTGGCCGCCTCGTACGACAACTACCTGCGCTCATGGTCTCCGGTGCTGACCTCGGTCAGGGAGCCGGACGGCATCTCCGAACCCGGTGACGCCTTCGCCGTCTACACCCTGGCCCTCGAGCAGTGGATGCGCTTCCCCTACCTGGATCCGGGCCTGCCGGCACAACTGCTGCCGACGGGCTGGCACGGCGAGGCCGCCCAGGAACTCGCCCATGAGCTCAGGGAACTCCTCGAGACCATGGCCTTCGAGTACGTCGCCTCCACAGTCGGAGACTCTGCGGAGCCCTGAGCCGACCCCGGCACTGCTCAGGCGGACTCCAGCAGCGTCGTCTCCAGCAGCTCGGCGGCCACCCGGCGGGCGGGCTCACCCGTCTGTTCCGCGATGCGCCGGAAGATCTCTTCCGCCGATCGGGCCGGCCAGTTGGTCGGCAGGTGCCGGGCGGGCAGCCGGGGATCGGTGCGGATGGTGCCCAGCCACTCCGCGACCAGGCGAAGGTGGGTGGCCAGCGGGTCGCCGGCGCGATCGCCGACGTGGGTGATCCAGCGTTTCTCGAAGGCCGTGTAGCGGGCGGCGATCGTCTCCAGATCCCACGTGTCGCGGATCATCACGTCGATGTCGGTGGCGATGTCGGCGCGCGCGTGGAAGATCTTCACATGAGCGGCGATGCCGAGTTCGGCGACGATCCCGGAGATGTCGACGTCGCCCGGGGCGATCCACAGCCCGCTGTACAGGGGGCCGAAGCCGGACCAGGTGAGCCGGGAGCGCAGGTCGTGACGCTGGCGCTGCCAGGCTTCGGGCAGCGAGAAGCCGAGCAGGGTCCAGGTTCCGTCCCAGTCGTTGTTGACCGCGCTGGTGTGCCAGACGCGGGTGCGGCCGTTGTGCAGGATCTGCGCCGCGTGAGGGGTCAGCCCGAAGTACATGCGACGCCCTTGCCGCTGCCGCTGCAGCAGGCCGCGGTTCACCATGCGGGTGAGGGTGGAGCGAACGGCCTGCTCCCCGACTCCCACGCGCCCGAGGGCGTCGATGATGCTGCCCGAGTACACGCACAGCGGACCCTCCTCCAGAACGTGGTCGCCGAAGAAGGCGAGCAGCAGCGACTGGGGGCGCAACTGCGGGCCGGCCGGGGAGTCCGGGCCGGCGGCACCGGAGAACTCTTCGTCCACGTCGGAGAGGTTCACCTGCGAGAGCGTCACGTCGGCAAGGGTACGGCCGCCCTCCGTGGACGCGGCGGGCGGCCTGAGCTCAGGGCCGGTACCGGTCGGCGGGGTGGGCGAGGTCATAGGGGCGCGGGAACGGTGCGGGGCGGTAGCCGACGTAGCGCGCGGGTACGGAGGAATCGGCCTGCGCGGCGAGGGCGTTGAGGGCGGCGGAGTCGGTGTCCTTCCAGTGGCCGGTGGTGATGCGGCTCTCCACGGCGTGCAGGGCGGCGGCCTGCTCGGCGCTGCTGAACGTGCAGTGGCCGGCGTTGTCGACGAAGGCCTGGCGCAGCAGGGGGGCGGAGCCCGCCGCGGTGACCGCGCGGCGATAAGCGCTCTCCGCCGGTACCGGGATCAGGCCGTCACCCGTGGTGTGCACGGTCAGTTGCGGCTTGGTCAGCCGTCCGGTGAAGGAGCTCGTGAGGGCCATCCGGGCGACGGCCTTGGTGTCGGCGGCGATCCGCGGGGCGCGGTTCAGCGTGGCGAGGTCCGTCGTCAGGGAGAGACCGGCCTTGCGGTAGAGCTCACCGACCTCCTTGTAGAGGGGCGAGCGGTGGAGCATCGCGACGTAGTCGACGCCCGTGTTCCAGGACATGTTGCCCCCGACCCGGCTCTCGGCCTCCTGCCGCCAGGAGAAGGCGGGGAATCGCACCTGGAGCATGAGCGCCTGGTACTGGTTGGCCTGCTGGGCGTCCCAGTCGGTCGGTTCCGGCCGCGTCTGGGAGAGGTCGTTCCAGCCGGGGATGTCCTGCAGGGCCGCGGCCAGCGCGATACGGGCCCGGCCGGAGGCCGTCTGCTGCGCATCGGTGACGGCCGAGGCCAGAGCGCCGGCCGCCTGGGCGGCGGCCG